>DATLVI010000004.1 GCA_035577545.1 Verrucomicrobiia bacterium
CCGTGTCGTCGGTAGGGCGGGCTGGCCCAGCCCGCCGTCCGCGCACTTCCGATTCCGTCATCCCGAGCTTGTCGAGGGATCTCGCTGCCGTCCACCCGCCCTCATCACTTAAACTCCGTCAATGAAAGTATGTTCCCGTCCGGATCCTTAAACCACGCAATCTTACCACCCGCCGGACTCACCCAAATCCCCAACTCATCCTGCTCCAGAAACTCGTACCGCTCAAACTTCACACCCTTCTTCACCAACCCCTCCACCTCAGCCCGAATATCCGCCACCTCCCACCCCAACACCGTATACCCCGCCGGTTCCAGTTCCGGCACCTTCTGCACCCGCAACATTGTCCCATTCACATCAAACACAATCGCAAACGGATCATCACTCACAAACTTCAACCCCAACGTCTTCTCGTAGAACGCCCGCGCCTTCACCGGATGTTTTGTTGCCGCAAAACCAATGATTTTTGCTTTTATCACGAGGGACCTCACTTTCTCGATATACTGTTCCCGAGTCGCGCCATAGCTTTAGCGACGGCGGATGCCGTCACCTCACTTCCCGCCCATTTTACTCCTCCAATCCAGAATCCAAAATCAAAAATCGGAAATCCCCCACAACTTCTGTATTATTCCATTGTGACCGGTTCCATTGCACGTATCGTCGTCGACCTCGCCCTCGACCGCGAATTCGACTACCGCATCCCGTCGCATCTGGCAGGCACGGTCCAGATCGGCTCGCGCGTCGCCGTCCCGTTCGGCAAAAGGACTGCGCAAGGCTACGTCGTCGGCCTCGCGAACAATTCACAGTACCCGCACCTGAAAGAAATCGGCGACGTCATCGGCAAGAAACCGCTGCTCGGCGACAAAGTCCTCGAACTCACCCGTTGGATGGGCAAGTACTACTGCTGTCCCGTCGAACTCTGCGTGAAATGCGCCCTGCCCGAAGTGGTGCGCAAGGGCAAGATCAGTTGGAAAGAACGCCAGTACGTCAAGCCCGGCAAGATTTCCCCAGACGACCTCGCCAAACTCAAGAAGCGCGCCCCGAAACAAGCCCGTGCCCTGGAGATTTTGCAGAAATCTCCGGGCATGTTCCTCTTCAAGCTGTTGAAACTCGCCGACACCGACGCCGCCACGGTCAAGAAGCTCGCCGAGAAAGGCTACGTCCACCTCAGCGAGCAAATCGACGACCGCGACCCGTTCGCCGGCGAGGTCTTTCTCCCCTCCGAATCCTTGGTCCTCACAGCCGACCAACAGAAGGCATTGGAACTCTGCAACGCCGCCATCGACAACCCCGAGAAACCCATCCTCATCCATGGCGTGACCGGCAGCGGCAAGACGGAAATCTATCTCCAAGCCATCGAACACACGCTCCACCAGGGCAAGGACTCCATCGTCCTTGTCCCCGAAATCGCGCTCACCCCGCAAACCGTCGAACGTTTCCGCGCGCGCTTCCAGAATCAGGAAGTCACCGTCCTCCACAGCAACCTGAGCGCCGGCGAGCGCCACGACCAGTGGCACAAGATTCGTGATGGCCAATCCCACATCGTCATCGGCCCGCGCTCGGCCGTCTTCGCGCCCGTCCAGGCCCTCGGCCTGATCGTCGTCGACGAAGAACACGAGACGAGCTACAAACAGGAGGAAGCCCCGCGTTACAACGCGCGCGACGTCGCTGTCATGCGCGGCAAAATCGAACACGCCGCCGTCGTGCTCGGCTCCGCCACCCCGGCGCTCGAATCGTATTATAACGCGCAGCGCGGTCGCTACACCCTGACCTCTCTGCCTTCGCGCGTCGACAATCAGAAAATGCCGCTCATGCGCATCATCGACATGCGCCAGGAAATGATTCGCCAAAAAGGTCTGTTCGTTCTCTCTCGCAAACTCCGCGACGCGATCCAGGCGCGCCTCGACAAAAAAGAGCAGGTCATCCTCTTCCTCAACCGTCGCGGCTACGCCACCCACATGTTCTGCCCGAAATGCGGTTACGTGGCGAAATGCCCGAACTGCAGCGTGTCGCTCACCTACCACCGCAAGGCCGCGCAGTTGCTCTGTCACCTCTGCGGATTTGTCAGCCGCGTGCCAGACAAATGTCCCGAGTGCCGCGATCCCGCTATCAAATACGGCGGCATGGGAACCGAGAAAGTGGAATCCTCGATCCAAAAAACATTCCCGAAGGCCCGCGTCCAGCGCATGGATTCCGACATGATGACACGCAAGTCGCTCTACCGCGAAATCCTCGGCGACTTCCGCGTGGGCAAAATCGACATCCTCGTCGGCACCCAAATGATCGCAAAGGGATTGCACTTTCCAAACGTAACACTCGTCGGCATCATCTACGCCGACATGGCCCTGCACATGCCCGATTTCCGCGCCGCGGAACGTACCTTCCAACTGCTGGTCCAGGTCGCCGGCCGCGCCGGCCGTGGCGATGTCGAGGGCGAAGTCGTCGTGCAAAGTTTCACGCCGTTTCATTCCGCCATTCAATACGCCCGGCAACACGACTTCCTCGGCTTCTACGAAGAAGAAATCGAAACTCGCCAGGAACTGCAATACCCGCCCGCCACCCGCATGGTCTGCGTTACCGTCCGCAGCCGCAGCGAGGAAAAGGCCAAATTCGTCGCGGAGGCATTGGCCCGGGGATTTGAGAAACAGACCGCCGACCTCAAGGTCTTAATGGGCGGGGCGACGCCCGCGCCCCTCGCAAAAGTCCAAAACCAGTACCGCTACCAAATCGTCATGCGCAGCGCGCAGATTCTGCCGCTGGTCGAAGCCGTTGGCAAGGTCATCACCGCGATCAAGATGCCGAATGACGTGAGCGCCACGGTGGACGTCGATCCGCTCTCGCTGTTATGAACCTGCGCCCGGCTCTCATCGTATTTGTCGTCGCGCTCCTCGTGCGTCTGGGCGTCGTGCTATTCATGCTACCTCAGTTGCGACCGGACCAGAACCCGGATCTCTACCGTGAACTCGGACGAAACATGGCCCTGGGAAAAGGCTTCGTCGCCGCGGCACCCGATGGGCGTGAGTTACCGGACATCAATCGCCCGCCAGGCTATCCGGCGTTCTTGGCCGGACTGATGCTGATCTTCGGTGACCGTCTCGGCGTGCTGCTCGCTGCCAACTGCGTGCTCGCGGCGATCGGCTGCGCGTTGACGGTGGTCATGGCCTCGCGATGGTTGAGGCCGGGAGCGGCGATGCTCGCCGGATTAATAACAGCGCTGGAACCCAATTCCGTTATGCGCTCGTGCCTGGTCATGGCGGAAGCGCTGTTCACCTTGTTCTTGTTGGTGGGTGTCTGTGCGCTGGTTTGGCGTCGCGAGAAGAATTCTGCCTGGTGCCTCTGCGGCGTGGTCTGGGCGCTGGCGACGTTGTGCCGAGCCATCGGGTTGTGGTTGCCGCTGGTGGTGTTGGCCGTAGCGTTTTTGTGGCGAATGCGCTGGCGGCCGGTCGCCCTGTTTCTCATCGGATTTTTGCCGTTGATCGGATTATGGATGGCCAGAAATGCTTCGCTGACCGGCCACTGGTTCTACAGTTTGTCGGCGCAAAACTCCACCGTGACCGGGTGGGCCGCCCGCCTCGAAGCGGAACGAACCGGTGTGTCCACGGACGTGGCACGCGCGCGATTGCTTGAGCGCACCGGCTCGCTTGAGTTTTTTGACGGACGCGAGGCCTTCGAGAAGACCCAGCGGGAGCAGGCGAAGGTCATCTACGAGACGCTTGGCGCAAAACCTTGGCGGCGGTTGCCGGAAATTGTGAAAGGCACGGCTGAAACGCTGTTGGGGCCGGGAAAGCGGACCCTGGATGCCTTCCTGCGCGATCTCCAACCGACACCCCGATGGCGGCTGATGGCTGGCACAGGGTACATGCTGGCGCTCGTGGTGCTGGCAATCTGCGGATCGATCCGACACACACGCGCGCTTGCCGTCGTGACGGTGCTGGTATTGTACTTCCTCGCGCTCAGTGTCTGTTCCGAGGGAAACAGCCGGTATCGCTATCCCATCATTCCACTGTTGTCTGTCCTGGCCGTGGCCGCCTGCGCGAGAACACTCGAACCCGGAACCGATGCGACGAAACCTCTTCATCACGGGAACTGATACCGGCGTCGGCAAAACACACGTCACCGCGGCGCTCCTGACAGAGTTGCGGCGGCGCGGCGTGCGTGCGGCGGCATTCAAACCGATTGCCTGTGGCAAAGGCGGACGCCACGACGCCGAAATCTACGCCGCAATCATGGACCACGAGCAACCACTCGACGTGATCAACCCCATTTATCTCCGTCATCCACTCGCCCCCAGCGTCGCCGCAAAACTTGAGCGCAAGTCGATCGACCTCCGCAAGATCTTCCGTACATACCAGCAACTGGCTGGCGACTATTCCGTGGTCCTCGTCGAAGGGGCAGGGGGCCTTCTCGTCCCGATCCGCGAAAACTACTTCGTCGCCAACCTCGCGAAAGCGTTGAAACTCCCAATCGTAATCGTCGCCCGCCTCGGCTTGGGAACCATCAATCACACTCTCCTGACCGCCCATCAGGCCAACGCGCATGGCCTGAAGATCGCCGGTCTCGTGCTCAACGACACCGTGGGTGGTCGCCAAGGCTTGGCTGAAAAGACGAACATTCGCGTCCTGCCAAAACTCTGCAAGGTCCCGCTACTCGGAGTGATGCTGCATGGCAAAAGGGGACAGACATCCGCCGCGCGTAAAATTTGCGATCAGCTTTTCAGCGGTAGCTGACTTGATTTCGACCCGGCTTGGCAAGGAACGCGTCCACCTGTTGGTAAAACCATGGCGGATCATCGAGCATGATGAAATGCCGCGTCTCGGCCATGACAATTTTGCAGTCCTTGAGTTGAGTGTACTGCTGGCGGATTCTGCTCCCGGTCTCCTTGCGAGTGGCATAGTCTTTATAGGCGATCCACGTTCCCAGTACAAGCGCGCGCGACTTGATCTGGCCGAGATCATCACGCAGATCATGGCTGAACAAGTCGAACACGGCGTCGCCGGCAGCCAGCGGGTCGGTAATTTTGACCCAGGACATGATGCGGTCGAAATCAGCCGGCTTGGTCACCATCATCCTGACCTGCGGCGTAGAATTCGAAACAAACTGCGAGGGAGCGCCCGCCATGCCAGCGCGCATTGTTTCCGCCAAGGGCCTGACGGTTTCCACCGTGACCCCGGGCGTGAAACTGGCCGGCAGAAACGGCAGCGAATCGACAATGATAAGCGGTCCCGTGAGATCGGGATTGTGCTCAGCGAGCCAGAGGCCGAGGAAACCCCCAAGGCTGTGGCCGATGATGACGGGATGGTCGAGTTTTTGGTCGCGGATATAAACGGCAAGGTCATTGCGGACAGTCTCGAGAAACGGAGCCGGAATACGCGGCTGGCCGGCGAAGCCCGCAAGCGTCAGCACGTGGCACTGGTAATGATCCTTGAGATGCTCGACGGTGCCATCCCAGACCGCACCGGAACAGGAGAGACCGGGAATAAGAATTACCGGTGCGCCTTTGCCGGTAACTTTGACGGCAAAGGAAGGTTTAGCAGACGCCTCGCCGGCCCGTGCCGGGAGAGGAATTGCTGTTAAGAGGCTGACAGTGAGGACAAGGGCCATGAAAGTGATTTTCATAGGGATATTTCTCTGAATCTAACGCGTGGTTGACCGCTGTAGTAGACGTCTGCCCGCAATGACCCGCCACTGAACAATCATGGAAATCATCAGCGGAATCGCCCAAATCCACATCAGCCAGAAGAAATAGGGCACAATCATCCAGCAAACCCGAAAAAACGGACTCGATTTCACTAGGTGCCTGACGAATTCGTTGTTCACCTGTGCCGCGTGGGCAATTGGGCCGAGAGCGTACTGATGGGCGATGGCATACTGGGCACCCGACGCTGTGTTCCACGCGATGGCGCAGCCGGCGGATGCCTGCCAGCCAAATGCAAAACCGGCGAACGCCCAAATGCCAAAACCGAACCCACCAACCGCGAGAGCGCCGACAGCCATGGCGCCATAGGAAAGCAGACCAACGGCGCAAGCGCCGATACTGATGGGCGCCACCGCCACGGAGCCATACGCAAATAATGCGCCAAACGCGACGCCATCGGTGACGACAATCCAGGCCTTTACCGGTTTCAATTCTTTCACGGGCCAGCTTTGCCAGCCGCCAGTGCGGAGATGAATGAACGGCAGGCCGAGCAGTTGAAAGCGGCTGCGATATTCCCAGACGGAATTCCCCGGTCTGGTCACGACTTCCGCCGGCGGCAGTTCCGGGGCCAATTTTCTTACGGCACGATAAAACCAGATGCAAAACGGAATGAGCAGCAGCGGATAACCCAAAATCAACCCGGTCATCAAACCGGCGAACAAGGAAGGATTTGTTTTGATGAAGGAGTCGCCGTGAGACATCAGCAGGCTCGTCAGCAAAATGACTACGACGATACTGCCGGCGAGCACGGGGAAAAAAATCTTGTAAATGTTACGTTCGCGGTCCGAACGCGCCGCCTTGTGGCTCAGGCGCCAAATCCCGAAAAGATTTAGAAAAGCCAACAGCGGAGTTAGAACAGCGCCAAGCAAACCCATCAAGCCCGCGCCTTTGGCCGCCGCGCCAACCGTCGCCGCTTTAGCGGAAATTGTCATGGCCGGCAGCGTGGCCAGTACGCCCAGCGTGAACGCCTCGCCGGGATTCGTCCGCTGCAACGTGCCTTCCACAAACGCCGTCACCTCTTCCGTCAGCAACTTGCGGCCCCGCGACAATCGCTGCTTCACCGCGTCTTCGGACAATTCCAATTCTGTCGCCACGGACTCGATGGACTGGTGTTCCCGATAAAAAAGCACGAGCGGTTCGCGGTAGAGTTCGGGGATCTTTTCCAACGATCGCCAAAGAATCGCTTCCTCCTCGCGACTGATCGCGTGCTCGGAGGGCAGGGGTTCGGTGGCCATGCTTTCCTGGATACCGTCCAACGTTTCCGCCCCATGCGCCGGCTCACGCACTTGCTGCCGTCGGGCGCCGCTAATGACCGACCGCGCGATGCTGCACAGCCAGGACCGCAATTTTTCCGGCTCACGCAACTGCCCCAGTTGCTTCCAGGCAATGACAAACGTCTCCTGCGCCAGGTCCTCGCTTTGCGTCAGGCTGCCCGTGGCGCTGTAGGCGAGGGAACAAATCAATGACTGATACTGCTCCACGATTCGCCCGAAAGCCTCACGGCTGCCGTGCAGGCTTTGCGATACCAATTCCGTATCATTGCGTTCCATGGCGGATCTTGCGTCGGTTGACATCATAACGCCGTATAAGAGGCGGGAAAAGCCAAACAGGTGACAGGAAACCTGCAGCGGCGGTCTACGCCTGCCGATCAGGAAGGAATTTCGTGAGAAACTCCACCGGATCAAATGATTGCTTGTTTACATCCCGCACTTCGAAATGCAAATGCGGCGCAATCGCCATCCAGCTGCGCGCATCAGCGCTACGAGCAGTCTGACCCATCTTCCCAATCCGTTGACCGCTTATCACTGCCGAACCTGCAATACTGATCTCCGCCAGATGCGCGTACAACGTGAAAAACTTCTCCCCACTCCTCGGCCAAACATGCTCTACGACAACGTGCCTGCCGAAGTCCGACAGGTTCTCGTCCTCCACAACTTCCGCAACGCGTCCATCGAACACGCAAAACACGTCATCATGCGGCACGAAGGTAGGCTCTTCGCTTTCAAAATCGCTGTTCGTGGCGCAATCCGTAAAGACGACCAGCGTCTTCTTTCCCGTCGCCGTAACCTTGACCGGCGCAATGTCACACCCGCGATGAAGCCGCTTCCCGCAGTCGCGCGTCCATCCCGGTTTCCCATAATCAGCATTCACGCGCGTGCGCGCGAAAAACTTCTCCGGCGCATCAAACAGAAAATGGTTCGGCGTCGGCCACGCAATTCGCAGGGCCGCGTCGCTCGGCAGCGGAAGGAACTCGTTATGGATGGCGTTGTTCAAGAAGCATCAGGTCGTGGCGTGCTGCCGTGAGTTGGGGTTTCAAGGCGAGGGCCCGTTGCAGTTCCTCCCGCGCCCCCGCTTCCTTGTTCTCCATCAAATAGACCTCGCCAAGGCGCGCATGCGCCTCAGCAAAGTTGGGCTTCAACGCGACGGTCTTTTCCAGGTAACCCTCCGCCGTTGGCCAGTCCTGCTCCATGATCGACACTCCTGCGAGGCTGTAATAACCCACCGCCGACCGCGGATTCTTCCGGACACAATCGCTCCACAACGCTTTCGGGTCGTGCCAGTCCGGGATGCGCGCCAGCGTCAACCCAATCAGGCAAACGCCCGTCAGCGGCCCGGCGAGAATAAGGATGACACGCTTCTTTTCCAACCATTCTGCGACCAGCACAAAAATCCCGAGCGCCGCAAGGTACAGGTACCGGTCCGCGCGCAGCGTCGGATGCGGCACGATCTGCAACACGGGCGCAAGACAGATCAGGAACCACGCGAGAGCAAAAATGGTCCAACGCCGCAACGTTCGCCCGCGCCAGGCCAGAACTGCCCACGCCACCAACCACAATAAGGTCACCATAACGCCCGGATTGCCGATGCTATCCACCGCCGTCACGGTGTAATGATTGCTCAACCGCGCGGGCCAGAACAGCGCGTCGAGATATTCGCCGACCACCTTGGTCATCGTCAAAACCCCCTCCGACAAGTTTCGAAACGGACTCGACAGTTGACCGGATCCTGCATGCCCGAGTACCCGCATCAGGGCCGCAAAACCGGCCGGCACAAAAAACAGCCACGTCCGTCGCAACGCCGCGGAGAATTTTCGCCGACGCAAACACATTTCATAAAGCAGCAGCAACGCGGGCATGACGATTACCAGGGCGTGTGCCAGCACCGCAAGCATGAAGAGCACCAATGCCACAACTCTCCAGCGGGTCGCAGAGGACGACTTCTCGTCTGACTCGTCGATCCGCAAATACGCCAGCCAAGCCAGCAGAAACAGGCAGGCGCCGAGCACGTTCTTGCGTTCGGCGATCCACGCGACGGTTTCAACCTGCACCGGATGCCACGCGAACCACGCGCCCGCCAGCACCGCGACCTCCGACACTCGTGTCCACCGCCACACCAGCAACACGACCAGAAACGCGTTCAACCCGTGCAGCAACGTTTGCGTCACGTGATATCCAAAAAAGTGCCCACCCCACACCCAATGATCGAGCGCAAGACTGATGTACGTGAGCGGATAGTAATCTGTGGAGAACGGCGCGGTGAAAATCAATTTGAACCCCGCCGCAACCGGCATCACCACAAGCGGATTCTGCAACACATTCTCGTCGTCATCCCAGTAAAGCATCTGGTGGTTCCAAGTCCGCGCAAAGATCGCCACCGTGACCAGCCCGAGAATGAGCGCCGCCATCAGGACATGACGTGGAATGCGCCCACTGCCACTCGCTGCTTCATTACTTGGCAGCACCTCCGCCTGCTGGTAGTCTGGCGCTGGCTTCACAACCGCAGAGTATAACAACGCCCATGAGCGGCCAGCAAGCCACGGCAGAGAAGCAACCGTGAAAAAGTTCCGAGTAATCCTGCGCTGGGTTTGGAAATCCGTGCTCGTCCTTTTGGTGGTCCTCGTTGCCTTCATCCTCGAAGAAAACATCCGTGGCCGCATCCTACTCGCCCGTTACAAAGCCGAACTCCGCGCCAAAGGCGAGAAGTTGGCGCTGGGAGAAATTGATTTGCCGAAGCCGCCTGCGGGAGGCAACGGCGTACCCGCATTGTTGGCAGTAGTCGATGAAGTTATCACTAACTCCAAGGCCAACCCCTTGGGCTGGTATGGACTCGCCATACCGATATTTACTTCTGCAGGACGCAGGGAGGTGTTGCACCTGCAAGAACGACTTACAGACCGGCGACCGTCACCTCCTGTAATCCCTTCTGGCGAGAATCGATCGAGGCCCGGAGAGGTGGAGGAACAGCCCTATGTCCCAACGCTACCGCCGACATGCAGTTGGGATGAGCTGACCAAGAACCTTGCCGCTGTCAGCAATGCGTTGGAAAACGCCAGAGTCGCGGCGCGTCAACCGTTGCTCGGCATCGAGCTGGATTACACAAGAGACCTGGACAAGCAGTTGCCTCATCTGGAAAGGATACGGCACTTACGGGAATGGCTTGCGGCGTCTGCGATGGAAGCATTGCATCGCGGGAATCTGAACACCGCGTTGGACGATATCACGACACTTGCGGCGTTGGTGCGGCTCCAGAAGGACGAGCGGATGGTTGGCGTACAGGTTTTGCGCCTGCGTACGGCGAATCTTGGACTACACGTGACGTGGGAGGCCCTCCAATCTGAAGGTTTGACGGACCAGCAGTTGGCGAGGCTCCAGGAAGACTGGCAAGGCGCGGGATGCCTACCTGATTATGTCCCAAGCTTGGAAGTGGAGAGGGTGACATCCCTGCGAGTTTATGATCGTGTCGCGCTCAAAGACGTGGTTGGTTATTGCTCCTCTGGCGGAAATCGACGGTTGGATTGGGCTGATTTTCTCGCGTACGCACTCTCTTGCGTGGGGTTAAGCAGTTATGGGTCGGAAGATTTGCAAAGCGGAGTAAAGGGCGAGTTGGAAAACTGGAAGGACTGGTTGACGTCGGTAGTCCACTGGTTTGTGTGGCGAACTGCGTGGGAACAGCAGGACGAGCTCCACGCTTTGCGTCAATGGCAAGACAACGTGGACGGAGCGCGAGAGGTAGTCATGCGAAAGTCATTGACAGCTTGGTCGGTAAAGCCCGAGCGTCGATGGACGCACTATAATCAGTGGCGTTATCTGCTTTACGGCACGAGCTATGGTGCGTACACCCAGATCCATGAAGCCGTCCAATATGAAACGTTACGGGAGATGACAGTCGCTGCTGTTGCCCTCAACCGCTACAAACTGCGTACCGGCACTTACCCAGCCAATCTGTCGCTTCTCGTGCCTGAGTTTCTGCCGGCGCTGCCGCATGATTGGATGGATGGTAAGCCGCTACACTACAGTCTGAACGCGGACGGAACTTTCACGTTGTATTCCGTGAACGATGATGGTGTCGATAATGGAGGCGACCCGAATCCCTTGCCGCCAAGGACGGGTTCTCGGATGTGGGACGGCCGCGATGCGGTATGGCCTATGCCAGCGACCCAGGACGAAGTGGAAGCGTGGAAGTTAAGACGGTCGCAGCAAACGCAATCGAGAGGCAGATCACAGCGCTGAGACAACATTCAATTCGACGTAATCGTCATTGACCGTGGTGCAGGGGCAGAGTTCGAGGCGATAACGAATCTCGTCGCGGAGGGAGTCGAGAGCGTTGGTGGGGCTGAGGCCCTGGGCGCTGCAAGCCATGCTTTCGCACTCTGCCACGAAGCCGTCACCGCCAGCTTCCACTGTTACGTCAAACCTCACAACGCACCAAACTTACGTCATGGCTTCGACATGGTCAACTATCGCCACAATGATGGAACGTAGCGGCGCCTTGCTGTCTTTTACGATCTGTCGCGCGGAATTGCCTTCATCGATGACCAACACGCGCTCGCCGACGCCGACACCCACGCCGCCATCGATGGCGATGAGATAGCCGCCAGCCTTCCCAGCGAAATCCTCTTTCTCGACGATCATCAACTTCTTCCCGTCGTAAAACGGATGATTGATCGTCGAAACGATATTGCCCCTGACAGTGCCGATGATCATCTTAGATCCAATCCGTTCGACATCGATTTCCTCTCCCCTTGGGGGAGAGGATTAAGGTGAGGGGTCTTTGCCTCATTCCTATTCCGCATGCAATTCATCCACAATTCCGACGATCGCGTGATCGACAGGCACAAACCACGGCTCCAGCAGCATCGCCGCCTCGCGTCCGCCTTCGTAATACACCAACTCTTCAGGCCCCGCCATGCGCGTGCCATCGCAGGCGACGACAGGTTCGCCCTTCGGTTGGCCCTGTTTATCGAGCGGCTGAATCCAGAGCATCGGGACGCCTTCGAGTCCCGTGTATACGACACACGGCGTGAGCGTACCGATGACCTTGCCCAACAGCATTACGACGCCTCCTCGCCTTCGAGTTCGTGCAACTTGGCATCGAGGTACCGCGTCGTGTCATCAAGTTGTTTGGCGAGCGCTTCATGAGGACGCGCGATGATGCGGTAATGCGTGAAAGCCTGCCGTCCGCGCAGGAAATCGCTGGCGATATTCATGGCCGACTGGACTTCCTCCAACTCACCACTATACAGGCTGATGGCTTTGCCCGACATCTCGTACTCCGCAAGCCGCAACTCGACCAAATTCACGTCCGTCCCTTTGATAGCGACTTCCGCGGCGCGGACGTTGGCGGCAATCGTATCCGTCTCCAAAATAGCCACCGAACCTTGCTCGGAATTGGTCCGCTTGCCCAACATCGCATCATGAATCTTCGCATGCACATCCGGCAGGAACGCGTGGTCCAGCACGCTGCCGGCGCCGATGACAAGCGCCTCGCTGAGTGATTCGCCAACGCTGCCTGTCGTGCCGCCGAAGATGGTGAGATAGCGACCGCCGCTGACCGTCCCACCCTTGATCATGGCAATGGGCGCCTTCTTCAGGATCGCATCAGACGTATAGAGACCGTCGGCGATGCTGCTGAATTCGATAACCGCGATGGCGGGGTATTTCTTCACACAATTCTAAACGCGCCGACCAGCGTGCAGCGCCGCCAGCGTGAAAAACTCTTCGGGGTCGTCATGCCTTCGCCCGTGGGGCTGGCGATGGTGAACGACGTGGGACCTTCGCCCTTGAATCCAAGCCCCGCCTGCGACGGGCCGTTCTTGACGAAGATGCTGGCGTTGCACTCGCGCGCCATGCGGCTAAGGTTCGAAAGATTGTCCGAATGCATGACGAACGTGTGCCGTCGCGGATGCTCAAGTTGCATCGCAAAATCGATGCCCTCGTCGGCGTCCCGCACGCGCGTGACCGGGAAAATCGGCATCATCTGTTCGGTCCAGAGCAGGGGATGATCGTGGTCCACCTCGCAAATACCGAGACGAATGCTGTCGTCGCAACGGATGCCCGCCTTCTGCAGGATGACGCTCGCGCTCTTGCCGATGAGCGAGCGGTCAATGTCCGCTTCCTGCCGCGGGCCATGGGTTTGCTTGAACACCACCTTCTCGACCGCGGCCAGTTGTTCCTTCGTGATCAAGTACGCGCCGTTGTAACTCATCGCCTTGATAAGCTGGTCCGCCACGCTGGAAACGACGAGGCATTCCTTCTCATCAGCACAGATAATGTTGTTGTCGAAGGACGCGCCAAAAACGATGTCGCGCGCGGCCTTGTCAATGTCCGCCGTCTCATCCACGACCACGGGCGGATTGCCGGGCCCGGCGCAGATGGCGCGTTTGCCGCTCGCCATCGCGGCCTGCACAACGCCACCGCCGCCCGTAACGACAACGAGGCGCACGCCCGAGTGCTTCATCAATCCCTGCGCGCTTTCGACCGTCGGGTTCGCCACGCAGGTAATCAGGTTGCGCGGCCCACCAGCAGCAACGACAGCCTTATTGATGAGCGCAACATTATGGCAGGAGCACCGCTTGGCGTTCGGGTGGACATTAAACACCACCGCATTCCCCGCCGAAAGCATCGCAATCGTATTATTAATGATCGTCGAAGTCGGATTGGTCGTCGGCGTGATGGCTCCGATAACGCCAAACGGCGCCGGCTCGGTGAGCGTCAAGCCATCGTCACCGGTAACAGTGTGAGAGAGTAGATCTTCCGTGCCGGGCGTTTTCTCGGTGACCAGTTGGTTCTTGAGGATCTTGTCCTCGTAACGCCCGAGCCCCGTTTCTTCGTGCGCCATCCGCGCCAGCGCGCTGCCATGTTCCCGCATCGACTGCCGAATCGCAGCGATGATCTCATTGCGCTTCTTCAAGCCCTGCTGGTCGAACTGGCAAAAGGCGATGCTGGCCGCCTTGACCGCTTCGTCGATGGTGTCGAAGATGCCGATGTCCCGCAACGGCGCGGAAGCAGAAGCCGACGAGGATGAGGCTGCCGGTGCGGACGCGCCGCCGCGTCCCGTGAGGTCGGCGACGATGCGTTGCGCGATAAGATCGATTTCCTGCTCGCTAAGTCCTGCCATGGCGCACTAATCCTTTCGATACTTCTCGGTGCCGCCGATTTCCCAGCTGTCCACGATGGCCATGATGACCGCATCGCACGGCCGGTCTTTCGTGGCGAGGGTCTGGCGCGCCGAACTGCCCGTGGCAATCAACACCAACTCGCCAGGACCGGCGCCGACCGCATCGACGGCCACCACCTGCCCGCCGGTTTCTTTGCCTTCGGGATCGACGTGCTTGACCAGCATGAACTTCAACCCGTCCATGCTGGACTCCTTGCGCGTGGCGACGACGGTGCCGACAACTTTGCCAAGATTCATAAGCAAAAACTCCCAGTGAGACTGCTGGCCGCCGCGTTGGCGCAAACGACCGGCAGTCCACGGAGTGAATTGTTATTTCTTGGCAGCTTTGTTGCCACGTCCCAGCGGGACGACGGTGTCGACGTTCTCGTGCGGACGCGCGATGACGTGGACTGCCACCACTTCGCCCACGCGGCTGGCCGCCGTGCGCCCGGCATCAGTCGCGGCCTTCACCGCGGCGACATCGCCACGAATGACCGCCGTAACGTAACCGCCGCCCGTCTTCTCGTAACTCACGAGTTCAACCTTGGCGGCTTTCACCATCGCGTCGGCCCCTTCCACCATCGCGGCGAAGGAACGTGCTTCGAGCAAACCTAATGCATCTGCCATGTGCGGATCTCCTTACGTTTTTTGTGATCGGTTCAAATTGTTGGTTGCGGTCTAACCGCCGCCACTGCCCTTCATCTCGCGGCCCGTGACGCTGTTGATTGCCTGCTCGGCGGCTTTGGCGGCGACATCGATGTCCTTTTCGTCGCCCCCGAGATAGATGCGGCCGAAGCTGCCGAACGCGCGGATTTCCAGGATGTTTATCTCCGCGGCCTTCTCCGCCTCGTTCGCCGCAAACGCAGCGTACGCCGCCGGCGCGCACTCCATCGTGAAGAGCGTATGACCGGGCAGGATCATGTTGCCATGACGCGTGCGGTTGATGAGCATTGTATGATAATCGTCAATGCGACGGATGATGCTGCTGCTGAAAATCTGGGGCTTGTAACGCCCTTCCTCTTTGAGATCGAGCGCTTGAAGGATGGCCGCGCCCGCCTGGCGCACATCGGCCTGGGACTCAGAATGAATTTCGAGCATCCCGTACAAGCGCTCGATGATCTGCATGCCGGGCGTGACCTTGGTGGACTTGAGCGCAACGTCGGTGACACGGTTGATCTCCATGCCGGGCGAAATCTCGACGAAGAGCGACGCCTGCCCCGCGATCGGCAGGAAGCCCTGCGAGACCGTGGCGAAAAACGACGCCACCTGCGGCTGCAGGCTATCGAGAAAAATGTAAGAGCGTAGATCGGCCATGTTTTATCCTTTCGTATCCTCTAATACTTCGCGCCTTCCGACGAAACGGCTTCTCCCCGGGCTTCCTTCAAAATCTTCAGCCCACTTGACGTGCCGATGCGCGTCGCGCCCGCTGCAACCATCTTCAGCAAATCGGCCAGCGACCGCACTCCCCCCGACGCCTTCACGCCGAGGCCCTTGTCCTTAACAATCCGGCTCATCAGCGACACGTCTTCCACCGTCGCGCCACCCGAGCTGAACCCGGTCGAGGTCTTCACAAAGTCCGCGTTCGCCTTCACGGAAAGCTCGCAAGCGCGGGCCTTCTCTTCATTGGTTAGCAGCGACGTCTCAAAAATCACTTTGCATTTCGCGCTGCCGTCCCGGCAGGCCTCAACGACCCCGCGAATGTCCCGCAACACCATCTCATCGTCGCCGCTCTTGAGCGCGCCGACGTTGATCACCATGTCGATTTCCTTCGCGCCCTGGCGGATGGCCGCACGCGCTTCCATCGCCTTGGTTTCGGGCGGTTGCGCGCCGAGCGGAAAGCCGACCACGCAACAGACTTTGACGCTCGAACCTTCGAGCAACTGCCGCGCAAGCGAGACCCACGTCGGATTGACGCAAACCGAATAGAAGTTGGCCTGGCGCGCCTCGCGGCAAAGCTGTTCAACATCCGCCTTGGTGGCGTCCGGCCGCAAAACCGTGTGGTCGATGAGTTGGGCAATTTGCGCGGGCGAGAATCCCGGTCGGGACACCGTCGCCGCTATCGGCGGATTCCCCTGGGACGCGAGAAGCTCCTGGACGCGTTTGGCGATGCGTTCGAGGTCGGACTGCGAGGCGCTCATGCGCGGTTCTCCCACCGTGGCCAGCAAGGTTGACTGGTGCGCTCCGGTCTCAATGGGTCCGTTTTCGATTGCATTGATCAGTTGTACCCGTTTCCGATGCCGTTCTTCAACACATTCACCCGCCAGAAAAGTCTCGACGATCTGCTTGGCCGTCTCAAAATTGGTCTGGCCCGAGCCAAGCGTCAGCACGTTGGCGTCGTTGTGCTCCCGCGAATTCTTCGCGAGGGCGACACTGTAACACGCTGCCGCCCGCACGCCACGGACTTTGTTGGCCGCCATCGCCGACCCGATGCCCGCTCCGTCCACCACGATCCCGCGGTCGCACATCCCGCTCGCCACCAGCCGGGCGACGGTGTACGCGATGCGCGGGTAGTCCACTGCCTCTTTGCTGTGCGTGCCGCAGTCCTGCACGAAAAAGCCGCGGCTCTGCAAATAACCGAGAAGCTGATTCTTGAGTTCGAGGCCGCCGTGATCCGAACCAAGGGCAATCTTAAGGTTTTTCCCCATCGAAGTGTCAACCTTTTTTCATAATCCCGGGACAAAATCAAGCGGTGAGTGTTCCAAGGCGTGAATAGTCCCGCCGCACCTCTTCGATTCGATGCCCGTGAAGTGCCGCTGACATGTAGGGGGAGTTGTGTGGAAAAGCACAAAACGGTCGAAGAGTTCTTTGGAAGAAATGACGGGCCTATCCCCGTCATTGAAAGAGAGTGTAAAACCTCTCAACTATTTCTTGACAACTGTTACTATATGAACTCGATGGTGAATTCTCGACCACAGCGGGCCTCATCTACCCATGGATTGAAAATCGTAATAGTCTGCACAATAGATATTTGCACCTGTAGATATACCACGTGGCACGTGGGCTGCAAATGCTGGATTGCCATGCGAGCCTGGTTCCTTCGCTAGGGTGGATTGCGGGTCGCCAACTCTATACAAAAAGCCCGCTGTGAGAACCGAAACCTCGGAGAAATAGGAGAGCGAGAGAGATTATGATTAAAAAGTTCACGACAAAAATGCGAGACCCGAAGGAGCGCCGGTTGTTCTACGCGATATTCGGCGGAAAGATGCTCGGACTCGGATTGTGTTTCCTGGTGATGTTGGGTGTTTCTGCCTACTTTGGCAGCGCGGCGCTCAAGGCTCATGCGGACACCGGGACAGCCACGACCGCAACCGCGCCAGCTGCGGCTACGGCGGCCGCAGTAGCTGCCCCGGCCCCGACACCAGACAACCCCCCGTACGTCAACCCCATGAATACTATGTGGGTACTCGTCACGGCGTTCCTTGTGTTCTTCATGCAAGCGGGCTTTATGTTTCTCGAAGCCGGGTTTGCGCGGACGCGCGAGGCCGTGAACGTGTTGCTCGAAGGCGTGGTGGATACGTGCTTGTGTGGCATTTTGTTCTGGGCCTGGGGGTTCGCCTGGATGTTCGGGCACGGCAACGGATTCATCGGCTGGGGCGACGGCAGTGGGCACACGTGGTATTTCCTACACAACGTGCCGGTGACCTACGAGGGCACGGGTATCGCCATTTACGCTTACGTGCTGTTCCAATTCGCTTTCGCTGACTGTGCTTCGACAATCACCTCGGGTGCGATGCTCGGTCGGACCGGCTTCTGGGGCGATTTGTTATACAGTTTTGGCGTCAGCGGATTCCTCTACCCAATCTTCGGGCACTGGGCGTGGGGGCCGGACGGCTGGTTGAACACCATCAAGCCGGCGGCATTTCATGATTTTGCCGGTTCAACCATCGTGCATACGATCGGTGGAATGATTGCGTTGGCGGGCGCGATTGCACTCGGGCCGCGCCTCGGCCGGAAGTTCAAGCGGGACGGCGGTGGGCCTTTGCCCTATCACGATATGACCATCGCGGCGGTCGGAACCATCATCCTGTGGTTTGGTTGGTACGGCTTCAACCCCGGCAGCACCCTGTCCATCATGGACACAACGGGTACCGCTCGGGTAGCCCTCAATACGACCCTTGCGGCCTGCGCCGGCGCGTTGGCGGCCATGTTCTACGTGTATCCGCGATCGAAGAAATGGGACTGCGGTATGACGATGAACGGACTGTTGGCCGGCTTGGTGGCGATCACTTGTCCTTGTTACTGGGTCTCGCCGTTCGGCGCGATTTGCCTCGGCGCGGTTGCCGGCGTGTTGGTCGTGTTGGGTACCGACCTGCTCGAATACTTGCGCATTGACGATCCGTGCGGCGCGTGGCCGGTGCATGGCCTCTGCGGAATTTGGGGCACGTTGAGCCTGGGGCTGTTTGCCACCGGCGAATTCGGCGCGCCGACGCCCATGGGCGCCGACAACTCAGCGGGTATGGTCGTGACCGGTTTGTTCTACGGCGGCGGCACTTCGCAGCTCGTAGCGCAGATCATCGGCAATGCGTCGATCGGTCTCGGCGTCTTCGTGGCGGCGTTCGTCCTCATGTACGCGGTGAAAGCCACCGGCACACTGCGCGTTTCCAAGGAAGGCGAGATCGAAGGTCTCGATCTTCACGAACATGGCGGACACGCTTATCCGGAGCACATTGCTCACCAGTCGTAACCAAATGATTCGGGGAGGGAGAGATGCGCGAGTGTCTCTCCCTCCTCCAACTCCCTAAGGAGATTTCATGAATAAAATTGAAGCGATTATCAAACCGTTCAAGCTGGATGAGGTCAAAGAGGCGCTCGCAGAAATCGGGATTCAGGGAATGACTGTGAGCGAGGTCAAAGGGTTCGGTCGCCAGAAGGGCCAAACCGAAGTCTTTCGTGGTAGCGAGTACACCGTGGACTTCGTCCCGAAGATCAAATTGGAAATTGTCGTGGGCGACGAGGCTGTGGACCGCGTTGTCAAAGCGATTCAGGAAACCGCCAAGACCGGGAAGATCGGGGACGGCAAGATCTTTGTTTGGCCGATCAGCAAGGCCATGCGGATCCGCACGGCCGAAACTGGCGAAGCCGCTGTCTAGGGGCAGCCCGGACCACACTCCGGGTTGCGGACATGTGGAGGATGCGCGGGAGCTGTTGCCAGCCCGCGCATCCTTCCCAAAAAAGGAACGCTGATTGCCATCTCGTTTCCTCTGGGGTAGAGTCGCGGCCGTCAGCGAAGTGAGAGGCCGCGGTTGGCAAAAAGGCCCGACGGAAATGTTTAACGCGGTTACGATTCAACCCCAGCGCCGAACGCACTCCATTCTCCGCCGCCGATTCCCGTATTGCCAGGGGCCAGATGACTGATCGACCATCGGTTTCTGAGCCGTTGGGTAAACGCGTGCGATCCCTGGTTCTCGGGCCGGCCTTAAGCCCTCACGATCAAGCCATTTTTCATAAACTCTCGCTGATTGCTTTCTTTGCCTGGGTTGGTTTGGGCGCGGACGGCCTGTCATCCTGCTGTTACGGTCCCGAGGAGGCTTTTCTCGCCCTCGGCTCACACCCCTACCTGAGTATCTTCGTCGCGCTGGCGTCAGCGGTCACCGTGTTTGTTATCAGCGCCAGCTACACGCAAATCATCGAACTGTTCCCAAGCGGCGGCGGCGGTTATCTCGTCGCCAGCAAGTTGCTTTCCCCGGCTGTCGGCATGGTGTCCGGCTGCGCGTTGCTGATTGATTACGTGCTGACTATCACGATCTCGATTGCGAGTGGCGCGGACGCGCTATTCAGCTTTCTGCCCACAGCGTGGCAGCCCTTCAAACTGGGTTTTGCGGTTGTCGGCGTATTGGTGTTGACCTTGTTGAACCTGCGCGGCGTCAAGGAGTCGGTCATGGTGCTAGTGCCGATGTTCTTGATCTTCGTGATCACGCACGCGTTCGTAATCCTCTACGCGTTGGCGTTGCATGCCGCGGATTTTCCCGCATTGATGCATACGACCGCCGACAGTGTCCGTGCCTCCCGCGGCGAACTCGGCCTGTTGGGCACTCTCTTATTGATGCTCCGCGCCTACAGCCTTGGCGCCGGCACGTACACCGGCATCGAGGCGGTTAGCAACGGCCTGCCCATTCTGCGCGAGCCAAGAGTGCAAACGGGCAAGCGCACGATGAATTACATGGCGATCTCGCTCGCGTTCACGGCGACGGGATTGATGATCGCCTACCTGCTCCTCCACGTGGAACATCAACCCGGCAAGACGCTGAATGCAGTCCTTTTCGAAACACTCACCCGAGGATGGGGCAGGGCCGGCGTGGTCTTCGTTTTGGTCGCCCTGGTGTCGGAAGCCGTGCTGCTACTGGTGGCGGCGCAGGCGGGTTTTCTCGGAGGCCCGCGCGCCTTGGCGAACATGGCGCTGGATCGTTGGATGCCCACGAAGTTCGCGACGCTCAGCGACCGGCTTGTCACGCAGAATGGCGTCCTGCTCATGGGTGGCGCGGCCTTGGCGATGATGCTCCTGACGGCCGGCTCGGTCAGGATCCTCGTGGTGCTCTACAGCATTAATGTCTTTATCACCTTCTCCCTTTCCCAACTCGGCATGGTGCGGCATGCCTGGCAGGAGCGCGCGTTGACCCGGCCATGGAAGTGGAAGCTCCTCGTCAATGGTGTCGCCCTCGCGCTCACGTCGGCCATCCTCGTATTGATGACCATCCTGAAATTCCGGGATGGCGGCTGGATCACGCTCGTGCTGACGGGGGGTTTGGTCGCGTCGGCCCTTGTCATTCGCCGCCATTACGACTACACCCGCACGTTTCTCAAACGGCTGGACAGCCTGCTGGAAGCGGTAGACATGGGTGCGGGCGACGAAACGGTGACAGTCCCCCCGTGTGACCCGAACGCCCAGACCGCCGTGATTCTGGTCAGCGGCTTCAACAGTCTCGGTCTGCACACCCTGCTCGGCGTGTCGCGCGTGTTTCGCGGCCATTTCAAGAACTTTGTTTTCGTGCAGGTCGGCGTTTTGGATGCGGGTAACTTCAAAGGCTCGGCTGAAGTCGAGAGCTTGCGTAATAATTGCCTGGAGCAGCTAGATCATTATGTCGAGTACATGACGGATCACGGCAATTACGCCGAATGTTACTACTCCATCGGGACGGACATCGTGGCGGAATTGGATCAGATGGCCCCGTTCATTACGGAGAAATTCCCGAATGCGGTCTTTTTCGGAGGCCAACTGGTGTTCCCGAAAGACACGCTGGCCACGCGCTGGCTGCACAATTACACCGTCCTGGCCGTGCAGCGTCGTTTTTACCGGCGAGGCATCCCGTTTCTCTTGCTGCCGATTCGGATCTGATCGCGTGGCGATTTAATCGCCGACTGCCTTGTTAAACTTGATCGCGTACTGGAGAAGTTCATTCGCCGTTGCGAGGCCCAGCTTTTCCTTGAGGCGTGTGCTGTAGCTTTCCACAGTGTTAACGCTCAAACTTAGTTTCTCCGCAATCTGCGGGTTGGAAAAACCATCACCGATCAGCCGCAGGACTTTCAGTTGCCGCTCGGTCAGGCTGTCCAGCAGCAGTCGCGGCGCGTTGGGCGGACGGGAAGCCATCTCGCGAATCATTTTGCTTGCGTGCGCTTCGCTAATGTAAATCTGCCCGGCGATCACGGCGCGAATCGCCTCCTTGATCTTGTGGCTGGCCTCCTGTTTCGTGATGTAACCCTTGGCGCCCGCGCGCAATGCGCGTTCGGCGTACAAAGATTCGCGATGCATGGATAGCACCAGGATCGGCAGGTCCTTGAAACGCTCGCCGAGTTCACAGATCAATTCAGTGCCCCGACTATCGTCCATGGTGAGATCGACAATGGCCATGTCCGGCTTCAAAACGGGGATCTTGGCAAGAGTCTGGGCCGCATCGCTGGTCTCACCGCAGACCATGAGGTCAGGTTCGCGGTTGATCATTTGCGAAAGCCAATCCCGAACCATGGGATGATCGTCCGCAATGAGAATTCGAGTCTTGGCGGTGCTCATGGTTCGACGGTTTTTGCGACGGGGCTTTTGGGCAGGGCGCAGGTAACGATCGTCCCGCCCTTGGCGCCCGCACTCACATCAAACGAAGCTCCCAGCATTCGAGCGCGGTACCGCATGGTATGCATTCCCATCCCGCCACGTCGGGTCGGGGGTTTGGAAATCCCAATGCCGTTGTCCTGTACGGTCAGGATGACCCGCTCCGGCAGGTTCGTCAAACCGATTTCAATGGATGTCGCTCGGCCGTGACGAATGGCGTTATTTACAGCTTCCTGGGCGATGCGATAAAGGTGGATGGCCGTGGCCGTGTCATCAATGAGGACCAACGAATCGGACCGAAAAGAACATTGAATGCGATGCATGGATTGAATGGAGGTCGTCAATTCCTCCAGCGCCGACATAAATCCATTCGCGTCGACTTTCACCGGGTCGAGGCCTTCCGCCACATCACGGGCCTGGCTGATGGCGCGGTCGATAAACTCGGCGATCTGCCTTACCTGCGCGGCTTCCGGCAGGGATTTCTTGTCCAGCTCCTCCTCCACAATCTTGCAGGCAAACATCGTGGCGCTAAGATGCTGGCACAATCCATCGTGCAGATCCCGTCCGATCCGCCGCTGTTCCTGGTCGCCCACTTCGAGGATTTGCCGTTCCAAAAGTTTACGGTCCGTGATGTCTTCCGCGATACCGCCGATCCGATAAAGCACTCCCGCTTTGTCGTAAATGGGAAAAGCCTGGTCATGGATCCAGCGAACGGTTTGGTCGGGTCGGATGATTCGGTATTCCTCGTCATACCTTCCGCCATGGAGTTGACTGGTCATGGCGGCTTGCATGACCCGCTCCCGATCTTCCGGGTGGACGGCTTCCAGACGGGAATCAGGCGCGGTGTAGAGGCTTTCACAGGTTCGCCCCCAAATGCTCGCGTAGCCCGGGCTGACGTAGATGACCCGTGACCGTTCCACGTCGGTCATCCAGAAGACCTCATGGATGCCCTCCGCCAGTTGGCGGAATTGCTGTTCGCTGGCCTGCAACTCGGCTGTCCGCCGTTCGACGCGCTCTTCCAGTTCGGCATTCAATGTCTTTACCGCCGACGCTAGAAAGACCACCGCGAGAAATGCCACCAATCCATTGAATGCATTCCAATAGGGGGCCAGCGGGTTCCATCCTTGTCGTAGCTGCGTGAGATTGACGATGAGCCAGGCGAAGGCGCAGACGAACGAGATAAAAATACCCTGTCGGCGTCCGACAAACCACGTGAAGAGCAGGACCGGGAAGAGATACGAGATCGTGAAGGTCATCTCCGTCGGTGTGGAGTGATCGAGTACGGCAATCACCGAAACCAAAATGACCCCGGCGACCGTCAGCGAGGTTTTCGACCTCTGTCCCAGCCAATCAACGATTCTTTGCACCATATTCGCTGCTTCCCAGGTCCAACTTTACTGGATCGCGGGTCAATCCCCGACAATTTTATTGAACTGGATGGCGTATTGTAAAAGCTCGTTAGCAGTGGGGATTTCCAGCTTTTTCTTCGTCCGAGCGATGTAGCCCTCCACGGTCTTGGCGCTCAATCCCAATTGCTCGGCGATTCGATGGATGGAAAGGCCTGCGCCAATGAGCCGCAGAAGCTCCAATTGCCGTTCGCTCAGGATATCGATGGGACGGGGAAGCGTTTTGGGTGAACGACGGCGCAGTTTTTGGCTGATGTAAATCTGTCCGGCCAGCACCACCCGGATCGCGTGCTTGATCCGGGCGCCCACCTCCTGCTTCATGATGTAGCCCCTGGCGCCGGCGCGGATCGCGCGTTCAGCGTAGAGCTCTTCATTGCGAACGGAAAACACCAGCACCAACAACTCCTTGAATTGCGTCCGGATACTCTGCACCAGGTCGAGTCCGTGCGTGTCTTTCATCGTCAGGTCGACGATGGCCATGTCCGGCTTCAATTCCGCAATCGCCGTCAAGGTTTGTCCGGCATCGGCCGCTTCCCCACACACCGTCAGGTCCGGCTCGCGATTGATCAATTGCGCGAGCCAATCGCGCACCAGCGGATGGTCGTCCGCGATGAAAATCCGCGTTTTCGTTGTGACCGAAACCGAACTCATGACTCGCCAAATAAGTCGTATCCATCGCGAACACGCAATCCATTTTTTATAAAAAGATCGAAAAGGGAATTCCCTCTCGAAACTCGAGGGCATTTTCCGCCATGGCGCACTAAGCATTCTTGCTGGCGCGTTTTTATTTTCAAATGCGCACCGGCAGACACGATGGACAATTTCCTTCGCGCTACCGCCTCATTCTTGCTCCGTGGAATTGCGGAAGAATCTAATCACAAGCGTGTTGCGCCAGCAGGTGCGCGGCATGGCATCGCTCCTGCAAACGAGATCGCCACGCGAGCCGGAAAATTTCGCTGAGTCGAATGCGACTGGCCAGCAGACGTACGGAAGTGCCCGCTATCGGGAACCGAAACTTCGGAGAAATAGGAGAGCAAGAAGATTATGATTAAAAAGTTCACTACCAAAATGCGGGATCCAAAGGAGCGTAAGTTCTTCTACACGCTATTCGGGGGAAAATTGATGGGAGCGGGATTGTGTCTTCTATTGATGTGGGCGGCGTTCGCCTACTTTGAGGGTTCGGCTACCAGGGCTCACGCGGACGACACGGCGGTAAAGACGGAAGCTTCGCCCGCCGCCCCGGCGGCGCCAGCAACTCCCGCCCCAGCCGTGGCAGACGCTTTGCCGCCCTACGTGAATCCAATCAACACCGCCTGGGTTCTGCTCGGCGGGTTCCTCGTGTTCGGCATGCAGGCGGGCTTCACCATGTTGGAAGCTGGCTTCTGTCGGGAGCGTGAAACCGTCAACGTGCTGGTGGAATGTATGTTCGACACCTGCGTCTGCGGAATTCTGCACTGGGCATTTGGCTTTGCGATCATGTTCGGCGGCGGCAACGCCTTGTTTGGCTGGCATCTGCCGGGAGATCCGACCAAGAGTCTGATTTTTATGAAAGACGTCAGTCTATTGGCGACGTACGGTTCCACGGGTATCCCCATCCTTGCGCACTTTCTCTTCCAGTTCGCCTTCGCGGACTGCGCTTCGACGATCTGCTCGGGCGCGATGGTCGGACGGACCCGGTTCTGGGGCGATATCCTTTATTCCATCGGCGTATCGGGCCTTATCTATCCGGTCTTTGGCCACTGGTGCTGGGGTCCCGATGGTTTTCTTGCCACGATGGGCTCGACAGGCGGTTTTTTGGCGGGTCTCGGAATGAACTTTCATGATTTCGCCGGTTCAACCGTTGTGCACTCGATTGGCGGATGGGTTGCGATCGCCGGTGCCCTCGTGCTGGGGCCGAGGTTGGGTCGAAGGTTCAAACGTGACGGCGGCGAGCCGATGCTTCCGCATAATATCGTCATCGCCGTCATCGGCGCCCTGATCCTCTGGTTCGGCTGGTACGGCTTCAACCCCTGTTCGACACTCTCGATCATGGACAACGTCGGCGTCGCCCGCGTGGCGGCCAATACCACGCTCGCCGCCTGCGGCGGTGGTATCGCCGCAGTTCTTTGGGTCTACTTCAGGACCAGGAAATGGGATGTGATTTCTATCGTCAACGGCTCCCTCGCCGGCCTCGTGGCGATTACCTGCCCCTGCTATTGGGTCAGCAACGCTGGCTCCATCGTCATTGGTTTGGTGGCGGGCGTGTTGGTCGTACTGGCGACGGATTTGCTCGAGCATCTCCGGATCGACGATCCGGTGGGCGCCTGGCCCGTTCACGGCGTGTGCGGTATTTGGGGCACTCTGTGCTTGGGCTTGTTCGCCAGCGGCGAGTACTCCGCGGCCGGTTCAAGCCCTACCGGGGTGCCTTCGATCGTTCCCGGGTCGGCCGATGCTCTCACTGGCCTGTTCTACGGCGGCGGCATGAAAGTCCTCATGGCGCAGTGCATCGGCAGCCTGGTTGTCTGCACCGCGACGTTCGTCACTGCCATGGTGATGTTTAAAGCGCTCGATGCCGTGAGCTTGCTCCGCGTCTCCAAAGAGGGCGAACTCGCTGGGTTTGACCTCGACCAGCACGGGAGCGAAGCTTATCCCAAGTCTGCCGGCGCACACTGGAGCGAAGGTAAGGCATCGAGTTAAGACCGAGGGCCTGTAAGGAGAACATATGAATAAAATTGAAGCGATTATCAAGCCGTTCAAGCTCGATGAAGTTAAAGAGGCCCTGTCCGAAATCGGTATCCAGGGCATGACCGTGAGCGAAGTCAAAGGGTTCGGTCGTCAAAAGGGCCAAACCGAAGTCTTCCGCGGTAGCGAGTACACGGTGGACTTTGTCCCAAAAATGAAACTGGAAATTGTGGTCGCGGATGACATGGTGGATCGTGTTGTCAAAACGATCCAGGAAACCGCCAAGACCGGCAAGATCGGCGATGGCAAAATCTTCGTGTGGCCGATTAAGCGGGCCGTGCGGATTCGTACGGCTGAAGTTGACGAAGCCGCTGTCTAGGAGCCGCCAGGATCTCACACCTGGTCGCTCTCCGGTGGAGGATGCGTGGGGAAGTTGGCGCCTCGCGCATCCCTCCCCAATAGGGGAGGGAAACAGTATGAATACATTATCAAATTTATCCCTTACGCGATTCCGTTTCTTTTGCGGCTGCGGCTGAAGTATCTTCAACGGTGATGCGCGGAAAAGCCGTCACCTTGGCCGTCTTTTTTGGAACGCTCGACATTGCCAGTGTCGCCACTGGGGCTGAGATTACTGCCCCGCGCGAACCGCATGTGCTGATGGTCGCCCCGTTTGTGATTCTTTTGCTGGCGATCGCACTGTTGCCCTTCGTCCTCAAGCACCATTGGGAAAACCACTATCCAAAGGTCGCCATTGGTCTGGGGCTGATAACCACGGTCTATTATGTCGTGGTCCTGCACAACACGCCACGGATGCTCCTGGGCCTGATCGACTATGTCGGCTTCATAGCGCTGATCGGATCATTGTATGTCATCGCCGGCGGCATTCATATCGATATGACCGGCCGCTCGACGCCCACGGTCAACACGGGCCTGCTGGCGCTCGGCGTGATCCTCGCGAATCTCCTCGGCACCACGGGCGCATCGATGTTGTTGATTCGGCCCTTTCTGCGAATCAACAAGCCACGCATCGCGCCCTATCACGTTGTGTTCTTCATCTTCCTCGTCAGCAATATCGGCGGGGCGCTGACACCCATCGGCGATCCGCCATTGTTCCTGGGCTATTTGAAAGGGGTGCCGTTTTTCTGGCTGATGCAAAGGTCGCAGGTCCTCTTGGCATGGTTACTCTGTGTAGGCGTGTTG
Organism: Verrucomicrobiia bacterium; assembly: GCA_035577545.1. Lineage (NCBI taxonomy): Bacteria > Pseudomonadati > Verrucomicrobiota > Verrucomicrobiia > Verrucomicrobiia bacterium. Next base: position 27,437 of record DATLVI010000004.1, read on the forward strand.
CTGGCGCTTTTTTTTGTCATCGACTCGGCCAATTTCCGCAAGCACAAGCCCGCCGTTGCCAAACAGGCCCGGGACCGCGTCGAACTGGAAGGCTCACACAACTTCCTCTGGCTGTTCGTCATCATCGTGCTGGTCCTTGCGCAAAAGGGGGAATGGGTGAAAGATCTGGAGCATTGGTCCGTCCTGGCTTCGCTCGGGGACGGCTTGGGCTGGAGCGCGGTCAGGACGGCGGAAAGTTTCACGACGTTGTTCATGGCCCTGTTGATGATTGGGACAGCGGGGTTGTCGCACAAATTCGCCAACCACGATGCTTTAAAGAAGAACCAGTTCGACTTCGAACCGTTGCGCGAAGTCGGGCTCCTGTTCGTGGGCATCTTTGCCACCATGGTGCCAGCCCTGGATTTGTTGGAGAAGCACGCCGCCGGCCTCGGCCTTGCCACCGTGCGGCAATTTTTTTGGGGAAGCGGGCTGCTTTCTTCCATGCTGGATAATGCGCCGGCGTATCTCAGTTTCCTGGCCGCCGCGTTTGGCCTGCGGCATCTGTCCTTGGAAAACCCGGCGCACGTCCAGGCTTTCTTGCTCGACCTGAACGCCTCGAAGTATGTCGTCGCTGTGTCGCTGGGGTCGGTTTTTTTCGGCGCCGTGACCTACATCGGCAATGGGCCGAATTTCATGGTCAAGAGCATCGCAGAATCGGCTGGGGTGAAATGTCCCGGCTTTTTTGGTTACGTCGTCAAGTACGCGTTGCCCATTCTCATCCCACTCTTCGCGCTTGTATCGTGGCTGCTTCTGGCCTGATGGAAATGACAGGGAGCACCCCGTCCTAGATGGGGGGTAATGTCCCGTTTTGACCACAGTGGATAACAACCTTCTGCGGACGGGTAATATCTCCTCAGGCGCTGTTTGCGAAACCCGTTGACTGTTAATGGTTTTTTAATGGGCGTTCTATTGCTGGCACGCCTGACGCTAAAGGCAGGGCGCAGGCGAGAGTGTGGATTCGCTCCGACAATGATTACGAAAGTCGAAGTAACAGATGGCGGCGACGCGTAACGGTCGGCGAATTAAGGAAAAATAAAAACCTGTAGAGCGAAGGAGACCAATAATGGCAACGGTACCAACACCAGGCGGGGGAGAAAAGAAACCCCAGACGACAGGAACGCTCGGGCTGACGGGCCTGACGTCGAATGCGATGGCGCTGATCGCGCCGGGCGCGTTCTTATGGTTGACCTATCAGATTCAGGCCCTGTATGGAGCGCCGATGGCAGGCGCCGCGATGTGGTTCGGCATCGTGGCAGCGTTGCTATTGTGCTTCGCGACGGCGATCAGCTATGCCGAATTGTCAAAACTGTACCCCGGCGCCGGCTCATCGTATCTCTACGCGGAGCAGGCGTTCCTGTCCAAGACGCACGCGTACAAGTTCGCTCGTCTGGCCAAGTTTCTAACAGGGTGGGCCAGTCATCTGTACTACTGGGTCTACCCGGGATGCATGGTCGGGGTAACCGCGATCTTAAGCGGGTACCTGCTTAACCAGTTTTTCCCGGATACGTTTAGCGGCTCGTACAATAGTCCACTGTTCATGATCCTCTTCTGCGTCGTGTTTGCGTTCGGCGTGGCCTACATCGCGTTTCGCGGCGTTGGCGGCACGACGGGTGTGAACGCGATCATCAACGTCATCCAGATCACCGCGTTGCTTGTGTTTAGTGTGATCGCCATTAGCTATCGCCTTCAACACGCGCAAGGTTCGCAGGGCTACCACTTGTCCAACGGCGTTGCGGTAAACTATCAGGTCGCCCAAGAGGTCGTGAAAGATGACAAAGGTGCTCCGACGCCGGTGCTGGATGCCAACGGCAAACCGACCGTCGACGACAAAGGCCAGCCGGTCTATCAGATGCAGGATTCGCAAGACAAGGATGGTAATCCGGTTGCTGCCGACAAAGATGGCAAGCCCGTGACCGATTTGAGGCTTGCGCAGCCGTTTTCTGTCGACTACAGCCCCGAGGGAGGCACCACAACGGATCCGGCGACCAAGATTTCCACCTTCAACTACCATTCGGACGCCAAATCAGTTATCGCCCCGCATGGATTTAACCTGATGTTCATCCAGGCCTGCATCGCGATTCTCATCCTGGTCGGATTCGAATCGGTCACCGCAATGGGTGAAGAGGCCAAAAACGCCAAGCGCGACATTCCGCGCGCGGTGTTGCTCTCCTTGTTGATTCAGGGACTCTTCTGCTACCTCTTCGAATACTTCGCAGCCAACTACTTCCTGCATAACGGCTACACCCTGCCGAACGCTGGCGCATCCGGCGCGCCCATCGGCGACATGATGGTTATTGTCGGCACCTGGATGTTTGGCAGCTACGCGGCGGGCCGGGCATTCATGCTCGTGCAAGCGTTCACGGTGTTCCTCGCGTTGATCGGAACGACGTTGTCCTGCCTCAGCACCGGCGCGCGGGTGACCTACGCGATGGGCCGTGACGACGAAGTGCCCTCGCACTTCGGCTTGCTGCACGGCAAGACCCTGTCGCCGTATCGCGCGATCTGGGCGTTGGCGGGCATATCAGCGGTCCTGGGAATCGTCACCGTGGCAGTGTACCTCGGCGGCACGACCCCATCGGCGTTGGATCCGAAGTATCACAACATCTGGTACAGCTTCGGGATCTTCAAACCGGAGACGTACGCCAAACTGCCGAATACGCTGGTCATTATCACGCTGATCAGTAACTTCGGCACGTTCCTGCTCTATATGATCACCTGCATTATCGCGATGGTGGCGTTCAAGGAACACCACACCTTCAACGGCTTTAAGCACATGTTTGTGCCGATCTTCGGATTAGTGGCAAACCTCGCCTGCATGTTGTTCTACTTGATCGGTCCATTCACGGTCAGCGGCATGAGTGTGAAGGAACCATATATCGCGCTCGGCGTGTGCGCTCTCTGGGGCATCTATGGGGCGTTCTACTTCGCCAAATCCAGCAAAGCCAAAGGCCGGGAGACGATACTTACAAGCAAGCCGGCGGTAACAGCGCTGGCGCTGTAGTTGATTACGGCGATTCGGTTCAGGACGGTCGTCCCGACACAATCGGGACGACCGTCTCTGTCTTCATCTGGCTTGCATCGGGGGTGGCCCAAAGGTAGCGTGAGCGGCGCGACGGCATGGAACTGACCTACGCAGAACTTTCTTCCGCCGGCACTGTCCGTCCGCACAACGAGGACTACGTCGGTTTCTGGCAACCGGAAACGCTCGAGGAAAAGCGCAACCGCGGGGCCATGGTCGCGCTGGCGGACGGCGTGGGCGGGCAGGGCCATGGCGAAATCGCCAGCCGGGTGGCCGTCGAGGAGGCGCTGAAGACTTTTCGCGAGGCCAAGGGCGACGCCAGCCCACAGCAGTTGCTGACGCTGGCTTTCAATGCCGCCAATCTCGCCGTCTATGACAAAGGCATGGAGAATCACGGCGCTTCCCGCATGGCCACCACGCTCGCCGTCGCCATCCTCCGTAACGACCACGTCACCGTCGGCAACGTCGGTGATTCGCGCGTCTATCTTGTGCGTCGCGGTGAGATCAAACAAATCTCGACGGACCATTCCTACGTCGCGATGCAACGCAAATTCGGCCTGATCAGCGAGGCAGATGCGAAACTCAGTGAAAACCGCTCGATCCTCACCCGGAGCGTCGGACAGGAACCTATGATCCGCGTGGACATTGAGGATGTGGCCGTGCAAAAGGGCGACCGGATCATCCTGTGCTCGGATGGCCTGCACTCTTGCGTCGCCGACGGTGAGATCTGCGACATCGTCAGCCGCTACGCGCCCGCGCCGGCCTGCCGTCAACTCATCGCCCTGGCCGAACAACGCGGCACGGAGGACAACGTCTCCGCGCAGGTGGTTCAAATTGATGAAATCGAGGCCGTCGGGTATTACCGCGGCGTGCCGATGTACCTCGCGCCTGCGGAAAAACCCGTCACCGGCGAAATCGAAGCCGGCCAGCTTCTCGACGACCGCTTTTTTATCCACGAGATGATCAGCCGCAGCGGCATGGCGACAATCTATCGCGCCACGGACCGGCAGACGAAACAGATGGTCGCCGTGAAAGTGCCATTCATGCAGTTTGAAAGTGACCCCGGTTTCTTCGCCCGTTTTCAACGCGAGGAGGAAATCGGCCTCAAACTCAACCATCCCAGTGTCCTCAAGTTTATTCCTGTGGAGAAAAAGTCGCGTCCCTACATCGTCACCGAATATCTGCGCGGCTACACGCTCGCCCATCTTCTCACCAGCATCCGTCCCATGCCGGTTGCCGACGCGCTGAAACTCGCCAGCCGCGTCTGCGACACACTCGCTTACCTGCACGAACAGGGCGTCACCCACCGCGACCTCAAACCGCAGAACATCATGATGTGTTACGACGGCACGATTCGGCTCATGGACTTTGGTATCGCGCGTGGCGGTGAAGGCCGGCGCATCACCTACACGGGTTTCACGCCCGCGATGGGCACGCCCGATTACATGGCGCCCGAACAGGTCAAAGGCAAGCGTGGCGATGCCCGCACGGATATCTACAGCCTCGGGGCCATCCTTTACGAAATGCTCACCGGCCACCAACCTTTTGAAGGCGAAAACCCGCTCGTCATCATGAACGCCCGACTTATTAGCGACCCGGTCGCGCCGCGGAAGGTGAACCCGGAACTTTCCCCGCAAATTGAAGAGATTATCCTGCACGCGATGGAGCGCGATCCCGCAAAACGGTACGCCTCCGCCGCCGAGATGAAAGCCGAGTTGGACGCGCCCGAAAAAGTCGTGGTCACCGGCCGCGCCGAGCGGCTGCAATCGCAGGTGGCCTGGAAAAGCGCGTGGCGTCAATATCGCACGATCGTGCTGTCCATCCTGCTGCCGATCATCTTCGTGATTGCGGTCTTGTTGCTCGCGATGCTGACGCACCGTCACAAATAAACCCGTGAGGTCTTATGATGAACATCGGATCTGAAATCACAATCGTCAAAGTGTTCCTCGCGCTGCTGATGCCGGCGGGCTTTGCGCTGTTGGCCACCGGGTTGTGCCGCGACAAGAATGCCGCCCACACAATGTTCATGACGTTCTTCGGTTCGGTCATCGCGGTGGCGGGGTTTTGGATTTGCGGCCTGGCGCTCACGAACAGCACCTTTGGCATCTCGCACTTGTTCCTGCGCAATCGAGCGTACGATCCGGACTTGTATCTGGCGTTCGTTTCATTTTTGCCGGCGGTAATCGTCGCCACGTGCATTCCCATCGGCGCGCTCGCCGAGCGGTGGCGCTTGAAAAGCTTCTACGTGTACGCGCTGTTCATGTCGATGGTGCTGTTTCCGTTGTTCGTCCGCTGGACGTGGGGCGGCGGCTGGCTGGCGACGTTCGGTCGCAGCTTCGTCGACGTCGGCGGCTCGGGCATTGTGCACGCGTTGGCCGGATTGTGCGCGCTGGCAGGCGTACTCGTGATCGGCCCGCGCCATGGACGCTATTCCAAGGGCGGCGCGATCAATCCCATCCCGGCTCACAACGTGCCGCTCGCATTGCTGGGTAATTTTCTTTTGTCGATAGGTTGGTTTGGGTTCAACACGATCCGTTCCCTCGACGCCGGCGGCGCGTCCAACATTGATCTCGTCGCGACGACGACCGCCCTGGCCGGCGCCGGCGGCGCCATTGCTGCGGCGGCGTACATGACAATCACCACCCGCAGGCCCGACCCGACGCTCGTAGCCAACGGCCTGATGGCGGGCCTGGTCGCCAGCAGCGCGTCGGTCGGATTGGTCGGGCCGAACGCGGCGTTCCTCATCGGCGCCGTCGGCGGCCTGTTGGTTTGCCTCGCCGTCAGCCGGCTGGACAGATTTCGCATGGACGATCCTGTCGGCGCGATTGCGGTGCATGGTCTCGGGGGTTTATGGGGCGTGCTGGCAGTCGGCTTGTTCGCTCACGGCGTTTTTGGCGCGAACGCAAATGTCCGCGGGCTGTTTCGGGGTGACGCGGGACAGGCGCTGGCCCAAATCGTCGGCTGCGGCGCACTTTTAATATGGGCGTTTGGAGGATCGTGGGTGTTCTTCAAGCTCCTCGATCGGATCGTCCCGTTGCGGGTTGAGCCCGAGGTGGAAATGGAGGGATTGGACTCGCCGGAGACGGGCCTGCTCGGTTATCCCCGTAGCGAACGCTCGGGTAGGTAACGGACCGGGGTTAATCCCCAACAGCTTTGTTGAACTTGATCGCGTATTGGAGAAGTTCGTTCGCCGTGGCGAGGTCCAGCTTCTCCTTGATGCGCGCGATGTAGCCTTCCACTGTCTTGACGCTCAGGTGCAGTTTCTCCGCGATCTGCTTGGTCGAGGTGCCGTTTCCGATCAGGCGCAGGATCTCCAGTTGCCGTTCGCTCAGGCTATCCACCGGCAGGGCGGTGGTATTGGACGGGCCGGCGGCGATCGCACGGATCATTTTGCTGGCGAGCGCCTCACTCAGGTAAATTTGCCCGTTGAGCACGCAACGGATGGCGTCCCGGATTTTCTGGCCCGCCTCCTGTTTCGTGATATAGCCACGGGCCCCCGCGCGAATCGCGCGCTCGGCATAGAGCGATTCATCGTGCATGGAGAGAACCAGCACGGGCAATTCCTTGAAACGCTGCCCGATCTCCCGGATCAATTCGGTCCCCTGGCTGTCCTTCATCGTCAGGTCAACGATCGCCATGTCCGGCTTCAGCGTCGCGATGGCTTCCAAGGCGCCCGCCGCGTCGCCGGCTTCTCCGCATACCGCGAGGTCCGGTTCCCGTTTGATCATTTGAGCGAGCCAGTCGCGCACCATCGGATGGTCGTCGACAACCAGCACCTGCGTTTTGGACGGTGTCTTACTCATTCGCAACTTCAACTTCGTCTTTGGGCGGACGAGTGACAAGATTTTTCGGCAACGCACAGGTGACAATCGTTCCACCGGTCGGACCCCGTCGCACGTCCAGGGTGGCGCCAATCGCGCGAGCGCGGTAATTCATGGACTGCAGTCCCATGCCGTTACGCTTGCGCGGCGCCGTTGGAATGCCCACTCCGTCATCCCGGATGGTCAGGGTGATCTTCTCGTCGGAACCGTCCAGGCCGATTTCGATGTGCTTGGGCTGGGCGTGCCGGACCGCGTTGTTCATCGCCTCCTGCGCAATTCGGTACAGATGGATCGCCGTGGCATCGTCATCGATCAGGACTGGCGCGTCCGACCGAAAAACGCAGTCCAGCCGCTGCATGGTCCGCACGGACGCGGCCAATTCCTCCAGCGCGGACATCAGCCCGTTCGTGGCGACTTTCACCGGGTCGAGTCCGCGCGCCACATTGCGGGCCTGGCTGATGGCGCGGTCGATGAACTCCGCAATTTGCCCGGCTTGCATCGCTTGCGGCGAGGATTGTTTCGCCAGTTCTTCCTCCAGGATCTTGCTGGCGAACATGGTCGCGGTGAGATGCTGGCACAACCCGTCGTGCAGGTCCCGCCCGATGCGCCGTTGTTCCTGGTCGCTGACTTCGAGAACTTTTCTTTCCAGTCGTTTGCGCTGGGTGACATCTTCCGCGATGCCCGCGAGACGGTAGACCTGGCCGGTCTTGTCGAAAATGGGAAACGCGCGATCGTGGACCCAGCGAATGGCCCCGTCCGGGCGGACGATCCGGTATTCCTCGTCGTATCCCGCTTTTGATTGTTTATCGGCGATGGCCTGCGCGACACGCTCGCGATCTTCGGGATGGATCGCCTCGATTCGTGAGCCCGGCGATTCGTACCAACTGGCGCTCGTCCGTCCCCAAACCACCTCGTAGGCCGGGCTGACGTAGATTACCTGTCCGTTCTCAATGTTCGTCATCCAGAACACCTCGTTGATCCCCTCCGCCAACTGCCGAAAGCGCTCCTCGCTGGTGCGGAGCCGATCTTCCGTCTGCTGATGTTCCGCCACCGAGGCTTTCAGTTCTCCGGTGCGTTGCTCGACCTTGCCTTCCAGCCCTTCGTTGAGCGCCTTCACGGTCGAAAGCAGGAACACCACGCCCAGAAATACCACCAGCCCGCTCAGCGCATTCCAGTAGGGAATGAACGGCCTCCAGCCGGGTGTCTCCTGCATTAAGTTGACGGCCAGCCATGTGATCCCGCTGGCAAACGCCACCAGGACGCCCCCATTTCTGCCGGCAAACCAGGTGACGAACAGGACGGGGATCAGATAGAAGACCGCGAAGATCATTTCGGCCGGCGTGGCTCGGTCCACCACCCCGATCAGGACGACCAGCACCAGTCCCGCCGTCGTGAGCGAAACCTTCGACCTTTGCTCGAGCCAGGCAATCATGTTTCCAAACATCTACGCCGGTTTCATTATGGTGTTGCGAGAGGCTTTTTCAACGGCAAAGTCCGATTTTCCTTCCCCCTTGGACACGGGACGCTTTCCACGCTACAGTCATCGACTCGATCATCGGAATATTCGTGAACCAGGAAACGACATCCAAGAGCCAGGGCATCCGGACTTTGTTCCGCAACGGGCAGTTCATGCGGTACATCACCGGGGAAACGATTTCCATGACCGGCACCTGGATGCAGATGATGGCACAAGGCTGGATCATGACCACGCTAACCGACAAGGCCGTGATGCTCGGCATGGTCACGTTCGTGGGCAGTATTCCCATCGTGGCGCTTTCGTTGATTGGCGGGACCTTCGCCGATCGTCACGACAAGCGCGCCATCCTGCTCGTGACGCAAGTGGTGCAGATCGCTTTCGCCGTGCTGGTCGGCTGGCTCGTGGCGACCGGACAAATCCGCATCTGGCACATCATCCTCGTCGCGTTTTTCCTCGGAATCTCGACCGCCTTTGAGATGCCTTCCGCGGCGGCGCTCGTCCCGGAATTGGTCGGGAAAGACCATATCGCGGTGGCGATTGCGGTCGACCGTTCGGTGTTTCACGGCACGCGTCTGGTTGGTCCCGCCCTCGCGGGATACGTCATCGGCATTGCCGGACCCGCGGCGGCGTTCTACGCCAACGCGCTGTCCTTTGTGGCGCTGATGATCGCGTTGGTGACGATTCACCCGCGTCCCAAAGGAACTGCGCACGAAGAGGAGCAGCGCCGCGGCTCTATTAAGGACGGCTTCACGTACGTTCGTTCCGACAAACCGACCACGGCCATGATCATGCTGCTGGTGACGACGGTTATTTTTGTGTTCCCCGTCATGATGGTCATGGTGCCGCTGTACGCCAAGGACATCCTGCTGCTCGGCCCGGACAAAATGGGTCTGCTCATGGGAGCATCCGGAATCGGCGCATTCACCGGGGCGGTCGGCTTGTTCGGCGTGCGACGCGAATACCGCGGCAAGTTGTTGTTAGCGGCCGTCTGCTGCATTGCGCTGGCGCTGACCGGCCTGGCAACTGCCCATCGGTTCATCGTCGCCGCGGGTTCGCTGATCGCGTTGTCGCTTGGCGTTTCCACGCTCGCCGGGCTGACAAATACGATCATCCAGGAGCGCGCGCCCGGCCCGATGCGCGGCCGCGTCTCGTCGATTGTCGCCATGAGCTTCTTCGGCCTCATGCCGTTCGCCGCCCTCGGCATCACCAACGTCTCCGACCTCCTCGGCATGCGCAACGCCCTCTTGATCTCCGCCGCTGCCTATCTCACCGCCGGCCTCTACATCCTGAACGGGCCCGGCCGCCACCTCCGCGAACCCCCGGCGGTTGCGGTCACGAATGCTGCCGATGAGGTGGTCAGTGTAAGTCCGGAAGGCTGATGGGGGGCTGGAATCCTCGCGAAAGATTCATAGGCGGGCGAAGACCTCACAGCCTCCAGTGCCTCTTGAAGTATTTCACACGCTATTTAACGCGGAGTTTCTACAACCGCCTTCCGCGCAGTGCTCGTCTTGCGAACTGTGTTGCGGGGAACAAGGCGGTTGTCAGGAGATTGGCTAGACCTCCCCAACTGGGGGGCTGGGTGAACGAGTTGTGACTACCTTTGCGAAATTTGCAAATAGTGTTAGACAGATCAAAAGAATCAAACAACGGGCTAGTGGAAAGAAGACCGTTGAGACTGATGGGTTTCGGCCAACCGTCGACAGAAGAAAAAAATTGCGTGAGTACATGTCATAAATCGCAAGGAGCAACGGGAGCCCGGCGGTCACAGCGTAATAAATGGAATACCTGTAGGGAATGCTTCGGCGCGTGACGGCCATATAGCTAAGGGCGACTAAGCCAGCGTAGAGATCGTGTGATGGTCCTGGCTCTCGTGGAGGGTACATCGGAGGAATGAAAATTGCAGAAAACCCCCAGCAGAAAGCCACTCCTAGCAATGCTCTGTATCGGTATCTCATGATCGATGCATCCGCTCGATTAGACACCAAGCTTCAATATTAGTCACAAGAACCCTAAGCGCGGTTGGGGATAAAGCAAGCCAAATGGCAAAGGCAATAACCTAAACGATCGGGAGCGTATGGGGCCGCAGCGGCCCCTCAGGGCCGCCGACCCGATTTCAGTTGCCGACCGAGGCTTCAGGGAGCGCATCAGGTTCGGCTGGGAAATCGGCACTCGGTTCTGTGGCTTGGCACGCCGCTCTTCCGCAAACATGTCACACACGCTGCCGCAGCGCTTACTGGGTGATGTGAGACCGGTAAAACCGTAGTGGTTGAAGTGCGCCGGTACCGAACTCAGCGATGATCAGATCTGTGACCGACGGAAGCCAGCACCAGAAAGTACCCTGCGATAAAGGCCGACAGTAAACCGTAGGTGACTTTGCGACCACTCTCGTTGGCCCAGATCGAAACAGCAACTACGGCCAGCAGCCACGAAACCAACACGATCACGAACCCCGGTCCCCGCAGATTCAGGACGAGATTCTTGAGGAAACCGCGACGGTTCCCGTAAACTGCCTTTGTACCGGGTGACGTGGCGGCGGATTCTCGGGAAGCCGTTCCCGCGGGAGTTAAGGCAGCAGCGTGTGAAGGCGTAGGTTGTGCGTATCGCAGCATCGGGATATCGGAAATCGGATGCCAGTGCTCCGACTTGTTCTTGCTGTAAACGGTTTCGGACTGGACGAGCCCCCGGTAATACAACTCGGCAAGCTCCTGGAGCGTGTAGGGGCCCTTGATTTTGCCGGCAGAGGAGATATGAAACACGTCTTTGCCCGGGCGGTGCTGGAATGTCTGTGGCGAGCCTGTTTTTTTAACAGTGGGGGTAGCGGGAATCGGAAGGTTTTCCCCACACTTTGGACATGGCAGACTGAGGCCAACACCGGATTCATCAACCGAAAGCTGTTGACCGCAATTGGAACATGCGAAAGTAATGTCCATGCCACTTCACCTGGGCGTACCGACTACTTGCCCGCAATACTGACACTCCGTGCCAGCCAGCACCACCCTAAAAGTGAATCGTTCGGAGCGCATCGGGCGCATGCGGCTCGTCAGGGCCGCGAGCCCGATTTCAGTTGCGACTGGGATGTCATGGAGCACACTACTGTTGGCATGGGACTCCGGCGCGCGGGCTTCCGACTCATTCGCTGCACACCTGCATTGCACGTTACACAGGTATGACACCATTCACCGTGATCTCGCAGGTATTCTATCCGGTAGAATCCTGCCACAGTCATGACCACGCCTGGCATAATGACGATTCTCGGCGGCTTTGATTAAGTCTTGATGGTATGGAAGACAAACCCGTCGCGGCGTGTTAGCCACATCACACGGCGGCGAAACTCCGGCCGTTACTCAAGTCTTCCGCCAACAAACAGGTGTTACGCGCGCCGCCTGCGCTTCGTCTGCCACCACAGGGTGGATATACCCAGCCCGGCCAACAGCAACGAGCTGGGCTCGGGCACGGTGAAGGTCCACGCCAGCCCGTATTGCTCATTCATAACCGTCGGGCCGCCCTGAGAGTCATAGCCCGTGTAGCCGATCATGAATTCGTAATAGGCGCTGGGCAGATTGGTGAACCAGAGGTGCTCAACGTTGTCGATGCTGCTAATGGACTGGGCGGTCAGCGAGACGTTGGTGAACGCGCTGTCCAAGCTGGCGTACAGGTACAAGTCCAGATTGGCCATGCCGAGGATACTATTGGTTCCCGCCACTGCTGCAGCGACATCGCGGTACCAGTCCAGCGTGATGGCCATACTACCCCCCACCTGACCGCTCACCTGATAGGTGTTCGTCAAACTTAGCTTTACTGTATTGAAGTCCCAACCCGTCGGGGTGACAGCGGAGTTGACGATAGTGATAAGCCCGTTCGGCTGCAAGGTGGGCGATTTTTTGCCGGCATCCATTGTGAGATAGGCGCCGTTGGCGTTGAGCAAGCCGGCTCCCTGGTTCGGGTCCAGTGGCTGTCTCACTGTCGTAACCCCGCCGGTCAACGAACCTGTAAGTCCCGCGGTGCCGCCAAAGACGGAACCCTGGCCCCAGCCCGCCAGTTTCGTCGCTGAATTCAATAAAAGGGCCTTCATTGTGCGAGGATCTTGCGCGTCCGTTGCGACGGACGGGACGGCGGTAAAGCGATTGGAAGCAAATTGTGCCAACCGGGCAATCGTTGCCGCCACCGCTGGGGCGGCAAAACTGGTACCATTGGCGGTCGTGGTCGCAGTGCTGCCCAAGCCGGCAGGTACGTTGGTCGTCGGCATGTTGATCCCCTCGCCAGGGGCGACGATGGCCACAGCGGACCGGCCGTTGGCCAGATATCCCCGGGAACTAAAAAATGACATATTGGTGGCCGTGCCAGCGGGGGCATTCGTCACGGAACCAACCGCGATTAGATTGTAGGCGCCGGCTTGTTCACCGACGGAATTCGTGCCGCCGTCGCTATTGGCTCCTGCACTGCGGAATTTACCTTCGTTGCCGGCAGCAACAACGATCGAAACCGCCTTTGTGGAGGCAATGTTATCCATGGCCCGTTCCCAGACGCTTGTACCAGAGGTGTTGTAGGTACGGACGACAACATCCGTGCCATTAGGGTTGACGTCGATTACCGAATCGAGGCCGATGCTCATGTTAATGACGTGCAGATTCGGCTGCGCCGCCAGAAAATTGATCGCATTGATGACGTTCGTCTGGAAATCGAGGGCGGTATTGGTTGGCCCCGCGGTCGGATAATAGCCGCCAAGGCCTCCCGCCGCATAGACTCCCGCACCGGGGGCGACGCCGATGGTCGTCACATCCGTGCTGATCATCACGCCAGCCACTTCCGTGGCGTGGGTGTCAACCAGTTGCGGCCAGGTGTTGGCGGGGGGGTTGTCGCCTATATTGATCAACTGGAAGTTTCCCTTCACAAAGTACACATGGGAAGTGTCCGGTATATCGCTCTCGATCATGCCAATCACCTGGCCGCTTCCGTTGAACGCGGCAAACGGCCCGCCGGTGGCATTCTCGAGGACGACAGAATTGGCATCGGCGCGGGCTTCCACCACTGTGAGGGCAAACGACAAGGCGATGAGGCTTGATAGTTGGATGGACCAGCGAATTGCTTTCATGAAATTTCCTTTCCTCGCATTACGTGCGCCGCTTTCCCTCGCGAAGAATGCAGCGCACAACTCACAGGCGGGAAAAGAAAGTCCAAACAAGAGACCTGCACGCACTCGCAACTGTCTACAACTCAAGAGTTGGTTGGTTGCCTGCCAGAAAGAAAACTCACCAACCTAACGCGCGTCTCCCCTCGCCATGGGGCAATATTAATGGCGAGAATATGACCCTAATGCAAGCTTTTTCTTGGCTTCTGCAACGTTCGCCACGCTCGGCATCACAAACGTATCGGCCTGCCGGGCGTGCGCAACGCGCTCTTGATCTCCGCCGCCTATCTCACCGCCGGCCTCTGCATCCTCAACGGCCCCGGTCGCCGCCAGGCGCAGGCCAGCAGGCTGATGGTTCCGGTGCCGACGAGGATTAAGGAGGAAGGCTCGGGGACCGTGGTAACACTGAAATTGGCGCCCACATATTCGCCAACAATCTCGGCGGCAGCGTCAACTTCGGATGTGAACTCCAACTTGATTACATCGTTAGCTTGGAGAAGAAGGTTGGTAACCGCGCTCGCTCCGCCACTGCCTGCGGCCAGGCTGAATGGACTATTCCGGTTATAGGGGTCGCCACTGTAGACACTGCCCTCTGTCAGTAATGTGTTATCAAGGTACAAAGCCCAGCCAACCACTCGTCCGACGTCACGAGCCATCCACACGGAACCGCCAATGTTTGCGACGGTAGAATTTGGACCCGGATAAGTGAATGTGACATTGCTTTTCCCTTCGCCCAAACCGTTATAATCATCCTGGCTATGCGTTACAATGTCGCCAGCGTGCCAGTCCAAAGGGTTCCCATACTGGTCGGTTGGGTTTGACTGGACGGCTTTGAACCAAATGGGAAGAAAAGGAGGAGGGGGGAGGGTGCTCCCATCCGATGGTCCCCAGCCCGGTTGCTGGTTGGAAACGAGATAGGGCAAACCCAACTTATCCTGGTGAGGCAACGGGTTTACCCCCGCGTTGTATGACCACACACCATTCGGGTTTGTGGTATCGCTCCAATCGCTCTTCAAATCAAATATGTCTGCGTCGGCGGGATTGAAATTGCCAAAGAGCGTCACCAGTCCCATCGCACCCAGGATTACCCATCTCATTGCAAACCTTCCCTTCCAGTTGCCAGCGACTCGCTTTGCTGACAGTTCTCCAAGCGAGGTTATTATCAGCGTTCCAGCCCTTCCTTGTCGAGAACATAGGCACTCGATTTGACCATCTATGCGAAGACAACGCGGTCAATAAGGTAAGGCTGTGGCGGGCAGTGCGATTCTGCATGCAAGTCTCACCCTCGCCAGACTACGGAATCAATACGCTTGACGCGCCTATGAGCGAGTGTTCTACTGACTCTAGAGTCCGTTGCGAGGATTTGTGCGCATTCCCGTTTGTGCGGCCATTTTGAAATGGCGACGTTGATCCTGCGAGCCCAACGCCTGCCACGAAGCAGATAGACAAACCAACCGCCTGCGGAAGCAGGCAAAGCGAGGAGAAGCCATGAAGAAGTTCAACGTTCCCAACTCTGCACGCGGAATCACGTTCATTTCAACCTTCACAACGTTGCTCTGTCTCGTTGTGGTCGCCCTGCCGCATCCTGCGTTGGCCTATGATGCTGCTGCGGACTTTTCCATCGGCAGTAACCCTAATGGCGTCTGGAGCTACGGCTGGTCGGTTAGTCTCGGATCGACCTTTAACCTCGACACCGCCAGCACCAACGCCCAATACGGTCTCAGCGGTCTCAACGGCTGGTTGGGCAATCAGACTCCCGAGGGTATTCCGTATATCCTGCGCAATACCACTGCCAGTCCGATGGTTGTGGCCGGCTCGACGATCTATCAAGCAGGGCAACTGGCATTGAACATGAATGGCAGCCAGTATGCTGATCTCCGTTGGACCGCGCCTTCATCCGGGCCGTTTAGTATTGCGGCCACATTTTCCGGCCTCAGTACGGTCGGCGATTCATCGGATGTGCATATTCTCCTCAACGGCGTCTCCATATTCGATTCGGCGGTGAACGGTAGTCCCAGCCCGACGTCCTATTCGGGAACGCCGAACCTCACGACAGGAGACCACATCGATTTTGCCGTCGGTTTTGGAAGCAACGGAAACGATCATGAAGATACCACCGGCCTGGCCGCAACGATTGTGGCCGTGCCCGAACCAGGCCCACTCGGTCTTGTGGGCGCAGCTCTCGCCAGTCTGTTCTCGCTTCGTTTCCTGAAAAGAAAATAGCCGGCACAGTGAAAGGACGGTTGGTTGCCTCACGGGCGGAGAAGGGGTGGGCGTGGGGAATATGTGCGAGGCGCAGATGGACGTGATGCAGCGAGCAGATGGCAGCGCTCACGGCGTGATGTGAAATCGATAAAACCGTTGCGGTTGAAAAGCACCGCCGCAGTCGGTCAACGTCTGCAAACCGCCAATGCTGTTGGTAATAGATGCGCCGACGATGTTGGACCAACTCCCATCGGTCAGTGAGTCACGATACTGTAATTGATAGGTCTCAGGCCAGACGGACGGGATGGTGATGACGACGTTGGTGTTCACGAACTGGATCGCGCTAATCTGATTGGCCGGGGGGCTGAGGGGAACGGAGAGTTTGAACACCGTGCCAGCGCCGTTCGTGCCGCCTTGGTAAGTGGTCCCGTAAAAGTTGCCATCGCAACCCTGCACCAACGCCGCCTGCGGATTGCGGCCATCGGGGCCGCTGAATTGATATGGCTGGGTGAACGTGCCCGACGGACTGATCCGAAACACGTCGCCAACGGAGTTAGACCCTCCAAACCCGGTCGTCCCGTAGAAATTACCGTCACTCCCCAGCACAGGCCCCGCGTAGGGATTCGCGCCATCCGTTCCATTGGGATTGAAGAAATGCAATGTCGTGAGCGTCCCCGCAGGAGTGATCTGGAACACAGTGCCGGACCCGGTCTTTCCTCCCACGATGGTCGTCCCGTAGAAGTTACTGTCGCTGCCTTGCGCAAGCGTTCCGCACGGAAATTCGCCAGTGTAGGATAAGTTGGTGTCAGTGATCGAGAACAGGTTTGTGAATGTGCCATCCAGGCCGATCTTGAACACCGAGCCATTGCCGTCCGTCCCTCCGTATTCAGTCGTCCCGTAGAAATCGCCGTTGCTGTCTTGCACCAACCCGGCATGCGCGGCCGGAAAACCAAAGGCCGATCCGTTGTACGTGTACAGCGTTGTCATCGTTCCCGACGAAGTGACCTTGAACACGGTGCCGGAAGAGGCGTGACCGCCAGGGAGAAGAAGCGTCGTGCCATAGAAGTTGCCGTCTCGGCCCTGTGCGAGCGCGGCTCGCGGGTTGGCCCCATTCGTATCGCCGCTAAAGCTGAACAAGGTTGTCAGTATGCCGGCGGAAGTGATTTGAAAAACAGTGCCACAATGGCAATTGGTGGCAGTTCCTCCGGTGACGGTCGTCCCATAGAAATTGCCGTCACTGCCCTGCACGAGAGGCGCCTCCGGGTCGCTGCCATCCGGGCCGCTAAATTGGTAGAGCGGCGTAAATGTGCCGGTGGAGCTGATCTGGAACACGGTTCCGAGGTTGTTCGACCCACCCGCCTGTGTTGTGCCATAGAAGTACCCATCGCTGCCCTGCACCAGGGCCGCCTGCGGGTTGCTGCCGTCCGCGCCACTAAAGGTGTGAAGTGTCGTCAGCGCAGCGTTCGTGCCGGCGCGGCTGGAACCGCCGAACAAAACAACCAACACAATCACCGCGAGAATGCGGAGAGTCTTCATTTCAAGGGATCAACAGGCACAGGCTGCCAATCTCTTCACTTCCTCCTTGGGAGCGAAGTGAATCACGCGCCCGACAGCAATGTCGAGCCTATTCCGTTGGTCACAGCGGGGACACATCGTGATCCCGCTAAGGTGGCTTGGTCGCATCACGATCACATCACGTCATGGCACGTGGGTTCGTTGTGCTTGGTCTCGGCGATTGGCGCCTGCACCAGCGCGAGATGGCTATTGCTCATGGTCATCAGTTAGCGGGCTGTTCTTGAATTCTCCCGCTCAGGGTTCCGAGAGGTGGTCCTAATGGCGCGTTCGCATCCATTACGGTTACTCTGGACGGGATGGATGGTTTAGTGATTGGATAATGGCGTGAGAGACGAAGATCGAAATCTCCTTTGTGGGATCGCCCTGGTCTGGTTGTACCTGATCGCGGGGTCCGTTGATTTGTTCGATGTCCTCGGCACGCTCATAGGTGGCATGGGCGGAAATGTGAAGGAATATGCAAATGGCGTGTTGGTGATGGCAACCATACCTGCTGTTGTTATTGTTACTTGCCTTCTGGTGGTCGTCCAGTCTACCCGCACTTGGATGAAGTGGGGCGTTATTCCGCTGTTGGGCCTTAATCTACTACTGGTTTCTTGGCACCTCGTCCTCTTGAACTCCGTGTCCTCGCGATAGCGGGTGACGCAAGGTTGCCTTAGCCGAATCTCTACAACGCTCCTATTCCAAACGTCTTCCTTCCTGCTGGGCGCAGAAGATAGACCAATCCCAAAACAGGCGGAGCCGCCATAAAGAGAAACATGGGAAGATAAAAGCATAAAAAGGGCACCCAGTGGTTTACGTCACTCTTCCTAGCCTCAACAATTTCTTGAGAAATGTGGTATGCGCTGATCAGTCCCCAAAATGACCAGCCAAGACTCAGGATGATCGCCCAAACGGAAAGATACCAACCATTCTTGCGAATTCGAAAACACAAAATCCCACCCACGCACGACAGGGTAACTATGCCAAGGAACGTCGAGATGAGAAGTACTGATCTGATTCTGTCGAGCAAGGACGCGGCGTGGGAGCCCCCGGGCAAGGCGAATGCGAATCCGGCAGCCAAAATCCAAAAGCAGGCAAATAGCACGCCCCTGCCAAAGAGGAAAACGCCGAGAACTTTGGGAGCTATAGGGATTGGCTCTTTCATCTGACTAGCCGTAGATGTGCGCGTGTAGGCCAAAGCTGCCACCTGTCTATTACAAGACACAGAGCGTTGCAACGAACTTCAGCTAGGACCAGGTCTCGCAAGATCGGTTGGCGCGTCGGGCGGATGCGGCCCGTCATGGCGGCGGAACCCTGCACTCAGTAACTTCAATAGAAGAGGGGTTAATGGTGAGTCACTGCACTGGAGGTGATGATGGGGGCTTAAAAAACTGTCCTTTGGTGCGGTTTCGTCGGCGGGCGTAAAAGTATACGATGGCACCTATCCAGTTGAGAAAGATGACAATTAACATCCAGACGATCTTGTCATTGCTTGGGGGTTCGTTCTGGGCACAGTCGATGATCATCCAAATCCAAAACGCAAAAAGGAATGCCCCAAACATGCACATGCCGCCGTAGAAAATGATGAAAAACAAAGTCATGGCCCATACCGGCGCTAGAGGGTCGGGGTGCATTTAGGTGGTTTGTATCGCTGTCAGAGGGGGGAAATCAAGGGTTGAATGAAAAGTGTGGGAGTAATATTGGAAACCTCTGCCGAGGGTGTGGGTCGTCGCGGACCCACGGTCTCAAGGAGGTGGGTGTTTGAGGATTTTGAGAAATGGCGCGCCCAGCAGGAGTTGAACCTGCAACCTTTGGTTCCGTAGACCAACGCTCTATCCAATTGAGCTATGGGCGCACGCCTAGAAGTGCGTAGGAGACTATATTCGCGTCGCGGGCGCCCGGCAACGAAAAATCTGCGTCTCGAAGAAATCGACTTTTCGGCGGGAATTGGCTATCCGTTCAGCATGAAGCGCAGGCTTTCGCGTGACCAATCATCAGTCCTCATCCTATCCATCGACATTGGCACCTCGTCGCTGCGCACCGCACTGTTCGATGCGCGCAGCCGGCGGCTCGTTCGTACCACGGCGCAGGAGGCATATTCATTGCGAGTCACGGCAGATGGCGGCGCGGAACTCTCACCGCAAACGCTGCGGCAAACTTTCCTACGGTGCCTGGCCAAAACGCTGCGCGTGTATCGCACCGACCGGACACTTCGCCTGCGTCCGATCATCGCCGTCGGCACGTCCTGTTTTTGGCACAGCTTGCTCGGCGTGGATGAAAGTGGACGGGCGTTGACACCGATTTACACGTGGGCGGATTCGCGCAGCCGCGAAGATGCGGCGCGATTGCGTGGAGAATTTTCCGAGCGCGCGGTACACGCGCGGACGGGGTGCATGTTACGTTCGTCATTCTGGCCCGCGAAACTGCTTTGGTTGCGACGCACGCAGCCGAAACTTTTCGCAAGCGTGACGCACTGGATGTCGCCCGCCGAATGGCTGCAGCGTGAGTTTTGCGGGGACGCGTGCTGCAGTTACGCCATGGCAAGCGCGACGGGCCTGTTCAATCCCGCCACGCTACGGTGGGACGCGGGACTTCTCAAGCGTTGCCGCATTTCACCGCGAAAACTCAACGCGCTGAGCGAAGAGCCTCTCCAATCGTCGGCCCGACTGGGCCGCAGATTTCCGGAGTTGCGCGAGGCCCTGTGGTTCCCCGCCATCGGCGATGGCGCAGCGAGCAATTTGGGCTCGGGCGCGACGAAGCCGGGCCTGGCCGCGCTGAATGTCGGGACCAGCGCGGCGATTCGACTGGTGAGCC
Organism: Verrucomicrobiia bacterium; assembly: GCA_035577545.1. NCBI lineage: Bacteria > Pseudomonadati > Verrucomicrobiota > Verrucomicrobiia > Verrucomicrobiia bacterium. The sequence continues at coordinate 47,494 of DATLVI010000004.1, forward strand.
GCGTCCAAAGGGCGCGCGCGCCGTTTGGACTGTTCTGTTATCGCGTTGATGCGAAACGTCTGCTGATCGGCGGCGCGGTGAGCAACGCGGGCAACCTGCGCACATGGTGCGTGCGGCAACTGAATCTGCCGCACGATCCAAAAGAGCTGGAGCGCGCATTGGCGGCGCGGCTGACGCCGTTGCACGGACTCACCGTGTTGCCGTTTTGGGTGAGCGAACGCGCCCCCACGTGGCCGGAGGAATTGCACGGCGCAATTGTCGGCTTGAAGAATTCCAGTTCGGCGCTGGACATTCTGCAGGCAACGCGGGAAGCGGTCTTCCAGCGGTTGGCACAGATTGCCGAATTGTTGCCCATCCGGAAGTTTGTGGTCTCCGGAGGAATCCAGAAATCACCGGCGGACATGCAACGGCTCGCGGATGTGCTCGGCCGCAGTCTGATCGTTTGCAGCGAACCCGAAGCGTCGCTGCGCGGTGCGGCGGTGTTTGCGTTCGAGAAACTGGGCGTCACAGTGCCTTCGCCCTCAGCGGGTCGCGTGATCCATCCGCGTCTGCAATTCACGCGTCAATATATGATGGCACGACGGCGACAACAGCGGCTGGAGAAATTGTTGGGATCAAGCCGGCTTCTGTGACATCGCCTCCAGCGCGAGGTACAGCGCGTGCGTACCGCTACGGCCGTGTCCCTGTGCCTGGACGGCTCGGTAGAGGTCGTGCACCAGTTTTAGTCCCGGCAGCGTGAGGTTCATGCGCTCCGCTTCCGCGAGGGCGATCTCCATGTCCTTGACGAAGTGGTCCACGAGAAAACCGGGAGCGAAATTGTGTTGCAGGATGCGCGGGGCGAGATTGTCGAGACTCCAGCAGCCTGCAGCGCCCCCGCGAATCGATTGCAGCATGGTGTCGAGATCGAGACCGGCTTTGTGCCCGTAGAGCAGGCTTTCGCAGACGCCGATCATCGTGCCCGCGATGACAATCTGATTGCACATCTTGGCGTGCTGCCCGGCGCCCGGCCCGCCCTGATGAATGATGGTCTTGCCGAGAATTTCCAACAATGGACGCGTCCTCTCAACTGCATCCGCGTCGCCACCAACCATGATCGAGAGCGTGGCGTTGCGCGCGCCGACGTCGCCGCCGGAAACCGGCGCGTCGATGGCGTCGACGCCGTTTGCTTTGGCCGCCGCGTAAATCTCTTTCGACAAGCTCGGTTCGGTGGTGGTCATGTCGATCACAAGGCTGCCGGGTTTCACGCCGGCGAACACCCCGTTTTCGCCGAAATAAACCTCCCGCACATCGCGTGGATAACCAACCATGCTGAACAGGACATCCGATTGATTCGCGACGAACCGAGGCGAATCGCCCCACTGCGCGCCCTTCTCCAGCAACGGCTGGGCCTTGGACTTCGTGCGGCTGTAGACCGTGACCGCGTAGCCCTTGCCGAGGAGATTTCCGCACATCGACAGGCCCATGACCCCCGAGCCGATCCAGCCCAGACGTGTGGTGGCTTTCATCGCTTGTGAAGCTAGGTGACCGTGCGCGAGGTTGTCAAACGCATTTGGTTTCGACTACACTTGCCTTGATGAAAGCGGTTACGACCGGGCAAATACGGGAACTCGACCAACGCACCATCGCCGCCGGCACGCCCGGGGAGGAACTCATGGAACGCGCGGGCTATGCCGTTGCGCGGGCCACGATTCAGTTTCTCAAACGGCAGGACGCACGCTCGGTGTTGCTGTTCGCGGGAAAGGGGAACAACGGCGGAGACGCAATCGTGGCGGCGCGGCATTTGGCGGGGGCCGGGTGCCAGCCTACACTGGTGTTGCTCTGTCGCCGCAACGAGCTGCAGGGCGATCCGTTACTGCATTTCCAGAAGCTCGTCAGCGCGATTCGCGTTTACGAATTGCCAACCCTCGACGAACTTTCCGGGATCGTGGCCGAAACGGAACCGGCGGTTGTTGTCGACGGCTTGCTCGGCACGGGACTGAAGGGCGAGGTGCGCGAGCCGTACGCGACAGCGATCAAGGTGATCAACGGCCTGCATTTGCCTGTCGTAGCCATCGACATCCCCTCGGGCCTTGGTAGCGATACAGGCGAAGTGCATGGGTTCGGCGTTCGGGCGGATTTGACGGTCACCATGGCTCTGCCGAAGATCGGTTTGCTGAAACCAGCCGCGGCGGATTTCGTGGGTCGCATCGAAGTCGCCGACATCGGAATTCCGCGGGAGTTTGTCGAGCAGATTTCCACCGACGTGGAACTACTCACGGCCCAGGACGTCAAGCCGCTGTTGCCGCCGCGCCGTCGTTCCGCGCATAAAGGCGACTTCGGTCATCTGTTGGTCATCGCCGGTTCCGAAGGCTACACGGGCGCGCCCGTGATGGTGGCACACGCCGCCGCCCGCGCGGGCGCGGGACTGGTCACATTGGCTGTGCCGCACAACATCTATCCCATTGTTGCGGCACAATGCCCGCCGGAAGTGATGCCGCAGCCCGTAGACTTCGAGCAACTCAATCCGGGTTATTTCGCCCGATTTGATGCCGTCGCCATTGGTCCCGGACTCGGTCAGCAGGCCGAAACGCAGAAGCTGGTCTGGAAAGTGGTGAGCAGTTGTCCTCTGCCGATGGTGGTGGACGCCGACGCCTTGAACGCCATGGCCCAGGGCGTGGCGGCGTTGAAGAAACTGCAAAAGCCGCTCGTGCTCACGCCGCATCCCGGCGAAATGGCACGACTCATCAGCAAAACGGCAAAGGAAGTGCAAGCGGACCGCTGGGGTATGGCCCGGGGTTTTGCCCAAGAGTATGGGGTCGTCATGGTTCTGAAAGGCGCGGGGACGGTGGTCACTGACAAGTCGGGCGGACTCTGGGTCAATTCGACCGGCAATCCCGGCATGGCCAAGGGCGGCATGGGCGATGCGCTCACCGGAATCATCGGCGCATTCCTCGCGCAGGGCATGGGGACGCTCGACGCCGTGCGCGCGGGTGTGTTCCTCCACGGACTCGCCGGTGATCTTGCGAACGAGAAACTTGGCGCGCGCGCGATGCTGACCACGGATTTGATTGAACATCTCGGCCCCGCCTTCGCGACGCTGGACCAGACGTGAGCGACACGACTGCCTGATTCAGTGCGGCGCGGTTGTGGCTGTCAGCTTATTGTGAACAAAGATGATGTTCTGGCGGAGGACGTAGAATTGGTCGGCGAAGGAAGCCGGGACTTTCATTTTATTCGTGGTTTTCTCGATGTGCGCGAGGCGGGTGAGCAATTCCTCCCGATTCTGGGGTGTCGGGTTGGCGAAGGCGCCCTGTTCGACCGATAACAGCGCGCGGTAGGAACGGTAGATCCGCAGGCGGATTTGCCAGCGATAGACCGTCGGGATGAGTCGCAGTCCCGGGACCAACACGAACAACATCGGGACAAAGGCCACCAGGATGCGATTTACGCGGCTGGCCAGCCAGAAGGGCAGGGAACGGTAGAGGAAACTCTTGCCCGATGTGTAGTAACGGCGTGCTTCGTCACTGAGGCGCAGGTCAACTTCCAGCGGAGCCGGGAATTCGTCACGGTGCTGGAACAGGGCAGCGCGCCCATGCACTTCACGCGCGGCCTCCAGCAACAAATCGATCAACGCAGGATGCAGGTTGGCCCGCGCAACCAGTTCGACCGTCGGGGCGACCAGGTTGACATCGCGCGGCGGAATGTCCTTCCCAAAATCAACGACTCCCCGCGGAAGCTGGAGCTTGTTCAGGTAATGGATGCGGCGCGCATAACCGTCGGCTTGGGCGAAATCGAAAAGCTGGATGTCCGGTGTCCGCAGAAGCTTGCGCATGGTCTGTGTCGAGGCGGAGTCGCCCATCAAGAAGACAGCATCCACAGTACCCGCGAGCAATGCCCTGGCGGCCTCTTCGGCGTCCAGATCCAGGAGCGTGGTCGCGCCACCGGCTTCGATGCCGTTGGCCTGAAGCAGGGCGGAAGCGAGGGTCCGCGTGCCACTGCCCTCGGGGCCAATTGCCAGCCGTTTGCCGTTGAGTTCGGAAAGCAGGTTGATCGGTGTGGCGCTGTGATAGAAAACCAGCAGCGGTTCGTAGGCGACACTCCCGAGCGAAACCAGTTGGTCGGTCTCGACCTCATTGGTCACGCCACCTTGAACGAACCCAATGTCGACATGAAAAGCGGGGTCGCAAAGCCGTTTGAGGTTTTCCAGCGAGCCTGCGGACGGAAGGACATTCAACTTTACACCGCTACGCGCCAGAATGGCGCGATATCTCTCGGCGGTCTTTTGGAATGCACTGCCCTCGGGACCGCTGCTGATGGTAATGGCGTGGGGCGGGGCCGAGTGAATGAACCAGAAGACGGCAATGATGGTGGCAGAACCAATTAGGAGAAGGGCGCTGATCGCCGCGGCACGGCCAAGCCCAAAAGTTTCCGTGAACACTGCCAGAAACCGGGCGAGACGGGTTTTTTCTGTCGTGGGTGATTCCATCATATATATGGGACATCCTAGCACTGCTCGGCACACATGCTCAAGGTGTCGCCAGGATCGGCGGCGGTCATTACTTTGGCTTCTGGCTCGTACTCGAGGAGGGAGGGGTCCACTTTAAGGCGACCGTCCGCTCCTTATCCGGCCCGGAAGCACTTGCTGGACTGGTGGGGGGGCCTGGTTTTGTCGCGACGAGACTGGGAACGCGAATCTCCTGTCCGCACTTGGGACACGGAACGAGAAGGCCGGCTCCGGCCTCGTCGATCACCATGTGCTGTTGGCACCCAGGGCAGCCGAAGGAAATATCCATGAACCGCGCTCTCCTTTCTACCGCCGGCTGAATGGTAGTCCCGCGTGGCGCTTACAGCAAGGAATTTCCGAACGCGTGGTGGCAGTAGTGGCGCTCAGGGATAGGTGATATGGATGCGGTAAAACTTGTTGGACTGGGTCGCGTTCAAATCGGTGATCGTCACCTGGCCACCGTTGGTCATGGGACCGGCAAAACCGGTAAGCTGCGTCCAGATGCCGCTGGCCAGATCGACACTGAACTGCGGGGTATAGGTTCTGCCGGAGGCCACGGGAGCAAAGAACAGATTATTCTGTGATGGCTGGTTCGGCACACCGGCAACGTTGAGAACAAACACCGCAGTCGGATCGATGGGATTCAATCCGGCGCTGTACTTGAACAGGTTGTTCTGACCGGTGCCGTCGGCGTCCAGGTTGGCCAGCGAGTTGTCGGCAAACTGGCCCGTCGGGTGGTTGAAGTACGCAAGCATCCACCAATCGGGAATACCATCGGCGTCGCTATCAAGGTCGGCGATCTTGCGGATTTGAATTCCCGAAGCGCGGGCGTTGTCGGTGATCGGAATGAAGTCCATTTCAAGTTGCGCGGCGGCCACGGTACATGTGAAAACGCGCGTCACCGGGATGTTCTTGCCGCCGGCGGTCGCGAAAATGTCGAAATTAGTCAGCACCTCCTGGCCCTGAAGGAATACGTTAAAGACCCGCTGATTGCTGCCACTCCAGTAGGTCTCTGCCTCGAGCAGCATCGTTTCGTAGATGCCCGGGGGACAATCGAAGAGGTAACTGTACCCCCCGGATGCGGTGCTGTAACGCTCGCGCTGATAGAGCGGCCATACGCTCGCGCAGACGCCGGAAATCGCGTTGTTGACGTAACCGCCGGCGCCATTTCCCGAATACCCAAACGAACCGGGTGAGTAAGCCTGGTCCGCCACCCACACGTTCGAGGCGCAATCGGTGACGTTGCTCGGATTACCGGCGCTGATGCGCGCGAGGTAGGCGCCCGGCACGTTGATCACGCGCACCGTGACGGACGGGATGCTCGACACGTTGCCCGATCCGTCGGTGGCGCGCGCGGAGATGGTGTGCAGGCCGTTCACGATGGCCGGCGTGGTGAGCGAGAACGACCAGTTCGTCGTGCCCGTGGCGATGCTCCAGCCCCCATTATCGACACTGACCTCGACCTTCGCCACGGCGACGTTGTCGCTGGCCAAGCCCGTGACCGAGACGGTGCCCGCGACTGTGGAGCCATTCGTGGGCGAGTTAATGGCGACGGACGGGGGGACTGATTCAAAGACGGGATCGGCGATTTTTTTTACGCGGATGGCGGAGACACGGGCATTGGTCTCGAACGCGGTGGCGACGTCGTTGAAGTCAATTTCGAGTTGTCCGCTGGAGACAATGTTGGTGAATGTGACCGCGATCGCCTTGTTGGACCCACCCGCAGCGGCGAAGATGTCGAAATTGCTCAAGACCTGCTGGCCCAGGATGGAGACGTTGAAAAGCCGCTGACCGGGGGCATTCCAGCGAGTCTCCGCGTTGTACAAGGTTGTTTCGTACGTCCCGTTTGGACAATCGAACAGCGCCGTGAAGGTCACGCCGAGATGTTCCGATTGGTAGAGGACGTCGTCATCCGTGCCGGCAATCGCGTTGGCGATCATGTTGCTGCCGCCACCATTGATACCAAACGAGCCCGCGTGCCAGGGGCGATCTTCCACCCACATCGCCCCGCCGTGATCGAGATAGGGACGACCGCCGCCGTTAATCCGCGCCTCGTAAGGGGGCGGCGGTGTCTGGTTGAGGTACGTTGTTACCAGATGCGATTGGGTGATCGGCGCCGACGGTATCACCATCCGTACCAGATGTTCCGCGCCGTCCACGTAGTAACCTGACGGAGCCGAGGTCAACGATTCCGCGCTGGTGAAGCTGGCCAATGACGCGCCGTCCGCGACCACGGCGGAAACAGCATTCGTGCAATACACTTCCACCTGCCAGGTGCGCTGAGTTGGCTGACCGACGTACGAGCCCGCTGCACCGCCGATGTTTAGGGCCACGCTATTGCTTAACACCGCCGCACTGATCGAAGTGGTGGCGAACTGATTGGAGCGAAATCCGGTCGACACGCCATCGTCATCGTAGAGTGTATAGCCGGCGTTCGTACTGCAGTAGACGCGCACGCCGCGCAGGCTGCCGTCGTCGAACTGACTCGACTGGACGTACGGCCCGAGAGGCGTGATCGAGTTGTCGCGGTAGAACGCGGGGATCTGTCCCATGGGGGCCGGCCAGTTTGTCGTCACTGGTCCATTGAGCACCTGTCCGCCCCAAAGGTCGACCCACTTTCCGCCCGGCAGGTAAACGGACCGCGAGCCTGCTCCCTGTGTGATCACCGGGGCGACCATGATATTCGATCCGAACATGAATTGTGTGCCATTGACGAACCCGTTGGTGTCGCCTGGGAACGCCAGCGGCAGCGCGCGATCCATCGGGATTCCCGTGTCAAATGTCTCGCGTGCCGTCGTGTACTCGTACGGCAACAGGCGATAATGCAACTTCATCATGTTGCGGCAATGATCCTGCACAAACAGATCGAACTCGTACGGGGCCACCGGCTTGCTGTCCACGCCGTGGGCGCGAAACACCGGACAAAATGCCCCGAACTGAAACCACCGCACATACAGCTCATCCGTCGGTGTTCCCGTGAACCCGCCGATGTCGCTCCCGAAATAGTTCAAGCCTGACAAACCATAATTGCAGATCGCATTCAGATGCGCCGCGAACGTTGTCCAATCCGCGCCGGTATCATTCGTCCAATGCCCCACGCCAAACCGGTGGTCGCCCGCAAACCCCGAGCGGCTCAGGATGTACAGCCGCGCATTGGGATAGTTTGCGGCAAATCCCTCCGCCAGTCCCTGATGCCACAGAAAGTTGTAGACGTTGTGCATCTCCGACTCGCGATGCCCGCCCAACAGGTAATCATTCGCGTTGTCCTGTTCCGGTTCGCCGAGGTCCGTCCAGAATCCCGCGATGCCCGCGTCATACAACGGCTTGATCTTCGAAAACCACCAACCGCGCGCCGACGGGTTGGAAAAATCGACATAGCCGGCCGAGTTGTAAAACCCGTTATTCACCTGGATGCTCGGCGTTGTCATCGCGGCATCGGTGGTCAGGAGATAATGCGCCGCTGCCGCTGCGTTGAAGTTGCTGAGCGCGGGTTGGTTGGCGTTGTTGATGTATTCCTCGTGGATATTGATGGTCTTGACGCCCAGATTTGCCAACGCCGTCAGGTTGCTCGACGGATTGGGAAAGTTGGTGTTGTCCCACGTCAGCCCGCCCATCACGCTCGGCGATCCGAACCAGTACAGATCCAGAATCAGTGTGTCCACCGGCAGGTCGTTTGTCCGAAATGTGCTCACCGCTGTGTACATCTGCGACCAGTTGCGATACCCATACTTCGACTGCATGTATCCCATTGCCCAACGCGGCGCGACAGGCGCGGTGCCGACGATTTGCCCATATCGATTCAACGCGTCCGCCGGGGTGTTTCCACCGATGAAGTAGTAGTTTAGTTCGCCATTCGAAACCAAGGCCCGCCACTGTGTCGTGCCCGACTGGGTGAAATCCCATGTCTGCGAGTACGTGTTGTCCATGAACACGCCGTAACCCTTCGACGACACCATCAGCGGCACCGCCATGTCCGTCATCGCTCCCGACGAGAATCCGCTGCGCGCGTTGTACAGTGTGCGCGTCTGTCCGCGATAGCTCAGCGGTTTGCCGAGCACGAGCCCGAGCCCGTAAAACTGCTCGCCAGCCGGCATCGTGAACATGTGGCTGGTGTTGGTGGGACTGCCCGCCGTGAACGACAGGCCGGTCGTGTTCGTGTCCGTGAGCCACACCGTTCCGTCGAGCTTGCGAAACGTCAGGCGCAAGGGCGTCTTCTGCACGTTTACCTGCAGCCCCGGCGTCGTAACCGTCAACGTGCTTCCATCCACCACACTGATTGCCGGACGCGCCCAGGCCTTGATAACCGTCAGTGAAGTATTCGTATTAAACGGCGCGCCACTCGGTTCCATGCGCACCCGAACGACGTTCGCGTCAACGAATTCCAACTTCACATTGGCCGTCGCGCAAGTGAACGTGAGTTCGTTCAGCGAATTGCTGGACCACGAAACGACATTACCGGGATCCGCGAAGCTGATGGCAGGCAGACCGAGCAGGAGGGCCAAAGAGAGCGTCATGGCTCGTTTCACAGGGGTGCATTTTACCCGGCGACCATTGAATAATCAATGTTAGAGTGGTACACAGGTTATAGCAATGCGAGTACCGGAGACAATGCGCGCGATGCTGCTGGAGACGCCGAAGCAGCCACTGCGTCTGAAGGAAGTGCCCGTTCCCCGTCCCAAGCCGAACCAAATTCTGGTTCGCGTCCATGCTTGCGGGGTATGTCGCACGGATTTGCATATCGTTGACGGGGAACTTACCGAACCAAAGCTTCCGCTGATACCCGGCCATGAAATCGTGGGAAGCGTCGCTGAGATCGGCGAGAAAGTCCGAAACTTTCGCATCGGCGACCGGGTGGGTGTGCCCTGGCTGGCATTTGCCTGCGGCGAGTGTCGTTACTGCAAGAAGGACCAGGAGAACCTTTGTGAGAATGCGCTCTTCACTGGTTACACGGTCAACGGTGGCTTTGCAGAATACACGGTGGCTGATGCGCGATTCAGTTTTCGCCTTACGGCAGACCCCGGGGACGCGGAGACTGCGCCGTGGTTGTGCGCCGGCCTGATCGGCTATCGCTCGTATCGAATCGCCGGGAAGGACGCACAGAACCTGGGGCTTTATGGATTTGGCGCGGCAGCTCACATCCTCACTCAAGTGGCGATCTACCAGAAAAGACGAGTTTACGCTTTTACAAGACCGGGAGACAGCAAGGGCCAGGAGTTTGCCCGACGCCTCGGGGCGGTGTGGGCCGGTGGTTCCGACGAACGGCCGCCGGAACAATTGGATGCGGCCATCATCTTTGCGCCCGTCGGCGCGCTGGTTCCGGCTGCCCTTCGCGCGGTCGGCAAGGGGGGTGTAGTTGTTTGCGGTGGAATTCACATGAGCGATATTCCTTCCTTTCCGTATCAACTGCTTTGGGAAGAACGAGCTGTGCGGTCGGTCGCCAATCTGACGCGTCGGGATGGTGAGGAATTCCTGAAGCTTGCTCCGGAAGTGCCGGTCAAAACCCAGGCGCAGATGTATCCACTGGACCGGGCCAATGATGCTTTGCAGGATTTGCGTGACGGGAAAATTGAGGGTGCGGCTGTGCTATCAATGGACGCATCCTAATGCGGTCGTCTCGTATCGGTTTGGGCATCGTTCGTTTCTTTGCTGGCGATCTTCGCCGGCGGACGATGTTGTTCGTGGTGACTCCGCTGATTGTCGTCTGTTTTTTTGGGAGCCTGGCGCTGGCCGTGGCGCTCCTGCCGCAGGCTTACGATTGGCGGATGATGAGCATTTCTCAACTGCTCTATCCGCGGGTGAACCCGGAATTTCATTTCATTCCCGCGATGGGGTTGGCCCTGACCGGTGTGTTGCTGGTGCCTTTTGCCGGCTACGTCAGACGCCGACTCGGTTTTGATTCGCCGGCAGTTCGGGCCGGGGCTGTCTCTTTTGCCGGAGGGGCGATCTGCTTGATCCTGGCCAGCCTGATCACCTCGCATCCGCTGCATGGACGCGCGGCCGTCCCCAAATTGCACGAAGTACTAGGCCGTCTTGCCGGGGTGGGCCTCGGCGGGGGAATACTGTTGTTCGAATTCCATGTATTGAAATACCGCCGCCGGGACGGAAGTGCTTGGGTGAGTCGCGGCCTGATTTTTTGGTGGAGCCTGATCACCGGGCCGGCGATTGTCCTGTTTATCCTCCGGCTTGTCATCGCGGCGCGTTTTCAGGTTCTGGAGCCGTTGACCCGGAGCCTTAAACAATCCCCGATTTGGCATTTGGGGTTCTGGGAATGGATCGGATCGGTAGCCGTGATAGTGTTTCTGGTGGTGTCGGCGTGGCTTCTACCCGCAGACGGGTCTGGATAGTGCTGGATAGCGCCAGGGGTTGCTTGCGGCGCTGGACTAAACGCGACCGAAGTGGCATATTCCAAGCCGCCACGGTTGCCGGCGTAGCTCAATTGGCAGAGCAGCTGATTTGTAATCAGCAGGTTATCAGTTCAAGTCTGATCGCCGGCTCCACTTCTGGCTAACGTGGCCGGAGATGACGACTCATTTCGTTCTAATCCTTGCATGTTTCTACCCGGGCAAAAAGTAGTGTGCGTCGATGATGTCTTTCCGGAGGCGATCAAGAAATTCTACTGGAAACTTCCGGTCAAGGGCGTGACCTACACCATTCGCGACCTGGTGCCGGGCGTTGATCTCGGTGGTGAAGGAGGCGAGATGTGCACCTATCTCGTGGAACTTATCAATCCGTGTAGTGACGCGCCCCCCTATCCCGAGCGGGGTTTCAGGGCGGAGCGGTTCCGTCCCCTGGAAACCGACACGGAGACGGATTGCCAAACGGACGATGTGACCGAGGAAGTTGCTGACGCGGTGGCAAAATGATCCTTACCCGGCGCAGGAAAGTCGTGGTTGAATGGGCGCTGGAGAGAGGCTACGTTTAGCGGCCATGGTGGAAGAGAAGCGGGAGAAAAAGGTGATGCACCGCGTCCTGGTGGTTGACGACGACCACGATTTGGCGGTGTTGTTGGGCGAGGTGCTGACCTACGAGAACTGCGAGGTCGACATCGCGGCCAACGGCATGGAAGCGATGGATCGCTTGCGCACGGCGGACTACGACGCGGTCCTTTGCGACTTGATGATGCCTCGCATCGATGGCGAGGTCCTCTACAACGATGTGGTGCGGGACTACCCGTTTCTCGCCAATCGCTTTCTCTTCGTCACGGGCCAGGCGTCGCGCAAGGCCGGCTTCAGCGACTTTGTTTGGCGCACCGGCAATGAACTCATCGAGAAGCCGTTCGACATCCAGCAACTCCGCACCGCTATTCGCGAGATCTTTCTGCGCTGAGACGTTGGGATGGCTTGACACTTTTGTCCAATCACGGGCCCCTTTTTGGCCGGTAGAACGCACGTTCCCGCCTGGTCTCCGTGGTGAGCCTCTTGATTTCACGCGACTTGGGAAGTTGGCAGGGCTGGTGCTAAACATACCAGCGTCGGGATGGGGGATGCCCGGCGACAGGAGGACAACCCCTCCGTGACGTGGTTGCGGAACGATCTGCTTCCGACGCACGGAAGAATGGGCCGCGCTGAGCAACAAGCGTTGAACGATCGACGCGCGTCAGACAGAAGAGCGGTTCAAGCAATAAACGCGGGGCCGAGTTTCCATTCTGTGGAAATTCGGCCCCCGTGTTTTAGGACGTGACCGCCCGAGGCCCGCCGCTATAATCCCCTACGCGATGGCGAGTGCGAAATCCCAGCAGTCGGGCGATGGTCTCACGCCCATGATGCAGCAATATCGGCGCGTGAAGCACCAGATTCCGCCCGATGCGCTGCTTCTGTTCCGGTTGGGCGATTTCTACGAGATGTTTTTCGACGACGCAAAGGCCGCCTCGCAACTGCTCAACCTCGCGCTCACGAGCCGCAACGGCACCCCGATGTGCGGGATCCCGCACCACGCTGCCGAGGGTTATATCGGCAAGTTGCTCAAGCATGGTCGCAAGGTGGCCATCTGCGACCAACTCGAGGAGGCCCAGCCGGGCAAGTTGGTGAAACGCGATGTCACGCAAATCCTCAGTCCGGGTACACACTTCGACGCGCATCTGTTGCAGGCAGAACGAAACAATTTCCTCGCGGCGATTTGCAGCGACGGCAAGTTCGGGCTCGCGCTGGTGGATCTGACCACGGGCGACTTCAAGGTGACCGAGCTTTCGTCCGTGGAACAATTGCAGAACGAACTCACGCGGATTCGTCCCGCGGAGATCATCGTGCCGACCGAATGGCTCGCCGAAGCGAAGCAGGCGCTGGCGCATCTCGCGTTGCCGGTGACGCCACACGACGGTTGGACGTTTGAACGCGAGACGGCGTTCTTCACGTTGCGCGATCATTTCAAAACCCAATCGCTCGACGGCTTTGGCGCGAGCGAGTTGAGCGTTGGCATCGGGGCGGCCGGCGCGGCGCTCCATTACCTCGAACAAACATTGCGGCGCAGCACCGCGCACATTCATCGACTCACAGTTTATAGCATCAATGAATTCATGGTCCTGGACGCGGTGACGCAGCGGAACCTTGAATTACTCGAATCACCGCGCTCCGACCGCAAGCATACGTTGATTGGTTGCCTCGATCGCACGCTCACGCCCATGGGCGCGCGGCTGCTTCGCGAGTGGCTGACGCGTCCCTTGAAGAACGTGGAACAGATCCACGCGCGGCAGGGTGTGATTGCGACGTTTTGCGATGCGCCGCATCTGCTGGCGGATTTTCGCGAGCAACTTCACGCGGTGCGCGATATGGAGCGGACCCTCGCGCGGCTCAGTGTCGGCAACGGCAACGCGCGCGATCTGATCGTGCTAAAGGAATCGCTGGCCGCCGTGCCGAAGTTGAAAAAGACACTGGCGTCGGTGCTGGGCGCGACGGACTTTCTCGCCAAACTGACCGCGCAGATCACCGAGCTTCCGGAACTGGTTGACCTCATTACGCGCGCGATTGTAGATGCGCCGCCGCTGGCGCTGAAGGAGGGCGGACTCATCAAGCCGGGCTATCACGCGGAATTGGACGACTTTCGGCGCGCGGGAACGGAAGGCAAAGCATGGATCGCCGCACTGCAGCAAAAGGAAATTGAACGGACCGGCATCGCTTCGTTGAAGGTGCGCTTCAATTCGGTGTTCGGTTACTACATTGAAATCACGAAGGCGAATCTCGACAAAGCGCCCGACGATTACATTCGCAAACAAACCATCGCCAACGGTGAACGGTTCGTTACCCCCGAGTTAAAGGAGATGGAGCACAAGATTCTCGGCGCGGAAGAGCGGGCCAACGCGCTCGAATACGAGATCTTTCAGCAGATTCGCACCGCGGCGGTTGAGAAATCGGCATCGATTCAGGAATCGGCTTCCGCCATCGCCGCGCTCGATGTGCTGGCGGGTCTGGCCGAGTTGGCGCGGCATCAGGGTTATTGTCGGCCGGTCATTAATGATGAAGACCGGATCGAATTCGTCGATGGACGGCACCCGGTGCTCGAGCAGACGTTAATTGAGGAGCGGTTCGTCCCCAACGACACGATGCTCGACAATCGGGAGCAGCAGATTTTGATCATTACCGGGCCGAATATGGCGGGCAAGAGCACGTACATCCGGCAGGTGGCGCTGCTGGTGCTGATGGCGCAGGTCGGCTCATACATTCCCGCGGTGCGGGCGACGGTCGGCCTGGTGGACCGCATTTTCACGCGGGTCGGCGCGAACGACGATCTCGCGCGGGGTCAAAGCACGTTCATGGTCGAGATGAACGAGACCGCGAACATCCTCAACAACGCCACGCCGCGCAGCCTCATCGTGCTCGACGAAATCGGGCGCGGCACGAGCACGTTCGACGGTTTGAGCATCGCTTGGGCGGTCGCCGAGTATTTGCACAACGGCGTCGGCGCCAAAACCCTGTTCGCCACGCACTACCACGAACTTACTGAACTCGCCGCCACGATGCCACGCGTGAAGAATTATAATGTAGCTGTCCGCGAGTGGCAGGACCAGGTGATTTTCCTGCACAAGATTCTCCCCGGCGGCACCGACAAGAGCTACGGCATTCAGGTGGCCCGCTTGGCCGGCCTGCCGAAAGAAGTCCTCGCCCGCGCCAAGGAAGTCCTCAGCAACCTGGAAGAAGCCGAGCTTTCCGCAGAAGGCCAGCCGAAACTGGCGCGGCGGAAGAAGAAGAGTGAAAGTGGAAAGGTGAAGCGCGAAGTTAAAGAAGTGCCGCAGATGTATCTGTTCGGCGGAAAGCCGAAGGAGAAGGAGTGACAACGCAATTCTGTCAGAGATGCGGTACGACGCCGGCCACTCAGGGTGTCGACCATTTGATGGTCTGCGATCGCTGCGCAGAAGTTCTGCGTAGAACCAAGGAAAAAATCCAAGAGTTGTTTGAGAGTCTCGGAAATGTGACGCCGACTCCCTCCCAACAAGAGGTCATCGAGAGTATTGTTGCCGGAGATTCCCGGTTCAGCGCCGAGATTTACGAATTTGTTGCCGAAGCGATGGAAAAAGCATTCATGGAATGGTATTCGCAGCACCGTGCTGCGTTTGAAAGCTTTTTGCTCGATCCCCCCGCGGATAAAGAGACGCCAACCGGAGATGTTGCGGACATGAGGATGCCCAGTAAATCGTTAGTGGTGGCCTTACAAAGACTGGCGTCGGAACGATTTGGGAAATGCGCCACGGCGACTTTCAATTCCTGGGGCGTCACCCGCTGGCAGGACTTCGCTGAAATTGTCTCTCGAATGCAAGAGGCGAAAGTTCCAGTGTTTCATCTCTTTGCTCTCAATAGAGACGACTTCAAAAGTCGTGGCGCTCTTGACGACGTGTTTCCCGAGACTTGACTCATCCTATCGTTGCTTCTCCGCCAAGCGGCCAATCGTTACCAACGCTTTCTCGATGCGCTCGGACCACGGGTGGCCGCAGTTAATGCGGATGAAATTCTTGTAGCTCTGCTTCGGCGAAAACATCGGGCCGGGGCAGATGCTGATGTTTTGGGCGAGGGCCTGGCGGTGCAGTTCGAGGGCGTTGACCCACTTGGGGAACTCGACCCAGAGCAGGAAGCCGCCTTGGGGACGTGTGACCTTGGTGCCGGCGGGAAAATACCGGCCGATGGCCTCGCCGATAGTCTGCACTTGTTGCGCATAGGCGCGGCGGATGCGGCGCACGTAATGTTCGTAGCCCCCGTTTTTCAGGAACTCGGCAATGGCCAGTTGTGTCAACACCGGAGAGGCGCAAGAGGTGGCGTGCTTGAGGCGTTCGACCTGTGTTTGGAACCGTCCGGGCGCGGTCCAGCCGACACGGAATCCCGGGGCCAGCGTTTTCGAAACCGAACCGCACAACAGCACGAGCCCTTTCTTGTCAAACGCCCGCGCGGTCTTGGGGCGTTGTTGGCCAAAGTACAGGTCGCCGAAGAGATCGTCCTCGATGAGTGGAATCTCCTTGCGCGCGAGCAATTCGACCAGAGCCTTTTTCTTTTCGTCGGGCATGCAGCTCCCGAGCGGGTTCTGGAAATTCAAATTGACCACGACCGCGGCGATCTTGTGGCGGCGCGTGGCGTGGTCGAGCGCGTCAAGACACATGCCATCGCGCGGGTACGATGAAATCTCAAGCGTCTTCATACCAAGCGACTCGACGGCCTGTAGCATGCCAAAGAACGCGGGCGACTCCACAGCGATGGTGTCGCCGGGTTTGGCGACGGCGCGCAGGCAGACGTTCAGCGCTTCCATGCAACCGTTGGTGGTCACGAATTCCTCACTCGAAAGCGAGCAACCCCAATCCAGCGAGCGGCGTGCAATCTGGCGCCGTAACTCGATGGAGCCAGGCGGTACATCGTAAGTATTGGCGGACGCTCCGGCGCGCCGCGCAACCATGGCCAGCACGCGGTGCAATTTCTCGTTGGGAAACAGCGCGGGGTCGGGCCCCCCGGCGCCGAGCGGCACGATGTCGGGATCACGCATCGCCTTCATGACGCGAGCGACAAGATCGTCCACCGACACCCGCGACGCGCCGGACGGCGGTTCGGTCATGGCCGGCTCGGGCGGCAGCGCCTGCAAGCGGGGGCGGACGTAATAGCCCGATTGCGGCCGCGCCTCGATCAGGCCGCGGTTTTCCAGCAGCATGTAGGCTTGCAGGACGGTGGAGACACTGATGCCGTGCTGGCGGCTCAGGCGGCGCACCGACGGGACGCGCTCGCCGGGCCGTAAGGTGCCGCGCTCGATCAACACGCCGACTTTATCGGCTGTTTGTTCATACAGACGCGGTGCGCTCACGATGGCTGGCTTGATCATGGCGACAGTGTAGGGCGTTTTCATCGACCAGAACAGATACAGTCCACAATGCAGCTTACCAGCACAGTTAGTCGGGTGCCAAGACTGTTCTGGTCGGATTTCTAACGCACTGAATCTGTGCTGGTCGGGTGCCGGCGGGTAAGGTTGCGGGTATGAAGGCAATCGAGACGTTGGCCAACATGATGGCGGGAACCTACCGGCCACAACCGGAAGGGCGGCAAAGCGAGGGGGCGGAATTCGAACTGCACACGGGCGATCTGTGGAAGACACGGAACAATGGTCGGGAACTGCGGATTGGATGTGTGGAGGGAATCCTCTGGGTCACACAAACGGGCGATCCGAACGATGTCGTGCTGACGCCCGGTGAGGAGTTCGTCGCCAAGCGGCGGGCGCTGGTGATTGTGCAATCGTTGACCGAGTCGCGCGTCAGTATCCAGCGCGGGCGTCCGCCGGATCAGCCCTTGGGCAACAAGAACGTCTTGTAGGTGATCCCGGCCAGTGCGCCGCCGAGCATGGGGCCGATCCAGTACACGTAGTGCGCATCCCAGAAGCTTGCGGCGAGTGCAGGGCCGAAGACGCGGGCGGGATTCATCGCGCCGCCGGTGAGCGGGCCGGCGAAAAGAATATCGAGCACGATGGTCAGGCCGATGGCGAGGCCGCCGATCTTCGGGGCGCGCGGGTCGATGGCCGTGCCGTACACGACGAAGACGAGGAAGAAGGTGGTAATGGCTTCGATGACAATGCCCGCCATCGCGCTGGTCGTGGGGCCGAGTGAGGGTGTGCCGGAGACGACGACCGCGCGACCAAATAGTGAGAGACACACGAAGGCCGCTACGGTGGCGCCAACGAGTTGGGAAGCCCAATAGCTGACGGCACCTTTGAGGTCGATTTTGCCGCCCACGAGCGCGCCGAGGGTGACGGCGGGGTTGAGATGGCCACCCGAGATGTGTCCCGTGGCGGACACCATGACCGCGATGGTCAGGCCATGCGCGAGGGCGACACCGAGCAAGCCGGGGTTGGCGTTGATGGCGCCGATGCCGATGAAGATGAGGGCGAATGTGCCGATGGCTTCGGCGATGCACTTTGATAGCTTGGTCATTTGTCAGCCTCCTGTAACTGTCCCGATTGAGCGTCCGATTTGACGCGCAAGTAACAGAACAGGTGGGGATGCGTCAAGGTTATTGTCGAGCGCGGGGGCGCTGTGTTATACTTCGACCCCACGGAATCGCATGACATGACGGTCCAAAATCGCATCATTAAAGTGCAGAAACGCAATCGTGCGCTCGTGTCGTTCGACGAGGAGCGGATTTGCAAGGCGGTCTTGCGGGCGGCGGATTCGATTGGCGGTTTTCAGCAGGACCATCTGCCGGGCGTCAACGACAAGATTTTCGAGACCTACGACACGGACGAGAAGATCGCGGGGTTTGTTGCGGACATCGTCGTGCTCTGCCTCAACTCCAATCCCCATCACCTTATCGCCAATTTTCCCCCGACGATTGAAGCGATCCAGGACGGCGTGTTGCACGCGCTACGCAGTTATGGATTCCAGAACACGGCGGACGCGTACGAATGCTATCGGTGGGGCCGGCATTGGTTTCGCGAAGGCGCGATCAACGAAGCGCAATTCGTCGGTAACGGTTTCCCGAGAAAGCGGATGGAGAAGACCCTCGAGTGGAACCGCGCGCACGGTTGCGACACGGTGGCAGGGTTGAATGAAGTCGTGCGTGGCGGCAAGTTCAAGACGTTGGTCGAAGAGTCACTGGCCGCTTATGAGGCGTCGCTGGATGAGGCGGCGCGCAAGGTGATCGCGCGGCTGAACGCGAGCGACGACATCCGCATGATGTGGGTCAGCGGGCCGAGTTCGTCGGGCAAGACCACGACGACGGTGAAACTGACCGAGCGATTGCAGAAGCACGGGTTGAAGTTCCTGATGCTGAACCTCGACGACTATTTCTGGGCGCTGATCGAGCATCCGTCCGACTGGATCAACGACCGCAATTTTGAAACACCCGAAGCGCTGGACATCCAGTTGCTGAACCGGCATCTGCGGGACTTGCTCGACGGCAAGACGATTGAGAAACCGGTGTACAGTTTCAAGGAAGGGCGGCGGATTTCGTCCAAGCCGGTCAAGTTGGAGAAGGGACAGATCCTGTTGTTGGATTGCCTGCACGGTTTCTACCCGCCGATCACGGAGGGGATCGATCCCACGTCGCAGTTCCGGGTGTACATCGAGACGATGAACGTCATGTACGAAGGCGACGGCAGCACCAATCGCCTGACCAAGTTTACCGACGTGCGGCTGATTCGGCGCATGTTGCGGGACGTGCAACATCGGAACCACAGCCCGCTTTCCACGATGTTGCACTGGCACTATGTGCGCGCGGGGGAATTGTTCAGCATCGTCCCGCTGATGGGATTGGCGGACCACGTCGTCAACGGCGGCCTGCCATTTGATTTGGCCGCGCTCAAGCCGTTTTTTGTTGGGGCCAACGGACATCTGCCGCTGTCGGAAACCTTCGAGCCATACGGTGGATTTCTCGATGCACGCATCCGTTACGACCGTGTCAAGCGCCTGCTTGAATCGGTCGAGGGACTCAGCCGCGAGCAAGTGGATTCCTACGACGTCATTCCGAGCGACTCCGTGATCCGCGAATTTATCGGCAAGAGCACCGTCAAAATCCCGCATAACGAGTGAGCACGATGAAGGCAATGATTCTGTTTTTGGGCGCAGGGCTGTTGGTGCAGTCAACGGTGTTTGGCGGGGAGATGCCGAAGGTGGGGGACAAGGCGCCGGATTTTTCGGTGGCGGCGAGCGATGGGACGACGGCGCACTTGAAGGATTACGTCGGTAAGGGGAACATCGTGCTTTACTTTTACCCGAAGGATGACACGAAGGGGTGCACGGCGGAGGCCTGCGGCATTCGCGACACGATGGATGAGTTCAAGGGACTGAACGCGACGGTCCTGGGCGTGAGCTTCGATTCGGTGGAGTCGCACAAGGCATTTATCGCGAAGTACAACCTGCCGTTTGTGTTGTTGGCGGACACGGACAAGAAAGTCGCCAAGTCGTACGGTGTAGCGGATGACAACAGCAAGGTAGCCAGCCGTGTCACATTTGTCATCGACAAGGCCGGCAAGATCGCGTTTGTGGACCCGAAAGTGAATCCTGCCACGCACGCCGCGGAACTCCGCACTGAACTGGCGAAATTGAAATAGGCTAGTCTGCCAGGGGGTGCGCCTTACTCCAGAGGGCGTACTCTTCGAGTGCGTGTTTGGGTGAGTCCCTATACCACGCGTAACCCCGCCGTCGTTCTTGCGAAATTTCTTCCAGGTTGTCGTGAATCGTCTTGTCGCGGTCACCGAAGATTGGACGGTCGGTTCCGATTTCGTAATAACGGGCCCAGAGCGGTCCGCTGCCGGGATTGGGCGCGAGACGGCGTCCACCATCGCCTGACCTCTGAAAGGCCATGTCGGAGATCTTCGTTTTCTCGAACCACGCAGCGGCTGCGTGCACGGTGGCGACGACCTGCGGACTGGGGTTGGGGAGGCTCATCAGGAACAGCATGATCTCCGCGCTCTCACTGGAAACCTGTGACGGCATTTCGTAATTGCGACCGGACGCGGGTTGCAACGTGAGCGGGTCATGTTGCTGGCACCAGACGGTGTGGCGGCCGTCCACGACGATTTGCGTCGCCAGGAGGCAGTCGACACCGCGGGTAACGCTCGCGCCGGCCATCGCGCGCGCCGAGAAGGGCACGAAAGCAAAATCGTTGGTTCCCCGAGCAACGTCGCGCAACAATCCGAGAAGGTTGACCATCGCATCGTCGTTGTAGGTGATCATGTCGTGATAGCCGCCTTCGAGCGGCCAGACCTGGGGCCAGCCGCCGTTGGGATATTGTGCGGCCGCGATGTAGACGATCCCGCGCAGGAACGACTTGCGATATGCGGCGCTGCGGTCGGGCCCGACAGCGATGATGACCTTCGCGAGATAGCGCAGCTCGGTCATGGTGGCGTCGTTGTCGAACGTGCCGACATAGTTCCAGTTCGTGTCAGGCGGTGTATCGAAGTCGGCCGCGCCGAGAGCACGCGAACGGTTGTCGGGCGCGAAGGCCTCGCCGGGCGCGCGCGGGTGCGCGGACAGGTCGAGGTTCTTGCTCCATCCTCCCGCTGGCGTCTGGAATGAGAGGACGATATCGGCGATGCGCACCGCGTCGGTCCCGCCATACCAGTCGGATGGTTTATCGAGCGGCATGGACCTCACGGAACGGCCCGACGGCGGGATTACCGGTTCCTTGAGATTGTGCACCTGCAGTTCCACTTGGAGGATTTTCTGGTCGAACTGCAAGTGTTGATTGGATCGTGCGAGGTATTCCCACCAAACTTTTCGTTGGGCGACAGGCAGTGCGGCAACGCGCTCGGCGGTGAGCGGCAGCGCGGGTGGATTGGTGCCGATAATCGCGGTGGACGCCAGCGGAGCGAAACCGAAAGCCATGATCGCCAGGGCGCGGTGGATCAGTGACGTTTGTTGTCGGAAGTTCAACGGGGGAACACGCTAGCAGCACGACGATTGGCGGTCAATGGGGCTGCGATAGCGTGTTTACTCAGGTTTGCTTTCTTGCTAGTTTTCCTGCGGCGATGAGTGAGCGCGACAAACTCGTAAATGGGTTGAAGCTGGCCTGGCGCGATGAGATGGGGAGCGCGCGCAATTATCGGGCGCTGGCGGAACAGGAAGGCAATCCCGATCGACGCGAGATTCTGCTGCGGCTGGCGGAGGCCGAGGAAAAACACGCGGCGAATTGGGCGGCGCGGTTGCGCGAACTCGGCACGGAACCGGGCGAGTACCGCGAGTCGGTCGTCGAACACGCGCGGCGTTGGGCGTTGCTGCAGAGCGGGACGGACCGGGCAGTGGTGAAACTGGAGGCGGCGGAGAATGGCGCGGACGCGATGTACGATGAACTGGCGAAGATCGCGCCGAGCGAGGAAGTGCGCGCGCAATTGGTGGAGGCGCAGCGGGAGGAGCGGGCGCACAGTCGTGTGTTGAGTGAGTTCACGGACGGACAAGTTCCGCCGGCGCAGCGGCGGCTCTCGAAAATTCTGGGGTCGGAAAAGTGGCATGTGACCGGGGCGGGTTGGATCGGGCAAGCGATTTACGGGGTGAATGACGGGCTCGGCGCGGCGTTCGGCGTCGTGAGCGGCGTGGCGGGCGCGACGAATGTGAACGGCAAGTTCGTATTGTTGAGCGGACTGGCGACAGCCATCGCGTCGGCGTTGTCCATGGGCAGCGGCGCGTATCTCGCGACGAAGTCGGAACGCGAGGTGTACGAGGCGGAGATGAAGCGCGAGCGGATGGAGATTGAGACGGACCCCGAGCAAGAGCGCGAGGAGATGGAGTTGTTTTACCAGTTGAAGGGATTCTCTCCTGAGGAAGCGAAGCTGATGGCGACGCGGCTGGCGGAGCAGCCGGAGCAGTTGTTAAAGACGCTTGCGCATGAGGAACTGGGTTTGTCGGAGAAAGGGTTTCCCAATCCGTGGAGCGCGGCGACGAGCGCGATGTTGAGCACCGCGGCGGGGGCGGTCGTGCCGGTGATTCCGTTTTTATTTTTGTCGGGGACGCAAGCGCTGGTCTGGTCGTTCGCCATCAGCACCGTGGCGCACTTTGCGGTCGGCGCGTCGAAGGTGATCGTCACCGGCCGTTCGTGGCTGAAGAGCGGCGCCGAGATGACCGTGGTCGGCGTCGGCGAAGCGCTGTTGACGTACGGGATCGGGTTGTTGATCGCGCCGGTGTTGAGGTAATCGGTTTCCCGGTTGACCGTGATGGTTGGTGCCCGCTGACTCGCATTTCTTTTTTCCGCTTTCCTCTTGTTTCCAGCGGTGGTCTAATGGGATTGCATACTTGACCGGTTTGGAGAGAATCATACAGCAAGCGAATCGCATTGCAGAGATCCCAACCAGGATAAGTGATACTTTTGCTACCTAATATATGTTGGGCCCATGAGCCTATGGAGTGAAATATTCTGGACTGTGGTGTGCTATTGCAGTGCGTTGCTGATTCCAGCAGCGTATTTGATTTGCACGCGCTCTCACGGTGCACTCGTTCGGAAGATGCTCAGAGGCGTCGGCCTTCAGATTTTGTGGACGCTGGCTTGGGCAGTCTTCGGTGCGCTGTTTCTGCTCCTTCATGTCCGGGACATGTACATGTTTCCGATTTGGCTTGTGCCGATCAACATTGGATTCATCATTTACTTCTCTTCGCTGCTCATCGAGCATGTCCGCGCAGCGAGAGATTCGAGGAAACATGACTAACAAATCACTTCAGCCAACGGGCTGGCCCGCGGCTGAGTTTCGGCGTTAGGCGCTTTTTACGTGTTACCAGAATGGAAAGAAATCCTCATGAACCCAAATAAAGCGTTGTGGGAGAAAGGCGACTTTACCGAGATTGCCGCCTTGATGCGTCAATCGGGTGAAGCAGTCGTAAAGTCTCTCGGAATAACGCCGTCGCTGCGGGTCCTGGACCTCGGCTGCGGCGATGGCACGACAGCGGTTCCCTTGGCACGCCTGGGTGCTGAAGTTGTCGGCATCGACATTGCCACGAATCTCGTTGACGCCGGGAACAAGCGCGCGGCGGAGTTGGGTCTCACCCGGCTGACATTTCAAGAGGGAGACGCGTGCAACCTGCAAGGGGTCGGCGACCATTCGTTTGATCTGACGCTTACGGTGTTCGGCGCCATGTTTGCGCCCAAGCCCTTCGACGTCGCCAGGGAGATGGTGCGGGTCACACGGCCGCGGGGTCGCATTGTGATGGGCAACTGGATACCCAACGACCCGACTTCCTTCGTCTCGCAGTTGCTCAAGGTTAGCTCGGCGTTCACGCCGCCACCGCCCGAAGGTTTCATCAGTCCGATGACCTGGGGCGTGGAATCGCACATCGTCGAGCGTTTTGGCCAGGCCGGAGTGCCCAAAGAGAAAATCTCGATGGCCAAGGACACGTTCCGCTTCATTTCCCCCGACAAGAGCCCGGCACAGGTAGTCGAATCTTTTCGACGATTCTATGGCCCGACAATGAACGCCTACGAAGCGGCCCAAAAGAACGGAAAGGCGGAGGAACTCCACCAGCAGCTTTTGGAACTGGCGCAATCAGAGAACCAGAGCGCGAACGGCGGCACTTCGATACCGGCTACCTTTTTGCGAGTGACTGTAGAGTTGTGAGTTCATATCTCGTGCGGGTCGGCTTCGAGGTTCGAGCAACCCGATTTCCTCCAGTTAATACTTTCATCTCCACCGGAGCGGGGCGGCTTTCCGTCTATCGTAAACCGATAAATTTACTGGACAGGGCGTGGCGGGAGGGGTAGAGTCGGGGAACAGAACAAATGAACTCGCAACGTCCAACGCTCAACACCCAACTTTCAAGTCTGCCTGGTGAGACCGTTACGAGTGGCAACCCGCCCAGCGTCATTCCGGAAGGAAGAGGCGAAAGAAATGTGCCATTCTACCAAACGAACCCACCGTTTTTGTGCAGAGTTTTCTGTGCAAGCACCTATGCGGACGTTTGTTGCGATGGAAATCCGAACATTTTCTCGGTGGGTTCGTTTTGGAAAACGAACCCACCGGAGAGGCCTTTTAGAGGGGGTAACTAAGGCTTTTGAGCACGCATTTTGACCTCCATTTAACGTGTGAAGAGGCTGCGGGCGCTGACGCTAAGAGCCGTGAGCGAATGAAATCTTGGGGATGCTGGTTGCTAGAATGGCTGTTGGTGTCGTGGGAGACCCTTCGCTCCGCTCAGGGTGACAACCTTTGGAGAACGGTGAACGAATGAAAAACAATGGCAAGCGGAGCGCTTGTCCTACAATTTTTTCGGCGATCATAGACCGCCTCTACGGGCTGGGACTAAACCTTGAAACGGGGTGGTGGGTCAGATAGGCTGCGCGCGTAATCATGCCTTTTATCGCGGGAAAGAAATCTGAGGAGCCCGTGCCGTACCGGCCGTTCTTTGAGCGGGTGCAGGATTGGATTTTCAAGATCGATATCGCGCCGGAGTTGGGGCCGTTTCGGGTGGGGATGTTCTGTTTGTTGGCGCTATTGGTGATCCTGCTTTACACGGGGACGCAGTTTTACGGGCTGCATGACGCGGAAGCGATGGACGCGGGGCAGTTGGCGCGCAATTTGTGGCGTGGGCGCGGATATGTGACACAAACTTTGCGGCCGTTTGAATTCCAGTACCTCAACTCGGTTGGCCGTGCGCCGCTGGATCCCAAGACGAACACGCAACCCGAATTGTGGACGCCGCCGATGTATCCGCTGGTGTTGTCGGCGGTGTTCCATGTGCTGACGCCGAATTTCGATATTTCCGGGAACGTGCGGACGCTGGCGGCGGACCGCGTGGTGATGATGGTGGGCTGGGTGCTGTACCTGGTGGGGATGGTGTTGCTGTACCTGCTGGCGCGCGAGATGTTCGATCATCGCGTGGCGACGATGAGCGTGTTTATGTACCTGTTCTGCAACCCCCTGCTGGAGGCGGCCATCTCGGGGGTATCGTGGGGGTTGATGTCGGTACTTTTTCTGCTGACGGCGTATGCGGTGTTCAAGGCGGAGAAGTGGCAGGCGGGAGGTCGGTCGGCGCGGTGGGTTTACGGGGCGCTGGCGGTGAGTGCGCTCGCGGTGGGGTTGGGGACGCTGACGCGGTATGCGTTCGCCTCGGTGCTGGTACCGCTGCTTATCTATGTGGGCGTTTCCTTTCCGAAGCAGTGGCGGGCGAAATGCGGACTGTGTCTGCTGGTGTTTGTGTTGGTGCTGGCGCCCTGGGTGGCACGGAACTGGGCGGTCTCGCAGACGCTGTTTGGATTGAGCCGATTCGAGATGCTGGAGGGAGTGGGGTTGGGAACGGCGAGCGAGATCAAGGCGGGGCAGGTGCAGCGGACGTACACGGGAGAACTGCCGAAGTTCAAGTTTCGCCAGCAGTTGCGGCGTACGTTGATCAACGCGCGGCAGATGTATGAAGTGGTGCTCAAGGACGTCGGGTCGAATTACCTGATTGTTTTCTTTTTCGTGGGCCTGATGCACCGGTTTCGGCAGGAAGAAGTGTTCCGGCTGCGCCGGTTCGTTTTTTGGACGCTGCTGATGGCGATCGTCTGGTTGAGCGTGGTGGGGCCGCCGAAGCGGAACTTTTTGACGGTGTTTATGCCGTTGCTCATCGTGTACGGCGTGGCGTTTTTTTACGTGATGTTCGAGCGGCTGCAATTTCGGACGCGGCTGACGCGAACGGGCGTGATCGGTTTTTTTGCGGTCTTCAATTCGTTGCCATTCCTCTTTATGTTGTTGCCGCCATCGACGACGGTCCCGTATCCGCCCTACGATGGCGGCGTGGTGACGGCGCTGGGAAGGGCCTTCGGGGAGGAAGAAGTGTTGGTGAGCGACATTCCGTGGGCGGTGGCGTGGTACGCGGACCGGTCGGCGATCTGGGAACCGTTTGAGGAGAAAGATTTCCTGCTGATCAATGACAATGTAAAACTGGTGTCGGGAATCTACCTGACCCAGGAGACGTTGCTGCAGCAAAAAGTATTGGACATGGTGTCCGGCTATCAGCGCTATTGGATCCAGATGTTTGACCTGCAACGGTTCCCGCCAAGGGACTTTCCCCTGCAGTTTACCCGGCCGCTCACGCCGGACGGACAACAGGTCTTAATCAGCAATCGGCGCCGCTGAGTAGTGTGCCCGTGGGAGGTTTGACTTTCATCTTCTACGGGCTCAATGTATCGGGCGAGTTTGCATGAGTTTGTCCGACTTGAAACGATTGTTGGGCCTGCCCGGCGCGACCGATGGCGTTGGATCCATTGCGTTTCCCACCGACCCCGAGGAGCGGCGGCGCTGGATCCTGATCGGCGTGATGGGGGCCATTGTTTTTTACGCGTACTTCATCAGCAAGACTTGTACGTCCGGCGTGACGCCGCTCTCGCTCTTTGGGTGGTTGTGGGTGTATTGGGGACGCGGCGCGGACTACGCGCATGGTTACGTGGTGCCGGTGGTCGCGGCCGGTCTGTTTGGGTGGAAGTGGCGGAGAAGGCTGCACAGTGTGCCGTTGAGCACGGCGAACAGCGGCTTGGCGGTGATCCTGGCAGGGGTGACGATCTACTGGATTGGCGTCAAAGCAGCCAATCCGCGTCTCGTGGCCGGCTCATTGGTGGTCTTGATCTTCGGGCTGATTTTGTATCTTGCGGGTTGGGACTGGGCCAGGGAACTTTGGTTTCCGTGCGCGTTCCTGTTGTTCATGATCCCGTTGAATTTTTTGGAGCAATACGTCTCCTTTCCGCTGCGGGTCTTCGTGGCGCAGGTCTCCACCGCGTTGTTGAACGCGCTGGGCCAGAATGTTTATCGTGAAGGAACAGGCATATATTCCACGGTCAATCGGTTCCTGCCGTTGGAGGTGGCGGATCCGTGCAGCGGGATTCGCTCGCTCATGGCGTTGATGGCGCTGACATCGCTGTACGGGTACATTGCGATGGATCAGACTTGGAAGAAATGGGTGCTATTCCTCTCCAGCATCCCGCTGGCCGTGGTGGGCAATCTGGCGCGAATCACCACGGTGGCCCTCGTCGCCCAGGGTTTCGGCCAGGATTGGGCGATGAAAATCTACCACGATTACTCCGGTTATATCGTGTTCAGCCTGGCAATACTGTGCATGATCGGGTTGGGGGCGATGCTCAATATCGATTACCGCGAGCTGATTCACCGCTGGACTGAGGAAGATGTCCGTCCACCACGTTCTGTCCGCAAGCGGTAACCAGTAACCACTACCTTCTATCGGTGACGCGCGAGCCGCCTTTTTTATTTACAGTGAGTGGGTAGGCAGATAACATGCGCGCCAGTCTTTTTGTCGCCGTGAGGGCGATTTGAAACGCCACAGTATTGCGCACGCCACCTAACAGGGAATGAGACAGCACCACAGACTCCGGCGCAGCGTTGCCTTCTGGCTCTGGGTTTTGTGGGTGTTGGCGGTAGCTTATCCGGCCATGGCCCAAAACTTATTGGTGGGCCCTTTCCGTCTGAACATGGGTTTTACCGCTGGCGCGGATTTCCGGGACAACGCGAACCTCAGTGAGAACCACCCGAAGGCCGATGTGCTGCTCAGCGTCGGGCCGACCCTGTCGGGCGGCGTCTTCCTGCCTTTTGCCGGCGGCGAAGAATTCACGCTAACCATGGCGGCGACGTACAGCCATTCGCTGACGGGAGCTCAATCGGACAGCTTTGGCGCGCCATTGAATGCGTCGTTGGTCCTGCCCATCTACGTGGCGGAATGGAACGTGGTTTTGTCGGACAGCTTCAGCTTCGAAAATGACCCCCTTGACAGTACATTCGCGGTGAACCGAACCCGCGTGACGGAGTATTCGAATATCGCCTCGGCCAGCGCCACGCGCCAACTGGGGAAATTCTCCACGACCTTCGCGGCGCAACGCACGGATGATATTTTCCCCAGCGATACTTCGCAGGAGGAAACCGATTACCAGTTTTCGTTTACGCCGGCCTATTTTTTTCGAGAAGGCTATTCGGTCTTCGTCAGAAACACGTACGGGATCAGCTACCTTGTCGATCCCACCTTGCGCGACTCCCACGGTTATTCGAGCCAACTTGGGTTGAATGGGCAGATCACGAAAAGCTTGAACGGCACTGTCAGCCTGGGTTGGTCGCATCTGGAACTGGACGCGACCAAGACAAATGGAGTCGACCACATCGACGGCGTAAGCTCCCAGATCGCGGTGAACTATATGCACCCGTTGCGTCCGAATACGACGCACACGCTGACATTTTTCCACGATCCGGGTATCACGCTTGGATTGAAGAATTCGAGCATCACGGAAGCCACTGGCGTCAACTACACAATCGCCCATCGGCTGAACCGGTACATGACGCTTGCGCCCTCGGTCGGCTGGACCCATCTTGAATCCCTCAGCGGAAGCCAGGAGATTGCGGACCTGATCGTGGTCGGTTTCAGTTTGCAACGGCAGTTCACGAAGAAATTGACCGGGTCTTTTGCTTACCGGTACCAGACGCGAAATTCGAACCTCAGCGGCCAGAGTTACGATGTGAATGAGGTGACGGTCAACCTTAACTACACATTCTAGGTACGCCACGCCTGTTTTTCGCAAAATAATCGTTTTACATTCCCGCAATTTCTGTTCTAAGCTAGTATGCGCTTGGAGAAAGATGGCCCCGGGCACCTTCGGGGCACACCTCGCGTCCGCGAGGCAGGAGGAAGGCGTACCATGAAGATGGCAGACTTACTGGCGAAAACAAAAACTGATTTACTGAAAATTGCTCAACGGCATGGCTTGCGGGGCGTGTCCACGCTCAAGAAGGAAGAGCTAGCCGACAAAATTCATCAGGCCCAGCGGCGCTTCAAAGGGCCAACGACCAAGCAGCCGCTGGGTGCCAGCACTGTCGCCCGCACGGTTGCTGACGCCGTCAAACGCCGCGCGGTTCGCAAACATGCCACGGAAGCAGCCGCTCCCACAAAGGCCCCTGCTGCAGCCCGGACGCAGGCAATACGACCGGTACGGCGCGCCAAAGTCGTCTCAAAGTCCAGGCCTGTGGAAATCGAGGCGGGGGAGGCAAGCCACCCATCTGCCGAGCTTTCCGCCCACAAATTCGATGTCGCGCCGGTGTCACCGCCACCGCGGCAGGTCTTTCAGGAGGAGCACCTGGGTGAATTGCCCGATGCGTACGGCACTGGCCATCTCTTTCTCACGGCGCGCGATCCACACTGGCTCTATGTCTACTGGGATCTCAACTGGCAGCAGATGGCTGACTTCCGCGGCCAGGCCGCCGACGGCCGTTTGCTCCTGCGGATCTTCGAGAAGAACCACGCGGATCCGTTTCAGGTGCTGACGCTCGGTCACGAGTCGCGCAATTGGTACATCCCCGTCAACAAGGCTGCAACCACGTACCGCGCCGAACTCGGTTTCTGGCGGCATGACGGCCAGTTTCACGCGGTCAGTCATTCGCGCGAGACCACCACGCCGCCCGATGCGATTTCGCCCGATACGACGGCACGGTTCGCCACCATTCCGATCGATATTTCGTTCCACGAACTCTTTGAGATCATTCGCGGACACATGCGCGAGGGCGAGGCCCTGGCCGAGGCGCTGCATCGCCTGCAACTCGCGGGGTTCCGTTTCCCGTTCAAACTCGGGTTGGAGCTTGGCCCTTGGACCGCGGACCAAGCCGCCGAGTTGGAACGCATCCTCGGTGGCGATCTGTTCCGCCGCATCCAGATGGGATCGTTCGAGATTACGGAATGGCTGCGCCGCCGTTTACAGGAGGAACTCAGCTCGGGATTGTCCAGCGGATTTAGCCCGTCAGGTTCGAGCTGGTCCGGCGCGCCGCAGAAGGGGTTCTGGTTCGCGGTGAATGCCGAGTTGATCATTTACGGCGCGACGGAACCGACGGCGAAGGTTACGATCGACGGCAAGCCAGTGAAGTTGCGCAGCGACGGGACCTTCTCATTCCAGTACGCGTTCCCGGACGGCCAGTACAAATTGCCGGTTGTGGCCATCTCGGCCGCAGGTGACGACCAGCGTGCGGTGCAACTGACCTTCGAACGCCAGAGCCGCACGAAAGGCGAGGTGGGCAAGGTCAAACAGCCGGCGCACCTCAAGTCGCCCGCCGCCGCGTGATGCTTCCCGCAGCGCGTCATTTGAGACAAGTCGCGGCAGCCCGATCCGAAACGAAACGCCGAAAGGAGTTTTGCCAGTGCCACAAGGTTATGTAGCGCTCATTCTGCACGCGCATCTGCCGTTCGTGCGCCATCCCGAGTACGAGGATTTTCTCGAGGAAGACTGGCTTTACGAGGCCATCACCGAGACGTACATCCCTCTCATCAAGATGATGGAAGGCCTCGTCCGCGACAATGTGGATTTTCGCCTGACGATGTCGCTCACGCCGCCGCTCTGCTCGATGCTCCTCGACCCGCTGCTTCAGGAGCGTTACATCCGCCACATCACGCGGCTCATCGAACTCAGCGAAAAGGAAATCGAACGCACGAAATGGGACCGCGCTTTCAACGACCTTGCCTGGTTCTACCACCACCGTTTTCAAGAGGCGCGCGCGACGTTCTGCGACAGCTACGGGCGCAACCTCGTCGGTGCCTTCCGCAAGTTTCAGGAGCTGGGCAAACTCGAGATCATCACCTGCGGCGCAACGCACGGTTTCCTGCCCTTGATGGCCGAACATCCCGAATCGATCCGCGCCCAGATCATGATCGCGCGCGACCACTATCGCCAATGTTTCGGTTGCGACCCGCGCGGGATCTGGTTGCCGGAATGCGCCTATGTGCCCGGCATTGAAAAGTTTCTCCAGGAAGCCAACATCCGCTGGTTCATCATGGACACGCATGGCATCATGTTCGGCCATCCGCGTCCGCGCTACGGAATTTACGCGCCGGTGTTCACGCCGACGGGCGTGGCCGCGTTCGGGCGCGACGTCGAATCCTCGAAACAGGTCTGGAGTTCCGAGGAAGGCTATCCCGGCGACGGCGATTACCGCGATTTCTACCGCGACGTCGGTTTCGACCTCGAATACGATTACATCAAACCGTACATCCACCCCGACGGCATCCGCTGTTTCACCGGTATGAAATATTTCCGCATCACCGGCAAAACGTCGGACAAACAACCGTACAACCGGCACAACGCAATGGAGAAGGCCGCGTCGCACGCCGGCAACTTCATGTTCAATCGCGAAAAGCAGGTCGAACATCTCGTCGGCATCATGAAACGCCCGCCGCTGATCATCTCGCCCTACGACGCGGAGTTGTACGGTCACTGGTGGTTTGAAGGTCCTGACTTCATCAACTATTTCACGCGCAAGGTCGCCTTCGACCAGAACGTCTTCAAGCTCACCACGCCGACCGAATATTTGCGTGGTTTCCCGACCCAGCAGATCACGCAACCGAGCGCCTCCAGCTGGGGTAACAAGGGTTACTGGGAGGTCTGGCTCGAAGGTTCCAACGCGTGGATCTACCCGCACCTGCACATGGCCGCGCAACGCATGACGGAGCTCGCCCGCAACTTCAAGAACGGCGACCATCTCACGCAGCGCGGCCTCAAACAGGCTGCCCGTGAACTGCTCCTCGCGCAATCCAGCGACTGGGCGTTCATCATGAAGACGGGAACGATGGTGCCCTACGCGGTGAAACGGACGAAGGACCACATCCTGCGCTTCACGCG
This sequence comes from Verrucomicrobiia bacterium, assembly GCA_035577545.1. Taxonomy (NCBI): domain Bacteria; kingdom Pseudomonadati; phylum Verrucomicrobiota; class Verrucomicrobiia; species Verrucomicrobiia bacterium. Next base: position 79,477 of record DATLVI010000004.1, read on the forward strand.
CCTCTACGACCAAATCAAAGAACATCGCATCGACGAGCCCTGGCTCGCTTCCATCGAGTGGCGCGACAATATTTTCCCCGACGTTAATTACCACTACTACGCGTAGACTCTTTCTCTCCCATCCGTAAATCAACCCAGCGCCGCCCGCACTCTGTCGCGAATCTGTTCCAACCGGGCCGCATCGCGAATCTTCCGGCCGTCGGTGCCGGTCATGAAGAACACATCCGCGGCCTGGTCTTCTTCCGTCACGATGACAGCGTGGACGATGTCCACGTCGCATGTGGAAATGGCCTCCAAAATGTCGTGCAGCAACCCCACACGATCCGGGGCTTCCACCTGCAAGACGGTGTAATCGTCAAAGCGGTCGTTATCGAACGTCAACACTGCCGCCTTCCGGCCCGCGACGGTTTCGGGCGCGCCCGCGCATTGCATCCAGGTCCGCAGCACCGACTCGCCGTCGCTATTCGGGCTGAACGCGACGGCCAACAGTTGCTCCATCTGCTTGAGCCGCGAAATGTCCTCGACGTGCCGCAATTCTTCATCGCAGACCTGGAACACGTCGAGCACCACGTTGTCCGCCCGCGTATAGATGTCCGCCCGCACGATGTTCAACCCCGTCGCCGCGAACGCCCCGGCGACCCGGGCCAGTAATCCCGGACGGTCCCACGCGCAAACGACCACTTCGGAGAAACCCCTGTCAGGGAAGTGCCGCCAATGCATCACGGGTGGTGCGAGTAAAACATCGCCGCGCGTGAGACCGTCGACAAATTGATGGATGATTTCCAGGTGCCATCGCAACGCCGCGCTGTCCACCCGCGGCCAGTACCGCAACGGCATGCTGGCAAAATGCAATTCGAGTTCCTCCGACCGGATCCCCAGGTCGGCGTTCACCGTCAACTCGTACAACCGGCTCCGATGCGTCTCGAAAATCTGCTGCACGGTCTTTGAGCTTCGATTCAGATGCGACCCCACCACCGCCGGCGCGACCGCTGGCGACACATTCTCACCGCCCGTAACTGACTCGGACGTTTTCATACACACGTCCATAGCACCGTCCGTGCTGAAATCAACGAAACACTTTGTCCGCATGCGGACGCCCGACGACGCAAACCGCTGAAACCATTGTAAATGCGGGAAAATTTCCTTGTCGTGCCCACGCGTCTGGGAATGCCAGAAAATTTCCAGAGCCAACTCGCGACCCGCGCTCCCTGTAGCCATTTATCCATGCTGGTCAGTTTGCAGTAAGTGATTGCATCTCGTTAGGGCAGTTGTCGGACACGATAGAAGCGCTGGCTCTGACCGCTGGCCGTCAGATCGTTCACGCTGACCGCACCGCCGGTTCCGCGTACATTGTTGGTCAACAAGCTCCAGCTGCCCTCGACCAGGTTGCTCGTCATCTCCACGCGATAGAACTGGTTGGACACGGTCATAAACCCGAGCTGCAAATTCCCGCCCGCGAATCCCAGCGAGGTCACTCGCGGGCGAATGGGCAGGACGACATAATTGGTGTACGAGCCAATCTGGTTCATCAGGGTATCGTGCCCGCCGTACGCCACGCCGGCGTGATTGAGTATCTCCTGCTCCGTGAACAGCGGCACCGTCGTCCCGTAGCCCAGCGAAATCCCCTCCAGCGCCATGTTCGCGAACAGCCCCTGGATCGTCGTGTGCGGATGCGCCCCGTCCGCCACGAACGCCGCCGTCCGATTCGGACTGTTCGTGGGATTGGAATCCGATTGCTGCAAGTGGATGGCGACATTGCCGATGGACAGGGTCGTCTGCAGGTTGGTGTTCGACCCGAAGATGACCCGTTGCAGGGCGAAAGCGTCGACCAACGGGACCTGATACTTCTGCGTGAGGTAGAGCAGGCCCGCGTTGGCTTGCTGGATGGCTGCGGCCACCCGCTCGCGGTTGCCGCCGTTGGTGTAGAAGAAATTATTGTAAACGGCCGGCGTCTTCCCGTAGTCGAGGATGTTGAACACCACCAAATTCACCCCGGTTGTCTCGACCGTCGCCACCGCCGTTTCAATGTTGGTCAGGACCTTCGCCACGTAGTTGCTAATCTGGGAAGCCGACCACGACCCATTATAGATGTTCAAATACGCCGCGGTGGGGTAGGTGGTAAAATCCGGGTTGAAGTCGTTCGCCCCGATCGCCAGCACCGCATGGGTGATGCCGTCGGGCAAAACTTGCGCGGCCAATCCCGTGGCCTGACCGTCGGCCAGGAGGTTCGATGAAGTGTCGCCGGAAAGCGCCCAGTTGAATTCGTAACCCGTCCGGCGCGGACTGCCCCACGTGCCGCCCGGCTGACCCGCCGCCACCGCCGTAGGGCCTACATTCACGCTTCGATAGTTGACCAACTGCTGCACCCAGTTCGTCGCATACGTTCCGTAGCTCTCTTCGAAATACTCATCGCTAAGACTGTCGCCCATCACCCCCAGCGCCCCAATTTGCCCATGGGCCGACGTGAACGCGCCGAACGCCACCAACAGGACTGCCATCAGAACCTGTCGAGTCATCCTCGCCAACGATCCATCCCGTGTCTCACATCCCAAAAGAAGGTCAAAACATGCACTCAAACCCATAAATTACCCCCTCGAAACCGCCTCCCGGTGGGTTCGTTTTCCAAAACGAACCCACCGATTTCTCATGGAGATTCCTGTCGCAACGAGTCTATTCAGAGCCGCTTGCATCGAAAAAATCTCGAAAAAACGGTGGGTTCGTTTGGTAGAATGGCATGTTTGATGCGCCCCTGCCTCGCCTGTTGTAGCGGCGCTTCTGTGAAGCGCCGAATAGCGGTGGACGGATCCAACTCACCATTGAGATTCCCGCCCATGAAAGCTGGACAGCCCGCCGCCAATCCAAGATGGTTTCATCTTTCCCATTCTACCCGCCTCAGCAGGCCGTGTCCAGTAAAATAATCGATTTACGATATAGAAGGAGGCCACTTGGAGCGAAAGCAAAGACCTCGAATCGGCTTGTCAGCTTTGTCAAAGGGGATACTATGAGCGCCGTAGACGGAGTTGTCAGCGCTAGTCCTGGCCGTAACCACCGCCGGGAACTTCCGCGGTCTAACGGTGTCCGACCAAGGGAACACCTTATTCTTTATGGAGGACATGGAATGAATCGGATTCGCCTGTTTGCTGTGTTGTCCGCAACGTTGCTGTCCGCGCGGTCCTGGGCTATTGAACCTGTTACGGTCGAAAGTCACATCACCGACGTCACCGTCTACCCCGATCGCGCGCAGGTCACCCGCTCGGCAGACATTAACGTCAACCCCGGCGAAAACCGCCTGCTCGTCGACCATCTCCCAGTGACTCTTGCGGAAGATTCGGTCAAAGCCGCGGGCAAGGCTCCAATCCACGTCATCATTCAGGATGTCGCCGTCCGCACCGTCGTCCGGGAACAACCGTCCGACACGAAGGCTGCAGAGATGGGAAAGCGCGTCCAGGATCTGCACGACGAACGTGAGGCGTTGGAGTCCCGTCAGCGCGTCATCGACCAGCAGCGCCTCTTGCTTCAGCAGATTCAGGTCAAGGCCGCAGGCGATGTCTCTCGCGATATCCAACTCAACAAATTCGATGTCACACAGCTGAAAGACCTGCCCGCATTTGTCGGCTCGGAATTCGCCCGCCTCGAAGATGACACGCGCAAGGTTGCCGCCGAACGCCGTGAATTGGACCGCAAAATCGCCGCCGCGGAAGCGGAGTTTGGCAAATATCAATCCGCCGCTAATCGCGCCGAGAAATCGGTGCTCGTTATCATCGATGCCAAAGACGCCACGAAACTGCACTTGCAGATTTCCTACGTGCTCGGCAATGCAAGTTGGGTCCCCGCGTACGACGCCCGCGCCGCCGCCGACGCCAGCGGCGTGGAGTTGACCTACAACGCAGTGGTTCGTCAACAGACCGGGGAGGACTGGCTCGGTGTCAACCTCGCCCTGTCCACCGCCAAGCCGGCCGTCGGCGCACAGATGCCTGACCTGAACAAATGGTCGGTCGGTATCTTGGAAGCGGTACTGAACGGCCCTATGGACGGTCTGGCTGAAACGGCGAAATTTGCTACTACTCCACCACCTGCAGCCCCCGCGCTCGGTGGAGAAGAGCGCTACGAGCGGGAGCCGGTCCGCCAAATTGTCCCTCAACAAGCCCAGGTCGAGCTGGGGATGACCGCCGCAACATTTCGGGTTCCCCGTCCAGCGGATGTGCCCGGCGATGGCGAACCGCATCGCCAAACGATTACGATCGCGTCGCTCCCCGCTGCCTTCCGGTATGAAACCGCCCCGAAGTTATCTTCGTTCGCCTATCTCAAAGCGGCAGCCACCAACACCACCGAAACCCCGCTCATGGCCGGCGCGGTCAACGTTTTCGTGGGCCCCGATTTCATTGGGACCGGCCGCATCAAGACCACAGCCCAGGGCGAGGCTGCGGATTTATTCCTCGGTATCGATGAAGGCATCCGCGTGAAACGGGAGGAACTCAAGGATCGTCGCAGCAAATCCGGCTTCTTCCGCAGCCGTCGCAGTCAAGTGTCCGGCTATAAAATTACGGTCGAAAACTACAAAGACAAGCCGCAGCACGTGGTGGTCTTTGACCAGATTCCGGTGTCGGGGACGGATCAGGTCAAGGTGTCACTGGGCGACACGTCTTTAAAACCGACTAAAGTTGACGACGCTACAGGGAAACTAACATGGGAATTGGACCTCAACCCTCGCGAAAAACGCGAGATCACATTCGAGTTCACTGTCGACTGGCCCCAGGATCGGCAGGTCAACGGGCTCTGACCTGAAGCCTCACACCTTTTTGCCGGAAAGCTTCCCAGCAACAAGAATCCGTTGGCACACACGACCGTCCTTCAAACTGCCCAGAATTCCACCTTGTTCCCCCTTCCAATCAGTAGCAGGCTTGGCAGTTTGATATGATGAAGATTTCGGGAAAGACCACGGCCTGTTCATTCGGCGAGGCGAAACGTTCAGCCACTTTCTGGAAATCAGCCATGAGCATGTAGTGCGCCTTCCCCTTTGGCCACCGGACTTGGGACTTTGCTGATTGTGCTCGACCAGCGTTTGTCACTGGGTCTACTCTTCGACTAACAAGAGGAAAATCCATGAAAAGCACTGTGTTTTGTTTGGCTCTGGCGGTCGTTGGGTGGATGGTACTCGGAAATTCACGCACCGCATTCGCTCAGGACGGATCTGAACATCAGGCAACCCAACACGAAGAAGGTATGACGCCGCCCTCCCAGCATCCCGAAGCGGGGAAGCCGATGCGCGGGCCGTGGCAACCTGAAAAAAGAGGGACCGAACTCCGGTGCGTCGTGGGAATCGTCCGGGTGATCGTTCTGGCGTGGCTGGTCTGTAACGTTTTGCTGGCTACATGGATCTTCACGGATATTCGGAAATCTGGGCAGGGACATGGGATTTTCATCGTCCTGGCGTTGCTGGCAGGTTTTCCGACAGCGATCCTCTACGCCTTGGTCAGGATCGGCGACAAGAAGAGCTAAGGTTCCAGTTGCGGTTAAATTCGAAGAAGACCCTCGGATGTTGAAATCCATCCGGGCTGTACCGATGCCCCAAAGTGTGGCCCGGAGCCATCACTAAAATTCCTGGAGAAGGAGAATTGATGAAAGTGTCGCGTGCCTTGAAACGAGTGCTGGTTCTTGCTTTCCTGCTAACGCCCGCCCTTTCGCATGCTGAACAAACAAAGCATGTGGTCGTGGTCGGCAAGGCGCGTTTCACCGTCATCGCTCCTGAGTGCATTCGCCTTGAGTACGCGACGGACGGAGTGTTCGTGGATGCCAAGTCCATGTTCGCCGTCGGCCGCGATGCCGCCTGCTACGATTTCAAGTTGAGCCGCGACCGCGATGCCGTGACGATTGACACGGGCAGGATCAGGCTGCGCTATCGAGCCGATGGCAAGCCGTTTGACCCTGACAACCTGCAGGCGCAGATTCTCCGAGGCAAGGAATGGGTGGAGTGGCGTCCCGGGCAAAAGAACCTTCAGAATCTCGGCGGAACGATCCGCACCTTGGATCAGGTGAAGGGCCCTGTGGATCTCGGGGACGGCTTGTTGTCACGGGATGGTTGGTATCTGCTGGACGATTCGCACACTCATCTACTAACGCACGGCTGGGTCGAGGAGCGGCCGGATAACGGAAACATTGATTGGTATCTGTTTGGTTACGGAAGCGACTACAAAGCGGCGCTGAAGGCGATGACGCGAATCGGCGGGCCGGTGCCACTCCCGCGAAAGTATGTGTTGGGCGCCTGGTACTCGCGGTATTGGCCCTACAGCTCCAAGGAGTACCACGAGATCATTGACGAGTATTGCGAGCACGATTTCCCGCTCGATGTCATCGTGATGGACATGGACTGGCACAAGGATGGATGGACGGGCTGGTCGTGGAACCGCAAGTTGCTGCCCGACGCCGAGGATTTGCTTAAATGGTTTCACAAGCAAGGTCTGCGCGTCACTCTCAATGTCCATCCCGCGGATGGCGTCGGTCCCCAAGAGGACATGTACGATAAGTTCATGCGCGACATGGGCGAAGACCCGTCGATGAAGCAAGTCCTGTTGTACGACGCGGGTAACAAGAAATACCTCAACACACTTTTCAAGGACACACACGAACCTTTGGAGCGCGAGGGCGTGGATTTTTGGTGGCTCGACTGGCAGCAGTATCCGTTTACGCGCAGCGTGCCGCACCTGACGAACCTCGCCTGGCTGAATCATTATTACTATCAGTACACGGGTCGAAACGGTTTGCGCGGTCAATCCTTCAGCCGTTGGGCCGGCTGGGGCGACCATCGACACCCGATCCATTTCTCCGGTGATGCCGACACGGGTTGGAAGATGCTGACCTTCGAGGTTCCGTTCACTTCGACGGCCGGCAATGTCGGTTGCTTCTTCTGGTCCCACGACATCGGCGGGCACATGGGCGGTCGCAATGAGGAAAGTTACACCCGCTGGGTGCAGTTCGGCGCGCTGACGGCCGCCCTGCGCTCGCATTCCACCCGCAGCTCCGAGATGGATCGACGGCCTTGGAAGTACAGCCAGCAAGCGGAGGACTCGATGCGGATCGCTTTTCACCTGCGCTCGGAATTGTTCCCCTACATCTACTCCAGCGCCTGGGAGAGTTGCACGGAATCCGTCCCCCTGAATCGCCCGATGTACATCGAGTATCCAACCAGGGAGGATGCCTACCGCAATCCGCAGCAGTACTTCTTCGGTGACAATCTGCTGGTCGCGCCGATCACCTCGCCAGGGGAAGGTACCAACAAGGTGGCGCAACAGACAGTGTGGTGGCCACCTGGCGAGTGGTACGATTGGTTCACCGGCGAGAGATTCACCGGGGAAAGCAATGAGGTCGTTTCAGCGGATATCAATCATTTCCCGCTGTACGCGAGAGGCGGAGCGCCGATTCCCCTGCAACCTTATTCGTCGCGGATGACCACGGCCCCGTTAACCAACCTGGTCATCCGGTGCTATCCCGGTGCCGTCGGCGCGAGTACCAAGACGACACTTTATGAAGACGACGGCGTCACCACGGCCTACCGGAAAGGCGGATCCTCGCGGACCGTTTTGGCCTACCGACGCGACCATGACCGGGTCACCGTCACCGTTTCACCGGTGGAAGGAACTTATCAGGGGCAAGTGGAGCGGCGCGCCTATGTCGTCGAGTTGGCGGCAACAGGGAAGCCGCGCATCGTCACCATCAACGGTAAACGAGCCGACGCAGACTATGAAGAAAAGTCCCGCACACTCCGCGTCAGGGTGCCGTCTCAATCAATACACAAGGCCGTGACCGTCTCCGCGAGTTACTGATAAGCGAATCCGGAGTTGAAAGCTGGGTATCCGCCGCCTTCGTATTCTTCGTGTCTCCTTCGCGCAATTCGTGCTGATTTCAACCTTGTCCGCCCCTCCAATCGGTAGTAGGCTTGGCAGTTCGATATGATGACGATTTCGGGAATGACCAAGGCCTTTGGGGCGCACGTACTCTTTGAGGACGCGTCCTTGCAGGTCAATCGCGGCGACCGCATCGGGCTGGTTGGGCCGAACGGTGCGGGCAAATCCACCTTGTTCTCGCTCATCCTGGGGCATGACACGGCGGACGAGGGCGAGGTGTCCATCGAACGCAACGGGACGATGGGCCATTTGCCCCAGGAAACCGCGCCGGTGGGGGAGGAGACGGTGTTGGAATTGGCGACGGCCATCAACCCCGAGATCGCGGAATTGCAGCGGCGGCTGAAGCTATTCGAAGCCGGTCACGACACCGAGTCGCACGATTTTCATGAAGTGCAGGCGCGGTTCGACGAACTTGGCGGCTACCAACTCGAACCGCAGGCCAAGACGATCCTGCGCGGGCTGGCGTTTCGCGAACGCGATTTTGATCGGCAATTGAAGGCGATGAGCGGCGGTTGGGTGATGCGCGCGCATCTCGCGCGGTTGCTCGTGCAACAGCCCGACCTGCTGCTGCTCGACGAACCGACGAACCATCTCGACCTCGAAGCGTTGCAGTGGTTCCAGGAATATCTGAAAACTTATCCGGGCGGCGTGTTGCTGATCTCGCACGACCGCGAATTCCTGAATCAGCTCGTGGGCAGCATCGTGGAGATTCGGCAGAGCCAGTTGCTCCGCTATCGAGGCAACTACGACGAGTATCTCGTGCAGCGCGAGGCGCAATCGGAACAGTTGCTGGCGGCCTACAAGAACCAGCAGCGCGACATCCAGCGTTTGCAGGAGTTCGCCGACCGATTCCGCGCGAAGGCCAGCAAAGCCTCGCAGGCGCAGGCAAAACTCAAGCAGATCGAGCGCATGGACAAGATCGAGGCACCCGTAAACGAATCGCGCAAGATCAAATTCCGTTTTCCGCAACCGCAGCGCAGCGGCCTGAAGGTGATCACCCTCAAGAACATCCACCACGCCTACGGCGCCACGGAAGTTTATCGCGGGATGAACTTCGAAGCCGAACGCGGCCAGCGCATCGTGCTGGTCGGCCCGAACGGCGCGGGCAAGTCCACGCTGCTCAAGCTTCTCGCCGGCGTGCTCCCCGTCCAGGGCGGCACGCGCGAGTTGGGCTTGAACGTGAAAGTCGGTTACTACGCGCAATACCGCGTCGAGATGCTCAACCCCGACCGCACGGTCGTCGAGGAGGCGCTCGACACTCCCCAACGCATTTCCGAACAAACCGTCCGCACCGTCCTCGGCTCGTTTCTGTTTCGTGGCGACGACGTCTTCAAATCGGTCGGCGTGCTCAGCGGTGGCGAGAAGAGCCGGTTGGCGTTGGTGAAACTATTGCTCGATCCGCCGAACCTCCTATTAATGGATGAGCCCACCACGCACCTCGACATGGCCAGCATCGACGCGCTCATCGGCGCGCTGGAATCCTACGAAGGCACGCTGATTTTCATCAGTCATGACGTTTATTTCATCCGCAAGCTCGCCAAATACGTCCTGCACGTGAACAACGGCGAACTCATGCACTACCACGGCGATTACCAATACTACCTCGAAAAATCTGCCGCCATCTCCGCGGCCATTGCGGCGTCAGCGACTCCCGCCGCGCCGCCGACGGTTTCCACACGCATCAAGGGCAAGGAACAAAAACGGTCGGAAGCCGAGGCGCGCAACGTGCGTTCACGCGAACGTCGCGAGCAGGAACGGATTGTAAGCACTCTGGAAAAAGAAATCGCGCGGTTGGAGCAGCGGCAGAAGGAATTGACTACCGAACTCGAAAACCCCGAGACCTACGACAAACCCGGACGCGCCGTGGCCGTCAATCGCGAGTTGAGCACCGTCACCGAAGACCTCGCCCGCGCCACCACCGACTGGGAGCAGGCTGCCGCCCGCGTGAACGAGCTGAAGCCCGCCCTGAAACCCGACCTCACGCCTTCGTAGGCTTCAGGCCCAGAGCTTCGGCGGGTATGCGCCCGCGTCCACGAGTTTGCGGATGCTGTCAACAACCTGCGGCTTGTCTTCCTTGTAGGTGATACCGAACCATGAAGCGGGGGTACGCAAGACTTTTACACGGGCTGCGCCCGATGCCACCAGTTCGTTCACCGTCGTCGGGATGTAGCACTCGCTCTTCAATTCCTGCCCGCTGCGGCGCAAGAATTCGGTGAACTGCTCCCGGAGTTGCGGGAACAACCCGGGTGTGAAGCCCCAGAAATTCATCGACACCAATTCGTCGCCGCTGAGCGCCCGGTCTCCCGTATGCGCGCCGCGGCCCTGTTTCTCCACTTTGGTCAACTCCACGACGGCCCGCAAAAAACCGGCCGCGTCGCATTCGCAAACACCGCGCGAGACGCTGCCGTGTTCGGACAGGGTGTTTCGTAGCGTGTAGCCGACCATCGCATAGTCACGGCCGCCCGCCCGCAAAAAATCGGCCATGACCTGAAACGACTCGCGTCCGTAAAAGTCGTCGGCATTGATTGCGGCGAACGGTTCGCGCAAAGTTTCCTCGGCCATGAGGATCGCGTGCGTCGTGCCCCACGGTTTCGTGCGCCCGGGCGGGATGGTGAACCCGGACGGAAGTTTGTCGAGTTCCTGATAGACGTAATCGACGGCAATCCGTTTCTCGAACTTGTTGCCAATCACCTCGCGAAACGGCGCTTCAATGTCGCGGCGGATAACAAACACCAGCCGCCCGAAACCCGCCCGCAGCGCATCATAGATCGAGTAGTCGATGATCGCTTCGCCGTTGGGGCCGACGGCATCGATTTGCTTGAGCCCGCCATAACGGCTGCCCATCCCCGCGGCCATGACCAGAAGAGTTGGTTGCATTTTTCAATTCTGCGGATTTCTGCCAATCGGAAATAGCATTCCTTAGCGGTGTTACACCGGTTTCGTCAAGAACGACCTTCACGCGCGGGCACGGCAGCCGCACTTTGACAGAATTGTCCATATTTTGGCGCCTCGACACTCCATCCGCCAGCCAAAAACGTTGGGGACGCGAATCTCCATTCGCAAGAACGGCACAGCCAGCACGTTATCGCCCGTTTGTGAGAAACCGGCACGCGGGATGCATAACATGACGACCAAAGCACCATGGCCAGCATCAATAATGAGCACCCGGAAGCCGTACGTGGACAGATCACAACCACAGGAGCGGACTTATGAGCATCACAGATGGATCCCTGACCCGAAATGATGAATTGCGCGCCGAACTGCGCGAGGAGTGTTTGAGGGAATGTGCCGGGGCAGTGGTGTCGATCCGTCAGGCCATGCAAGCCATCGCCAAGAACCCGACGGATGTCGCGAGGTTGCAGGAACTCCACAGCCAGATCCGTTCGCTGGCGGGGAATGCGAGCGTGACCCGGCTTCTGACCATCGCGCGGGTCGTGGGCACCTTCGACGCGTTGCTCAAGCAACTGGTAGACAAGCCCGACAGCGTCACGCAGTCCGTCCGTCGCACCATGGCGCAATCCATCGATCTACTCGGCGCACTGTTCGAGGGTGACGGGCAAGAGGTGGACCTGGCCATGGCTCGCACGTTGGCGGTCGATGACCAGCAGATTGCCTTGCGCTCCGTGATGAACGCCCTGGAGAAGGCCAACCTGAAACCGCAGGCGTTGTCGGATCCCAGCGCGGGATTCAGCGTGGCGGAGGAATGGCAATTTGATCTCATTGTGCTCGATCACTCGATGCCGCGCATGACCGGCGTGGAACTGTGCGCGAAGTTGCGCGCCCTGCCCAACTACAAGAAGATCCCGATCCTCTTCGTCACCAGCGCCAGCGCTTTCGAGAATCGCGCCGAAATCTGCCGCAGCGGAGGCACCGATGTCATCGCCAAGCCATTCCTGGCAACCGAACTCGGCCTGAAAGCCCTCACCCTCATCATCAAGTCGAAGATCTTCTAGGCACTGTCGGAGATTCGCCATTTAGAACCGCCGACCGGCGCAACCGTTCGGCATCGCGCGTTTTGACTTCCGCTACTGAATTCCCTAGAGTGCGGCGCTTGAGGAGCGCGCATGGCTGACTGGCAAATCGTCCTGGTGAAAATCACCGCGATGTTCCTGGTGATCCTTGTCGGCTGGGCCGTACGACGGCGCGGCTATCTACCCGCGGAAACCACCCGGATCCTGAGCCGGTTTGTCGTGGACATCGCGTTCCCCGCCCTGGTGTTTACACAAATGCTGCGGACGGTCACGCTGGGGGCGTTGCGCGAGGGTTGGTTCGCGCCGTTACTCATGGGCTTGCTGATCGTCATAGCTTATGGAGCGGGCTTGCTGGTTGCACCATTCTTCTGCCGAGCCGAACAGAAGAACACATTTGTCTTTCTCGCGACGATACCGAATTGGATCTTTCTGCCACTGCCGATCGTCGAGGCCATGTACGGCGATGCCGGCGTGCGGACCCTCCTGCTCGGTAACGTCGGTGCGCAACTCATGCTCTGGTCGTTTGGGGTGTGGATCCTGCATGGGGGCGTGACTCCGCGGGAGGCGGCGCGCCACATTGTGACAAATCCGGGTCTAATCGCGACGGCTCTGGGAATTCTGGTCGCGTTACTCATTCCTTCCTCGCACAACTGGGAGATCGGGAGTCTCTCACAATCGCCGCCGCAACTGGCCGCTGGCGCTGTGGTGCAGGCGCTGGCCATGGTGGGAACCATGACCATCCCGGTATCGCTGCTGGCAATCGGCGCGCAACTCGGCGATCTCGAACTGCATGTACATCGACCCTCGCGAGCGCTCTGGGGAGTGCTGCTCGCCCGGTTGATTGTCGGGCCGCTGCTCACGATGGCGGTCGGCTGGATCGTGTTACGGGCGGGTGTGACCGTGCCGGAAGTCCCGCGCAGGATCGGCTACCTGATCGCGACAATGCCCGTGGCGATTTCCTGCAGCATGTTCACGGAACGTTTTGGCGGTGACGTGTCGTTAGGTGCCCAGGGGATTTTCTACAGCACACTCTTCAGCTTGCTTACTGTGCCGGTATTTTTCTTCGTCATCCAGCGGCTGGGGCTTTAGCGGTCGCCCGCGGGAGTCGACGGCAACTTTCAAGGGTTGTGGTTGTTTAATCCATGGGATTAAACTCGTGGCTGTGTGGAATCGTGCCAGTTTTTTGAATGTACCGGTGGCGCTCGCCATCGTGGCGCTTTTTTGCGCACTGCTATCCGGCTATCACGTTGCGTCCTTTGACGGCGTGGACGAAAACGGGTATCTGGTGACGGCGAAGGGGCTCGCGACGAGAGGCGATTCGGGAAAAGTGTTGGCGAACCCCAACGAATTTGTCAGCGGCAACTACGTGTTGGCGGACAACGGGAATTATTACGGGAAGTACCCGCTCGGCTATCCCTACTTGTGCGCTCTGGCCTACAAGTTCGGCGGGCCGTCGGCGGTCTTCCTGGTGAACCCGATCCTCGCCGCGCTTGCGGTACTGGGGACCTTCTTTCTGGGTCGCGCCATGATCAGCGCGTTTGCCGGCGCGCTGGCGGCGATCCTTCTCGCGACGAATCCGCTGCACGCCTATTTCGGGCTCTCCGCGCTGAGTCATTCCGGGTCGATCTGCTTTGCGGTTTGGGGGATGTTTTTTTTGTGGTGGTGGACGCAGTCGGGTGGCAGGTGGAACGCGTTGCTCACGGGCGCGTTGTCGGCGTATGCGAGCACGGTGCGTTATACGGATGGCCTGTTGCTGTTGCCAATTGCGGGCATGGTGTTGTGGCGATATTTCGCAGAAGAAGTTCCCGCCGAGCAACGGCCGGTCGCCCGGCGGAAAGTCGTGTGGGACGTTGTCGTGATGGCAGTAGCTGCGGTCATCGTCGTGACGCCGTTGCTGATCCATCATTGGCGGGCATTCGGCGCGCCGTGGGTGACCGGGTATTCGTTGTGTGGCGAATCGACGGGTTTCGGCTGGAAGTTTTTCAAGGAAAACTGGTGGTTGATGTTGACCCGCATGGATACGGGGGGGTTGATCCTCTTGTTCCCCTTGGGCCTCGTGGGTTTGGCGTACCTGGCCACGCACGATGCGAAGCGCGGTCTGTTTCTCGGATTGTGGGCGGTGCCAGGTCTGTTACTCTATAGCGCCTATTACTGGGCGCCCCAAGGGGAGGGACCAGGGTACGTGCGCTTTTTTGTCAGCGTGTTTCCGCCGCTGATCCTGAGCGCGCTCACGCTATTGTGTTTCGCGGTGCGGGCGCGACCATGGTGGTGGGAGATGGGACTGGGTGCGTTTGTGGCGGTGGTGGCGACGGCGAATTTGCGCGAAGCGACGCGCCAGCTTGATCGTCAGATGTACCGGTTGCTGTTTGCGAAAGAAAGCACGGATCGTGTCCGAGAGAAATTGCCAGACGGCGTGGTGATCGTGGCGAGCGATCGCTTGCTGAATTTTGTCGAGTTCGCGGGCGACTGGCACCTCTACGCGCTGGAGACGTTCGATCGTGGGGCGATTCAGAACAGGATCAAGGCACTCAAGGACGACGGTCCGCGCCCGTTCCAGCGCCGCAAAGCGCAAAAACTGGCCGAGACACAGGGCGACAAGTCCGATTCACAACTGACCCAGGAGCAACGCGATCTCATCAACCAGCGATTGGCGGAGGGAGCCGAGGTTGTGATGGTCCTGCCCAAAGACTCTTACCGGCGCGCGCGGGGACGACTCGGCGACAAATTTGAATTTGATTCGCTAACGGAATGGACGGAGATTCGTCCCGGCCCAAGGGACAATGACCAGAACTATACTACGTGGGCGTTGTACCAGATCAAGCCGCACACAACAAAGTCATCGAGCGTAGCTGATTTGGAACAGCAGATTGATAATTTGGACGCCAAACTGCGGGACGAACGCGCGGATTTCGACGCGCGGTATCCGGGCGCGCAGCCGGCGTGGACGAAAGTGCAGGATACAGAGCGCGATTTGCGTGATCTGCGGGAAAAGTTGAAGAAGTTAAGCGCCAAGAAGTCGTCGCCAGCCGTGTCCAAGGCCACTGTGGCAGCGACCAATGCGCCGCCGCCGACTTCCGCAGCGAATCCCGGTGAGGTGAAAAAATGAATGGCAACCTGCGGCAGTGGCGCACAATACGTGGCTTCACGCTGGTGGAGTTGCTCGTCGTCATCGCCATCATCGGGTTGCTGGCAGCGCTCTTGATGCCGTCCCTGGGAACTGCGCGCAAGAAAGCCCGGGCGGCCGGCTGCATCAACAACCTGCGCCAGCTCGGCCTGGCGGTGCAGATGTACACCGATGACTCGGGTGGACAACTGGCAGGGTTGAGCGGCATTTTTCCGACGTGGGGGGCTACCAATAGCCCGCAGGCCTGGACCCAGCTTTTGTTTCCGTACGTGAAGACCACCAAAGCCTATCTCGATCCTGACCGGCCACCCTGGATGCCCGAGTTGCCCGTGGCGTATTACCTGAACCTGCTTCCGGCGTACGTGGAGGCGGGCTCGCCCGGCACGGGAATTTACGCGATCGATTTCCGGCAAATCAGCAACCCCTCCGCGTTCATTCTGATGAGCGAGGACCTTTTCATCAGCCCCCAGCAGGAGATCGATCCGACCAACGAGAGGGCCGACCGCACGGGATTCAGCACCACGTCCGGGACTTATCCGCCGCCGCATCTCGGTTACGCAAATTTTTTGTTCGCGGATGGGCATGTGGCGCCGTTTGATCATTTCGACGTGACGCAGATGACATATTGGTACGACAAAATGGCCAACTGGCAGTAGCGACTCGATGATTCTCGCGTAGCGACAACTGGATTTATGAAAGACAACTGGAAACTTTGGCTCGCGGTAATCGCCTGTACGATCGTCATGGCCTTCTGTGCGCGGCGGGCTTACAACGCGTTTCACGAGCGTCCGCCGTCGTGGGTCAAAACAGAAGACCGTGTCGGTCCTGCGATTGGTCGAGACGGCCGGCTGAATGGCGCGTGGAAAGAATTCAGCGACCTGCTCGGGACGGTGCGACGCGAATCCGCGCAGCAACAATTACCCGTCGGCGGCGTCTCCTTATTGGCGCTCGAAACCGACGCAACCAACGCCGTGTCCATCGCCACGGAGCCGGTGGTGAACCAGGGCTTCAATCCGCTCAATAACATCCAGGCCTCCATCGGCGGTGATGAAAGGCGATTTGTTGGTTTTTACGCGACCGATGGCGGACCGATTCCGTTCACAATCGTGCGCGTGCCGGGACGAGGGCGAAACCCACCCGTGACCCTGCATCTCAAGAGTCCGATTGCGCCCGGTGAAACGCAGTTAGTGGTGCGCGTCGAGCGACGGCGCGCACCGGTCAACATCGGCAAGGATGGAAAAGCGCAAGCCGGTCTCGGCCGTTTTCCGCGAACCCCGAACGCGGTTTACGCGCGCGCGATCGCATTGCCGCCCGGTGGCGTGATTGTCCGCAGCGTTCCAGACACCACGGCGACGGTATCGGGGGACGTGGCCCCATTGGTATCGTGGATTGGCACCGCAACCAACGCGAACGCCCCAATGAGCGTCGTCTTCACCCTGCCGAAGTAGTGCCTTACGACGACGGTATCAGACGCCTCTTCCAAAATCTTCCCAAAAGCCACGCAAACAGCCGATGCAGAGCCACGCTGATGAATGCCAAGAGAATGCTTCCAATGACTGCTCCCAAGAAAAGCATCCAAAAAGAAGGATCTGGAGCACCTGTCGTGTCATTATTGTCGATCACCACTGCAAACCAAAGAAAACAGAAGAAGAACGGCCAAAGGATTAATGCAACGAGAAGCATGATCCCGAAATGCAAGAGCAATGCAGCTTTCCTGCTATCAGCGTGTTGCGCCTGTGAAATGAGAGGGTGGTCTGTCGTGAAAACATTCATATGCGCGGAATTAGTGAGCTTCCTCGCAGTTAATCATCCACGGGATGCCGAATTGATCCACCAACATGCCGAAACGTTGGGCCCAGAAGGTCTTTTGTATGGGCATGGACACCGTCCCTTTTTCCGACAAGGCGTGGAAGATGCGTTCGGCATCGGCCGGGTCGTCAACGGCGATTGTCACGGAGAAGCCTTGCGGCTTCTCATAGTGTTTCGGCGGTGCGTCAGCACCCATCAACGCCTGGTCGCCCACCATCAGGCGGACGTGAAGGATCTTCTTGCCCCAATCGGCCGGGACTTTATCCGCCATCGGCGACTCCCCGTAGGTCATGGTGAATACAATCTTGCCGCCGAGGCACCGCTCATAGAACTTAAACGCCGCCTCACACTGACCGTTGAAACTCAGATAGGGATTCAATTGCACGATGCGCTCCTTTATTGATGTTTTTTAGCCCTTCCAGATTCATTAAACCTCCGGGGGCTCGCGCAAGGAAGCAGAAAAGGGAAGGGCGCGGTGTCGTCCCGAACAATCCGCTTGACATTCTGCGTTTAATTCTGTAATTTCTGTCATAACAGAAATGAAGCTGACACCGCTAACGAGAAAGTTCATCCTGCACTGGGGGGAGATGGGGACCCGCTGGGGAATCAACCGCACGGTGGCCCAGGTGCACGCCTTGCTGTTTGTCTCACCGAAGCCGCTTAACGCGGAAGAGATTTCCCTGACGTTGTCCGTGGCCCGCTCCAACGTCAGCACCAGTCTGAAAGAGTTGCAGAATTGGGGCTTGGTGAAAGTGCAACACGTCCTGGGAGATCGGCGCGATCATTTCGAGACCCACAAGGACGTCTGGGCGCTTTTCCAGATTGTGATCCACGAGCGCATGCGGCGCGAAGTGGAGCCGACAATGGGCTTGTTGCGGGAAGCCGTCGAGCAGGGAAGGGCGGGGGGCAAAGAGGATGAACACGCGCGGGAACAACTGGCAAAGATGCTCGAATTCTTCGAGGCCGCCTCGGCCTGTTACGCGGACGTTGGAAAACTCCCGCCAGCGACGTTGCGGAAGTTAATGAAGATGGGCGGAAAGGTCGCGGCCCTATTGGGCTAAACTTTTTTTGGATCATGAATTCTGTAATTACAGAAATAACTGACACAAGTGGCGGATGTGTGTTCTACGATGCCCAGTGCCGGTTCTGCACGACCTGGGCTCGCCGCGGCGAGCGGTGGCTCGGAAAGCGCGGATTCCGGTTCGCCCCGCTGTCGGAACCGGCGGACGAGATGAAACTGGTGACCAATTCTGGCGAGGTAATCGGCGGCGCCCGCGCGGTGGTTTACCTCGCGCGACAAATCTGGTGGGCCAGGCCCTTGTGGGCTGTGAGTCGCATCCCGGGTGTCCTGGGGCTGTTGGAATGCGGTTACAGCCGGGTTGCGGCAGGAAGGTATTGTTCGCCGACCACCCACAAGCGGCGCAAGCTGCGGAGTCTGACGCGGAGGTGGTTGTGCTAATGCGGCATACATGGCAACGGCATCCATTTCCGGTACGGGCGTTCTTCCGTCATACGCTGGTACTGACCTACGCCGTCCCGCAAGAGTCATTGCTCGGGCTGCTTCCGCCAGGGCTGATACCGGACACGCACCGCGGGTTCGGTTTGGTGGCGATCGCGATGGTGCAAACGAGGGCGCTGCGCCCCGCCTGTTTGCCGCCGTTGTTAGGGCGAGATTTCTTCCTCAGTGGGTATCGCGTTTTCGCGAAGTATCGGATGTCAAACGGCCACACGCTCCGGGGATTGCGGATCCTGCGTAGCGACACCAACAGTCAACTGATGCGGGTGATGGGGAATCTGCTCACTCACTACAATTACCAAGAGGCGATTGTGACGGTGCGCGAAGAGCCGGAGCGACTGGAGATCGATGTGCGAACCCCAAACGGTGTGGCCGATTTACGGGTAGACGCTGATTTGTCCATTCATCCCGCACCCTTGCCAGTGGATTCCCCATTCAAGAGCCCTGCGGAGGCTCGACGGTTTGCCGGGCCGATGCCGTTCACATTTGATTACGAGGCCCAGACGCATTCGATAATTGTCATCGAGGGGGTACGGGAAGAGTGGAAACCCCAACTCGCTACGGTGGAGGTTTTGGAGAACACGTTCTTTATGCAGCCACATTGGCGGGGGGTAAAACCGATTCTGGCGAGCGCGTTTTATATGACCAACGTGCCCTATTTGTGGCGTCGCGGCGTACGTTATCCACTGGAAAGGAGCTCCGCATGAAACAACATCGATACCGGGGCGTAATCGAGATTGCCTGGTTCAATTGGCATCAATATGTGGCGGGAACACTGGTCTGTCTCGCAGCCAGTTGGGTTTTGTTGTGCCTGCCATTGCCCGTGATTCCCCGCGCGTTCCTCGCATGGGGAACCGGTCTCGCCGGATACTGGTTGGTGGCCTCGCTTGCGGCGTCTCATTATATATACGATCGGTCGGGACTAACCACCTGGGAATGGGTAAAGCCGCTGTTTCCGACGCCGCCAACGCGATGGGCGAATATCCATTGCGGCTTTGATGAGACAACGGCGCCGCTGGACCGCATCTTTCCACGCTCGGAGCGGCTTGCCCTGGATATCTTCGACGACGGAGAGATGACCGAAGCGTCGCTCCTGCGCGCACGGCGTTATGAAACGGGGGCGCCTGAGGCGGTGCGCGCGCGATGCGATTCACTGCCCGCGCGGGACGAGCAGATGGACGCGGTATTCATGTTGTTTGCGGCGCACGAACTAAGACATCCCCTGGCGCGAACCGACTTGTTTCGGGAGTTGCACCGCGTGCTGGCGCGGGGCGGATGTCTGCTATTGGTTGAGCACTTGCGCGACGGCTGGAACTTTCTGGCGTTCGGTCCCGGGTTCTGGCACTTCCTGCCGCGGCGAGAATGGGAGGCGCAAATCCGCGAGGCGGGATTCACGGTGGAGAGGGAATTTCCCAAGACGCCTTTCGTACGGGCGTGGCTACTGAGAAAGGAGGCCCAATGATGACGATTCATCTGCAACGTTGGCTTGAGGTAGCGGCGATTGCACAACTGGGGGTGGCGGCGCTGAATCTGGGATTGGTGCGACTTCTCCAATGGAGGGAGCAGTTGGGGCGACTCCCGCTCCTGATGCGCGAGGTTTTTCAAGTACACGTGTGGTTCATTTCGTTCACCTTGGCGAGCTTTGGGATAATGACATTAAGATTTGCCGTCCCCATGGCGGCGAGAACAGATCCGGCAGCCACCTGGCTGGCTGCGATCATCGCCGTCTTTTGGGGTCTGCGCGTGTTCATCCAATTGGCGTACTACAGCGTCAGTCATTGGCGACACGACATGTTTCGGACGATGGTGCACCTTTTCTTGGTGATCATGTACGGCGGGATGGCGGTGGCGTATGGAATGGCGGCGTGGGGTGCGTGATGCTTGGGCTCTTCCAAGGTTCGTGGATGAGTGTGTTGTTCATACATTATGAAGTGGAGCCGGCGCGGTTGCAGGCGGAGGTGCCGTTTCCGTTGGATCTGCGCGACGGGAAGGCGCACGTGAGCGTGGTGGCATTTTCGCAGGAGCGATTGCGGTTTGCCTTCGGCGGGAACCTGACAAACTGGGTGGGGCGCTGGTTCGCGAACCATGAGTTCTTAAATGTGCGCACGTATGTGCAGCACGGGGGTGAACCGGGGATCTTTTTTCTCGCGGAGTGGGTACCGAAACGGATCGCGACCTGGTTGGGGCCGCCGCTCTTCGGGTTGCCGTATCGATTCGGGAATATTGAGTACGAGCATGGTCAGCGGATGATGCGCGGTCGCGTGACGGGCCGCGAGACGGCGTTCTCATACCAAACTGAACGGGACGCCGCGAAATGTTTCGCCCCTTGTGAACGTGGCAGTCTCGACGAATTCCTGCTGGAACGGTACGTGGCTTTCACGCAATGGCACGCGCTGCGGCGAATGTTTCGGGTGAAGCATGACCCGTGGCCGCAAGCGCGGGTCGAGGCGGCGGTTGACGATGAGAGTTTATTACGCG
The DNA here is from genome assembly GCA_035577545.1 of Verrucomicrobiia bacterium. Classification (NCBI taxonomy): domain Bacteria; kingdom Pseudomonadati; phylum Verrucomicrobiota; class Verrucomicrobiia; species Verrucomicrobiia bacterium. The sequence goes on from DATLVI010000004.1 coordinate 100,276, forward strand.
AGAGATTTGCGTGGTGGCGTGAAACACGACGGGTGAGCGCGAATTTCTCTCCGGGCGCGAGCCGCGTGATCATTGGCCGTCCGCAACTGGTTCTCCGATAGACGGGTTGGAGACTCGACGTTTTGCCACGGTTTTTCAAGGTCGTCTAACAACCCGGACATTTTACCAAACATTCTGGTTGCAATCGCAAAACCCCTTTTGATAGCTTGTGGTTTACCAGCCAATCTTTCCGAACGATAGGTAGGATGGAGGAGAGTCGAGTGATGAAATTTTCCAGAATGTGGTTGTTTGCCCTTGCAGGCATGGCGGGTCTTTTCCTTATGGCGCGTCACGGTCGGGCTGTGACTGTTGCCACGACGGACAACAAGATCTCCATTTACCAGAGCGCAGACAACAAAGTCATCATCTACCCGACTGGGGACGAAAAAATCGACCAGCTCAAAGAGAAGGGCATCCAGAAGGTCAAGAACTACGGTTCCTACTGGTTGGTAGAAGCGACTGACGCTCAGGTCGAACAGTTGACACAGCTTTACGGGGATCGGGCCGTCAAGGATAGCCGTTTTAACCGCATCCAGTTGAACGGCACATCCATTGATACGCTTTCTGGCGAGCCGACCGTTCCGGCCAATCTTCGCGAGGAAGAGGGCCCCGGCAAGCACCTGCGCCTGGTGCAATTTCGCGGTTCCGTGACCCCCGAGTGGCTGCAACTACTCAGATCGAGCGGTGCGCAGATCATCTCTTATGTACCCAACAACGCCTACCTGGTTTTGATGGATGCCACGGTCGAGAGAAAACTGGAAGTGATGCGCGGGCCAAGCGGCTCGATTCAGTGGGTTGGGGCCTATCATCCGTATTATAAAATGCCACGCAGTCTTCTGGCCGCTTCCGGGACGGATCCGATCAAGGTACGGGTGACTGCGGTCGATCGCTTCGCGGAGACGCATGCGGCCAGTAAGGTCATTGCCATGGGAGATGTCGCGTCGACCATGACGCACACCGGACAAAAGACTTATGAAATGGAAGTATTGCCGTCCGCTATTTCCCAGATTGCGGAACTATCGGACGTAATCTGGATTGAGCAAGTCGAGCGGAAAGTGCGGTTCGACGAAGTTCAGGATCTCATTCTCGCCGGGCAGACCAACGGTCTTGGTAACGGGCCATCGACCACCATGGGCATTACCAACTACCTGGATTTCCTGGTTAACTCGGTCGGGGGCGGGCTGAGTTCGTTCTTCGACCCGTTCACCTATGCGATTGTCGACGTCGCGGACACGGGTATTGATGTAATCAACCCTCTTACCGGCAATATTGTCCAGCCTTCGCTTATAGGTCACGTAGCCTACGCGGAGCCCGGCCTCGGGGGATATTTCGTTGGTTCCTCGGGAGATTCGGGATGCGCGGCATTGAACAACAACTTTTTTGGTACGGAGGACTTCTACGACCACGGAACACGGGTCGCATCGGTTATTGCCGGATTTGACGTTGCGACGAACGATTTTAATCAGTTTTCCATCTTTTCGACAATCGTAACGCAAGTGTTTAGCGTCACGAACGTTTGCGCGGGCGCTGGTGCCGTGACAAACACCTTTGTCCTGGACACACAGCCGTGCAACCTTACGACAGATATTATTTTCAACTGCACGAGCGCAGGGTCGTTTCCGGTGAACATTCCGCTTCCAACAGAGGTGATCGTCACACAGATATTTGATTCCGTTCATCAAGACCCGAGTGGGTTCCGTCTTGGGCTGGGCGTTTCGCCGTTTGGACTGATCGGCAGCTCACGCATCTGGAGGCAGTCTGCGGACACTACCGGCAATCCACCTCATGTGCGTTTCTTGCCCAATCCGCAACAGATTACTCCCTGCATGAATGGTTCTTTTCCGCTGGTCTTCTTCGCAGCTTATTCGGCGGGAGGGCGCATTCAGAACAACAGTTGGGGCGACGACATAAATACAAACGGTTCAAACGGCGGGGCGTACAGCGCTGAGTCGCAAGCATATGACATAGGTGTTCGTGATGCACTGTTGGCGGGGAATTTGGGAAATGGAGGAAACACCAACGGGACTCCCGGCCCATCGCCGTTGAATCAGGAGTTTATCATAGTTTTTGCCGGCGCTTCCATTCTTAGCGACGCCGGCGTGGCCGGAATTAACGGCGGGTTTGGGGACCTTCGTATTACTCCTCCGGCAACGGCCAAGAATGTCATCACGGTCACTGCTTCCGAGAGCGTGCGGTTGGATGGCAGCGGCTGTGACGTAATAGTCAATGAAGATAATTCATTCGACATGTGGCAAGATTCAGCGTTCGGGCCAACCCTTGATGGGCGGATCAAACCCGAAATTGTAGCGCCGGGCTCCTCAATCTATGCCGCGAGGTCGCTCTTGGCGGGCGCAATCGATCCAGTACTCGGAATTGTACCCGTGGTAAACCTAGACCCGAATGGGAATCCTGGGGGTAACTTTATCTTTTCCAGTCAGGTCACGAATCTTTACTGTGTGCCACCCCAGCCTTTTACCAATTTCTTCCCAAATCTCAGTCAGGGGTTTGTGCAGACTAGTGGCTCTGCCGTAGGCGGTCAACTATACGACTGCAATTCCGGCAGTAGTTACGCCGCACCTGCGGTTTCCGGAGCCATCCAACTACTTTGGTGGTATTTCCAACATCGTCTGACCAACGAAGTGGGACAGGCGCTATTGCAGCCGAGCCCGGCTATGGCGAAAGCGTACGTGTGCAACTCGGCGCGCTATATGCCGCTCACCAATCCTCAGACCGGCGCTACTGACACGCTGCCCTCCATCGCTCAGGGCATGGGCGAACTGGATTTGGCGCGTATGTTCGACGGCGCTGGGCGGATGATCCGTGACGAATCGACGCCCCGGGCAATCGACGTGGCATTGATCACGACCAATCCCTCTCCCCAGCAGACGTACTTCAGCCAATCGGGCCAAAGCTACGAAGCCAGCGGTCAAGTCCTCGATCCCAGTCTGCCATTCCGCGTGACGTTGGCCTGGGTCGATGCTCCAGGGGCGCAAAATGCCAGCTCGGAGCTGGTGAATGATCTGGATTTGCAGGTAACCGTTGGCGGAGTGACCTACAAAGGGAATGTATTTTCCGAGGATCACTCAGTGCCCGGCGGCGCGTTTGACGACGTCAACAACATGGAGAGCGTCTTTCTGCCTGCAGGCCAGACCGGCGCGTGGAGCATAATCGTACGCGCGAAGAATATCGCCGGCGACGGCGTTCCGAACGTGGGCGGCAGCAATGATCAGGACTTCGCGCTCATCGTTTACAACGCGGCGACGAATACCTTATCCGACATTCCGAATCTAAAGACGAACAATTCCTGTCAGACGGCGCTCCTCCTCACCCAGTTCCCGACAAGCTTCTCAAACACGCTCTCGAAAGCGGTATATACCGGCAATACCATGCCAAGTCCTAGCGCGGGACGAGGTGGTGTGGAAGAATTCTTTAGAATCGTCCAACCCACGCCGGGAACAACGTTCACCGTCAATACCCAGGGAAGCGCTTTCAACACAATCTTGTCCGTGTGGAACGTCCAAGTCCTCCCACAGACCGTGTTTGTTCGGGGAAATTGCGGCGCGCTGACAGAGCTCGTCTCGACCAATGGAGGATTCAATTCGCAGGTGTCGTTTACCGCGGATGGCTCGAACGACTATTATGTTGTGGCGGAACCCCTGAACAATGGATCGGGTGGCAATTTCGTGCTGAACGTGAGCGCGTCGGCCTCCCCGATAACAATCACGCCGAGCAGCCTCACCTTCGGCCAGCAGGTCATATTGACGACCAGCAGCCCGCAAACAGCTACTTATCGCAACGGCTCCACCGTACCCGTCCAGATTTCGAATTTGTCGATTACCGGCCCGGATGCCGCCGATTTCTCGGTGACTTCCGAGACCTGTGAGGGGAGTGTTCTTACGCCGAGCCAGAATTGTTTTGTCACCGTGGTCTTCACCCCGCAGGTTGGCCCGGTGGGATCGCGGCAGGCGAATCTGGTCTTCACCGATGACGCCACCGGCAGCCCGCGCGTTGTGCCACTCAATGGAACTGCAACGGCAGCAGCGCCAATCGTCTGTTTGAGTTCGAGCGGCACGCTTGACTTCGGAAATCAATTGCTCACCACGACCAGCGCGGTGCAAACCATCACGCTCACCAATTGCGGTTCGGCGGATTTGAACATTGCCAGCATAACCATTAGCGGATCTGGATCGAACGACTTCTCCTTCGGAGCCGGCACAACTTGCGCTGCCCCTTCTACGATCACGCCGGGGAGCACCTGCACGATTGCTATCCAGTTCAATCCACAGGCAGTCGGATCGCGGAAGGCAAACCTTTTGATCGCGCACGACGCGACAGGAAGCCCGACAATCATACCCCTGTCCGGCGTCGGAGCGGCGCTTTTGCCCTCAATCTGCTTCAGCAGTAGCTCGATTGATTTTGGGGGTGTCGCTGTTGGCTCCACCGGTTCGGTGGTGAGCGTGACCATCACCAACTGCGGGACGGCCGTGCTGACGAACAGCAGTCTGACGCTTACCGGTGCGAATCCTGGGGATTTCATAACCAACTCCGCCCCCTGTGGTTCTGTTGCCACGGGCGGTACGTGCGTGATCAGCTTGCAGTTTGCGCCAACCGCTGGTGGCTCACGGTCGGCAAACCTGGGGTTCGTGGACAATGCTTCCGGTAGCCCGCAACTGCTGCCGTTGATCGGCAATGGCGCACTCAGTCAGCCGGACGCCGCGATTGGGAAGACAGTCAAAGTAAAGAGAATGGTTGGCGCTGGGATCGAAAATAGCAACGGCGCTGGGCAGGAAATCACAAAACCGATTCGCCGGGGCGCGCGCAGTGGTTTGAAGTTCTTCGTGAGCTTGCAAAATATCGGCACGACGTCCGATCGGTTTACCGTGCAGGGCGACAGCGGTTCCACAGGCTTTACAGTGCATTACTTCCTGGGAGCCGTCCCCAACGATAGCGTCGAGGTGACTTCAGCCGTCGAATCCGGTGTCTTTTCGACCAGCACGTTGGCGCCCGGGGCGACCATCAGCCCCGCCACCATGATTCGTATCGAGGTGTTCGCGGACAAGACTTTGGTGGGCAAGGGTGCGACGGATACCTTCACACTCACTTTCGCTTCCGTCAGCGACCCGACAAAAGTAGACGTCGTGAAGGCCACTGTAATCGCGAAGTAGGCTACGGGCTGGACAACAATTGCCCCGGTAGAGGTGATGGCAGGGAAGTCAGACTCAGTGCAACCTGAGGGTGGACTGTTCCATAATGAAAAAAGCGTTCGAGCTATGAGAAGATTGGCTGGCATAAGTCTGAATCGTATTGCGAGCTTTTGGCTGCGCGTTTCTTTAATCGGCGCGGTGGTTGGGTCTGCGGGATCTGGCTCCTTCGCGCAATCTCAGGTGCCGTTTTACAGCAAGACAGAGCTTGCGCGGGCGGTGGCCGTCCAGCAAGCGAACCAATCGGCGATTCTCGCGGGCCAGGGTGTGTTCGGGGTCGGCGTTGGCGAGACGAATGGGACCCTGGCAATTACCGTGTTGGTCGATAGCACGAATCGCGCGGCGCAATTGCCGACGACTTTGGATGAGTTTCCGGTGACGGTCCAGGCGGTAGGGACTGTCCATGCTCTTCCATGCACCGGCCTTAACCCCCAGTCTGCGTACCCACTTCCCATTCCGCTTGGAGTCTCGGCGGGGAACATACTGCTGTTCGATAGCGGCGCCTGTTGTGCCAGCGGCACGATCGGGTTCAAAGTCCGCGACAATTCCTCGGGAAGGGTTGGCTGGATAAGTAATAACCACGTCGTGGGCCACGGCACGGACGGTTGTCCCAGTACGGCGCCGATCGGCACCGTCCAGTATCAACCCGGTGCTGTGGATAACAACTGCGGCGCGGCCCAGAACATCGGAGTCCTGAACCGCACCGTGCCCATAACTTTCGGAGGCGCGGCCAATCTGGTAGATTGCGGGTTTGTGCAGAGTTCCGATTCGGCCATATCGGCCAACATTCTCAATCTGGGCTCGCAGGTGAACAACGTGGTCCCGGCCTTCGTGGGACAAGTCGTCCAAAAGAACGGCCGTACCAGCAATTGCACCCAGGGGACGGTTACGGCGGTCAACCTGACCGTCAACATTGACTACTCCGAATCGGCTCCCTGCGCCACCAGTTGTGGGATCGCTACTTTCAACAACCAGATCATGGTCGCGCCATCTGCACCCTCGTCCGCGTTTGGCGCGCCCGGAGATTCCGGCTCGCCGATTGTCGATGCGAACAACAACGCTGTGGGGCTCCTCTTTGCCGGTGATAGTTCCGGGAACGCGTTCGGTAATCCCATCGGGACGGTGTTGAGTGCGCTGAACGTCAGCCTGAGCAGCGTCGCGAGTTCCCAGGTTGTTACCCGTACGTCCCGCTTCTGGTTTACGCATGGATTCTCGTCCGATGCGAATTGTGCCACCTTGTTGGGTGCGATCAACTTTAATGGGGGCGTGCTCGACCTGGGATTTGTCACGCTGGCCACGGCCAACCGCAATTCGGACAACGTCATTGACGGTACCGACGCCTTCATCGAAGCGCTTGGGTTTTACTGGAGAGGGGCCGGTAAGACCGGTGAACCCAGCGGAACGCAGAGCCTGGGTTTGAAGTCATCGGGTCTGTGCGTCGCTCGCAAGCAGTTGGCCGTTGAACTGATCGCCGCCATCGCCAACACCACATTGCTGGGCACTTTTCCCCCGAATGCGACCTATGTTAACGGGCACACCGTCACGAATTTTCCGGGTGACTTGATCTCGCAGGCCCGCACGGCGGCCGCCGGCTTCGATGTTGCGGCTGTTCGCAGCATGACGGCGCTGCTCAAGAAATTCAATAGCAGTGGTCAAACAAACAATCTACCCAATGGCCTGGAGGAGTGTTCGGCCCAGCCGTCCAAGATACTAAAACCGATTTCGCGCGATCCCATGCTGCAGGATACCTGTCCCGGCATAAACGACACGTGCCTCGCAGCCAAGACGATCGTGTTTTCGGATGAAAACCCGGTCTTCAACGACTCCGTTAGCCTTGCCGGTTTTCACGATGACATCCCAAGCCCTGCTTGTAACGTTGGCGGACGTGATGCCGTTTGGCAAGTAAGTCCGCCAGTGGCCGCCAACGGGCGACAATTTAGTGTTTCCACCCAGGGCAGCAATTTTGATACGGTTCTCTCGATTTGGTCGGGCACTTGCAGCAATCTGACCCCGGTGGCGTGTGCAGACAATGTCCTGGGGAGCGGCGAACAGCTAACATTTACGACCGACGGCGTGAACACGTTTTTCATTGTCATTGAGGGTTCGGGCGGCGCCTTCGGTAATGTGAAGATGTCCGTGAGGAGCTTCTGATTTTTGGTGACGAAGAGCTGGAAGAAGTGAGTTATGCGAACGGAATACAGAGAGAATAGTAGTTGGAGTTTGCTGGGACGATTGGCGTGGAGAGGCCTGCTCGTATTCGCGTGTTTTGCCCTGACGGCTCCTTCGGCGCAGGCCATCGTGTCCGCGGGAAATGCGTTTTACCAGGTATTTGTGCAGGACACGACGGGCTCGGGTGTCGGGCTCTACACGGCGACGACCGGACCTTCGCATCCTGCGGGCCCTGGTTTGAACGTGCTCTTTGGCAATGGCGTGCCGGACACTTCGTTCAACACGATTCGTTCCTATTCCAGCAATACGGACTATACTCAATCACCCGGGAAATCAGGTGCAAACACAACGGTTTTCCTGGATCCGTTCGGCGTTGTAACCCCGCTGGGCTCCACCGGATTTCGAACCACCTACACATTGCCGGGTGGGTCAAATAGTTCGGATGCCATGACGATTGTTCAGGATGTCCAGGTCAACGGGACGACCTTTGAGGATTCGACAATTGAAGTTGCGACCACGATCATCAACAACGGGTCTAATTCCTTGAGCGCTGGTGTTCGCTACTTTTGGGACTACCAGATTGGCATTGACGATGGACCTACGTTTACGCCGGTAAATTCGATCGCACTGGTCTCCGCCAATTGCAATGTCCTTACCACGGAGACCCAGTTCAATGATCCAACGTTCGAGGCGTACCTCATGGTGGATAACGACCGTAATCCTCACCCCCCCACGTTCAATATCTTCGGGACTGTCGTCGGGCCGAACACCGTCGTTCCATTGCCGACGCCGCCGGATTTATTGCAGTACGTTTGTTGGCCGAATGCGTTTGGAACGGCGTTTGATTACACGATAAATCCGACTCTGGACATTGCCACGGTCAACTCCGCTTGCACTCCCGGTGGAGGAGATTGTGCTGTAAGTTACTTTTTCGGTCACAACAGCGGAACCGCCCTGGTGATCGACGCTGGTGCTTCCGCCACGGTATCAGCGTCTTTGTTCCTGACCCCCATCACCACGAGCACCAATAATGTCGGCTATATTACCCGCCCGTCGCGTTTCTGGTTCACGCACCAGGAGAGCAGTGATACGAATTGCGTTACCTTGCGCCGGGGTATCGACGCCAACTGCGGTGTCATGAATCTTGGTTTTATCACCTTGCCGAATGGCTTTTCGAATGGCGACAATGTCGAGGATAGCGAAGATGCAACGCTGGAAGCGCTTGGTCTCTATTGGAAATCCACCGGCTTTACGGGCGAAATCGGCGGGACGCAGAGTAGCCGGTCCAAAGCGTCGGGCGTATGCGTGAAGAGGAAACAGTTGGCGGTGGAATTAATTGCGGCAATTGCCAACGTCCAGCTGTTCGGCACGCAACCGGGGCAGGTGTCTTATGTGAACGCACACACAAATGTGACCTTCGCAGCGAACTTGATTGACCAGGCCCGTCAGGTGGCGGCCGGTGAGGATCCGGTGGCGATCACCAGCATGACGGCGTTGCTCAAAAAATTCAATAGCGGCGGCGAAACGAACAATTTTCCAGCAGGCCTCGTGGAATGTTCGGCAACGAGCACCAAAGTGTTAAAGAGCCTGGCGCATGACCCAACGACGCAAGCCACGTGCCCTGGTGTGAATAACAGTTGCGCGGCGGCGGCGACGGTGGCGTTTCCCAGTTCCGCCGGATCCTTCTCCAGCGCGGTATTCACCAAGTCGGTCAATCTGAGCAGCTTCACGAACGCATTCCCAAGTCCAACTTGTGGAACGGGTGGGCCGGATGCCTGCTGGAAAATATTGCCGGATGTCGGTGTGGCGAACCGTTCATTTACGGTCACCGCGTCCAAAGCCAACTTTGACTCCATGATTTCTGTCTGGGAAGGCAACTGCAGTAATCTGGTTGCAGTCTCGTGTACCAACAACCTCGGTATCACCGGCGAGACACTCAACTTCCGGACGGATGGCGTGAACACATTTTTCATCGTTGTTGAAGGGTCTGCTGGCAACATAGGGAAGTTGAAGCTCACCATCACCAGCCCTTAGCAAGCGCCTTGTTCGAAGCTTCAGTTCTTCTTCTCGACGAGAGCATCACCGGTCGCGGTAATTGTCGCCAGAACTTACGGGTGGGACAACAATGCAGCGAACCTTCCAAACTGTTCCGCACGGGCAGGCTCGCGCTCGGTGTAGATCGCGTGGAGATTGTTGCACATCCGCAGCAGGATGATTTGCGGCGTGGTCGGTGTCAGGAAAACAGGGTTAAATACCACACCCAGTCGTTTGCACAGTTCGCGGCAATCGTCCTCATCCAGTAACTCGCCCTCATGGAAGGGATCGAAGAAAAAGCTTACGGTGGCTGACTGCCATTTGAGGAGGAAATGCGCGGGCATGTTGATGCCGATCAGTGGAATACGCAGCCGCCGCGCCAGCAGCAGGTAGAGAACCGACAGGCTGATGGGAATCCCGATGCGACGGTCCAGGACGCGATTGAGATAGGAATTATCCGGGTCGTAGTAATCCTGCCGATTGCCGCGGAAGCCGAGCGTACGGAAAAGATAGTGGTTGCAGACCTCGATGGTGGACCGCGGTGTCTCGCGCCCGGTCAACCGCTCGCGTAACTCTTGCGCCATCTGGTCGAGCCGGGTGCGATAGGCGACTTCGTCCATCTCCGGGTAGCGGGTCTTGGCCACCAGCCAGCACGCGACTTCCAGGTCAAAATGGCTCCCGCACGTCGCGCAAAACTTCGCCAGTCCCTCCCAGGCCACCGTTTCACGAAGCGAGCGCAACATCAACTGCGCATTGCGTTGGGCTGCGGGTTCGCCATCGAGCACCACGGATTCCAGGAAGGTGATGCCTTCCGTGCCCCGTTCCGCCAACTTCTCCTGCACCAGTTGTAACTGGCGTGGATCCTGGTCCGCCAACAGCTTGGCGAGGGCGATGCGATCGGGTTCGCGCAGGGCTTTCATCGGCTGCATCTATGGCACATACCATCCCCCAAAACGCGACGGACTGCAACCATGTAAAAAGCGGGACCTCAGACCAGAAACTGGGTGGGATGCGCGGTGGTTCACGGTTTGCCCTTCAGGATCCAGGATGCCGCCGCGCCGATATCCTCGGCTACGTGGTCGGGTTTGACCTCCCGCTTTGCCAGCGTCTCGTGACCGACGCCGGTGAGCACGAGAACGGTCGATACGCCCGCATTAATGCCAGCCTGGATGTCGCTGGCGCGGTCGCCAACCATAAAGCAGCGCGACAAATCGAGCCCGTATTCACGTGCTGCGTCGCGCAGAAACTTGGGCTTCGGTTTGCGGCAGTCACAATTATCCTCGGGGTGATGCGGACAAACGTAGTAACGATCAAAATGCACGTGATGCTTGCCAAAATACTCGTCGAGGTGCGCGTGGATCGATTCGACAGCTTCGCGAGTGAAGTACCCGCGTCCCACGCCGGATTGGTTGGTGATGATGAAAAGCTTGTAACCGGCCTCTTGCAATCGACGGAGCGCTGCAGCGGCGCTGGGAATCACCAGGACGCGCTCGACGTCGCCGACGTAATTCGAGTCCTCCATGATCGTGCCGTCGCGGTCGAGAAAGACGGCGCGGTTGCTGGTGCTTTGATTCATTGTGAACGCAGCCTACCGAAAGCGCCGCTCTTCGCCAAGAACGTTGTCAGCCAGCCAGCCAGCCAGCCCGGGCAGGCGGCGAACCAGCGGGATGATGGCGCGGGCCGCGCGCTCGCGATACATCACGCGATGGAGCCATTCGTTCGTCCGTCCGCGCCGCTGGTAGAGCGTGGCAACGCCCGCGACATAATTCCTTTCGGGTTGCGAGAGGCCGCAGATGGACTGCGCTGCGATCTCCGCCGTCCGCAGGGCAAAGAGAATCCCCTGGCCCGTGAAGGGTTCCATCACGCGCAACGCGTCACCGACGAGAAAAACACCGTTCCGGGCCGCGATGTTCATTGGCCCGCGCAACGGATGCGCGCTTTGCAGTGGCTCGATCGGTTCGGGATTGATGCCCAGATTCTGGAAATGCGAGTTCCGGGAGACGGTATGCCCGAAAAGCGCCTCGCAGTCGTTGTGGAACCGTGCACCGCGCCGGTCGGTCACGATACAGAGATTCGCCCGCTCGCCATCCACGCGTACCAACCCACAGTAACCCCCCCGAAAGAGATGAAGTTGGACGCGCTGGTCCAAAGCCGCTGGTGCGCGAAAGTGGGCCTGGAATGCGATGTGACCATTCCTTTCAGGAGGCTTGCGAACGAGACCCGCGCTCCGCGCCGTCATTGAATGCCGCCCATCGGCGCCGATGATGCCCTTCCTCGCGCGATAACATCCCGTGCTGGTCACAACCCGTCTCTCCGATGTTATTTCACGGACGGTTTCATCCTCGAAAACCTGGACACCGCAGACCCTGGCGTGCTCCAACAATACCTGGTCGAATAAACTGCGACGAATGGCAGCCGCTCCGCGCGGCATGGGAACGTTGACCACCCTGCCTGCGGGCGCCGTGAATACCGCGGCCTCAATTTCATGATGCGGCAGCGCGCGAATTCTTTCTGCGATGCCAAGGTTTTCGAGCACGGGCCAGCAGTTCGGGTTGATGACGTCCCCACAAACTTTGTGGCGTGGGAATCGGGCGCGCTCAAAAAGCGCGACGCGCAAACCGCGCCGGGTACACAACGCGGCGGTGGCCGCCCCGCCCGGCCCGCCGCCGATCACGATCACGTCGAAATCACTCATGGCGGGCGAGGATGATGCTGGCGTTGATTCCGCCGAAACCGAAACTGTTGGAAAGGATGCAACTCACACGCGCATTGCGGCCCGCATTGGGAATGCAGTCGAGGTCGCACTCGGGATCCCCGTGCGTCAGGTTGAGCGTCGGCGGGAGATAATTGTGTTCCAGCGCCAGGCAGCAAATGGCGATCTCGATCGCCCCTGATGCGCCGAGCGGGTGGGCATGGAACGGTTTGGTGGAGCTAACCGGAATCTGTCGGGCGCGGACCCCGAAAACCTGCTGGATGGCCAGCGTCTCCGCGGCATCCCCAAGTGGCGTACCGGTCGCGTGGGCGTTGATGTAATCGATGTGTTGAGGAGACACACGCGCATCCACCAGCGTGTCGTGGATGCAACGCGCCGCGCAGGAGCCGTCGGGACGGGGCGCGAGCATATGGTGGGCATCGTTGTTGCAGGCGTACCCGAGGATTTCGGCGAAGACGTGCGCGCCGCGCGCCAGCGCGTGACCTCGCTCTTCCAGAATGAACATCGCCGCGCCTTCACCCATGACAAACCCGTCGCGGGTGGCATCGAAGGGGCGACAGGCGCGGGCGGGGTTGCCGTTCCCTTTGCTCATCGCGTGGAGCACGTCGAAAGCGCCAAACGTGAGCGGGGCCAGCGGCGCTTCGGCCGCGCCGGCGACCATTGCCACCGCGCGACCCTCCTGGATGTGGCGGAACGCTTCACCCAGTGCAATTGCGCCCGAGCCACAACTATTCGAGTTGGTGCTACCCGGGCCGGTGAAGCCGAGTTCGATGGCGACGTGAGAGCCGCCGGAGCCGCCGAATACGAGGAACGCGAGCGCCGGATTCACGGCACGGATTCCCTGACGCATGAATAACTCATGTTGATGCTCGGCCAGGGCAACACCACCGAGCGCCGTGCCGGCGCAAACGCCCATCTGCGGGAAGGGCGGGTCTCCAGGGCAAAGAGGTTGGCCGCCTTGTTGCGAATCTTCGAGGGCCATCTTCGCCGCAACCAAAGCGAACTGCGCAAAACGATCCAATCGTTTCACGCGTCGCGCAGGGAAGTACGCCAGCGGATCGAACTCGTCCACTTCGCCCGCAATCTGCGACTCAAATCGTGAGGCATCAAAGCGCGTGAGGCGGCGAATCCCGGACTTGCCACGCTGGATTCCCCGCCACAGCCCGTCCCGGCCGCAGCCGATGGCGGTAAGGGCCCCAATTCCGGTGACGACGACGCGATGGTGTGGCATGACTCTTGAAGTTACGAGCATTCAGGCACCGTTCTGTTCCAGGTATTGTTTGAACTGCGACAAGGTGCGCGTTGCCACGGGCCGGATGAACATTTCGCCCAACACGTTGTGCGCGAACCAGCGACCGAAAGCTGAGTTGCGATCCAGTTCATGGGAAATCGTGATCCGCACACCCTCGGGCGTGGGTGTATACGTCCACAGTACCTGCATCCCGCGCGTGAACGCCTTGAGGTGCTCGAAATGCAGTTCGCGCGCATTCGGATCAACGCGGAATCGAGACGTCCACTGGATCGGCACCCAGCCACGGCGCGCTGCCATTTTGACGATCAGGCCGTCGTCGCCGGTGTTGAGGACGCGAATCCACCGATAGTGCGGGAGTACCTTGGGCCAGAGCAACAGGTTGGCCGTGGTCTCGAAGATCTTTTCGAGCGGGGCTTTGATGAGAATGGAATTCTCGGTACGAATGCTCATTTGCGTCCTGCCAGTACCATGCGAAAGAACCGGTGGCGGCGGATGGTAAAGTGGTCCAGGCCCGCGCGCGCGGCCATCGCACGCCATTCGGCAATGGTGAAGGCGCGTTCGCACGAGGCGGGTGCGTCAAAACGCGCGATGGGGTTGGTGATGATCGTGTGCGCCATGAGCTTGCTCAAACCGATTGCGACCCGGTTCCTCCGCAGGTCGTTGATGATCCAGCCGGCGCGCGCAATATCGCGGATGCGTCGCAGGATTGCAACTGCGTCCAACTCGGAAAAGTGGTGCAGCGCGAGCGAGCAGAGGACCACGTCGAAGCTGGCGGCGGGATAGGGGAGCGCGAGGAGGTCCTGTTGCTCAACGCGGATTTCAGGCCAGCCAGCTGTATTTTCGCGCGCGATCCGTAAAATCTCTGGATTGCCATCGACAGCGGTAATGGCAACGTCCACCTGCTGTGATCGGGCCCAAGTGGCAATGGCGCGGGGTACATCAGCCGCGCCTGTGGCAAGATCGAGAATTGTTAACGCTCTCGATCGATCTCGAGAGTCCGAGAGCTTCTGCAAGTAAAGCAATGGAATGCGGTAGCCGCCGAGGTAGCGGTTGACGTCTTCGAGAACGCGGAGGTCGGCACGCAGGAGCGTGGGTTCGTTGCCTCGGCGATCCATGATCTCGGGGACCATGGGATCGAAACGCCGCGACGGAACCAGCAGGCTCATGGTGATTTCAGGGCGAGGACGGCGAGCATCCGTCCCGTTTGGCCTTTTTCAGCCCGGTAAGAGAAATAGTGGTCGAGATGGCAGGCTGTGCACACGCGGGGATTGTGAACATCGCTCACACCTGCCTGGCGCAATTGCTGTTCAACACTACTCCAGATATCCATTTCGTAATGACACGGCCCGATGGAAGGACTGATCAATGAGGTGCAATCGGCGGGATCCGTTCCAAACTTCTGTTGCATGGTCACCACGGTACTTCCCACGATGTTGGCGATGGTTCCCTTCCTGCCAGAATGCACCAGGGCGATGGCTGGTGTCCGCCGGTCGACAATGAAGACTGCGGCGCAGTCGGCACAGCGAATTACCAGCGGCAAACCTCTTACGGATGTTGCCAGCGCATCGACCATCGGCACGCGCTCGCCGGTAGTTTCAAAGATGACCGCGACGCCATTGCCGTGGGTTTGCTCGGCGGAGGCAAAGCGAGTCGGGGAGAATCCCAGCGCCACGAGCGTGCGGCCCTCGAAATCGTTGGTCTTCGTGTCTTCTGTCGTGCGCAGCGTGAACGCGTGGGTAGCGAATGGGAGTTGGTTTAGCGGCGCGAAGGTTTCGAACTGCATGGATCAATTGGCCACACGCACCGTCATCCCGGTGACACGTTCCAGCGTGGCGATGGCGACATTGTAGTCGTGGAGTGCCTGGACTTCATTGGAGCGGGCATCGGTAAGCGCGGTCTGGGCGCTGAGAACGTCCAACTGCGTGCCGGTACCGGCTTGGAAACGGGCTCTGGCCAGCCGCAGACTTTCCTCGGCTTCTTCCACGGTTTTCTTCTGGGCTTCGATCAGTTCGATGGTCTGAAGATAATCGGAGTAGGCCTGGCGCACATCGAGTTCCACCTGGCGGCGCGTGTCGGCATAGTCGAGATTCGCCTCCTGAAGTAGTGCCCGCGCCTCGCTCACTTTGCCGCGAGTAAGCATGCCGTCGAAAAGCGCCCAGGTTACGCTGGCACCGGCTGTCCAGCCTTCACGAGTAGCATCAGGACTGTTGAAGAAGGTGTCGTCATGCCAACCGTAGTTGCCGAAGACGGAGGCTTCCGGTTTGTAGCCGGAAGAAGCGACTTTGACATTGGCCTTGGCGACACCGATTTGTTGTTCTGCTTGCAGCAACTCCGGGCGATGCTCAAGCCCCTGTTGCAGCGCGGTAGGGAGATCCCAAGCGCGATGCTCGTAAGCCAGTGTGCCCTCGAAATTAATCGGAGTGAAATCGTTCGTTTGGGTGGTGGAATCGATGGCCAGTAGTTTCACCAGGGACTCCTTGGAGATGCGGAGGTCGTTCTGGGCACGAATGAGCGGCGGCTTGGCGTTGGCCAGTTCGACTTCGGCGCGCAGGACGTTGAAGCGCGGGACGGCGCCCACGTCGTACCGCGACTGGGCATCCAGGAGTTGTTGTTCCAGCAGTGTGACGGATTGCTCGCGGACCTCAGCGATGGCCTTGTTCAATAGGATTTGATAGAACGCCTTCCGTACATCGAGAATGGTATCGGCAACAGCCTTTTGAAAACCGAGCACCGCGATCTGGTCGGACAGCTTTGCGGCGCGGACAGCGGCACTAACGCGTCCACCTTGGTAAAGCAGCTGCGAGATTTGGACCTGCGCACTCCAGGGCTGTGTTTGGTTCCCAAAAACGGTATTGGTACCGCCGGAACCCGCAGGGAATGGGAATGCATCAATCGCGCTCCTGGCGATCATCTCGCCGGAGCCGGACGCGGTGATCTGCGGCACGGCCGGCGCGCGTGTCTCAACGATGACGCCCTGGGTACGGCGGATCTCTTGTTGGGCCTTGAGGATCGACGGATTCTGTTTGATCGCCAGGTCAAGGCAATCCTGGAGTGTTAGCGACTGGGGGAGCCCGGTTGCGCCAGCGGCCGGCGTTGGTTTCACAACGGAGAAAAGCAAGGAGGCGGCCAGGAGGCCGCAGAGGGTTTTGATCATGATTTCGAACTCACTGTGGTTGGTTGCTCTGGGAGTAGTTGCTGGAACGATTCCGGCGGGCAGTGGTAGCCCTGCAGCGCATTTTGTTTGGTTTGTTTCGCCATGTCGAACTGCCTGGTTTCAAGAAACACCTGAATGAGCCCATAGTAAGCGGAGCAGATATGATTGTGGACAATCGCGCAGTCGGAATTGAGTCGTGGTTGTCCCTGGGACATGACCACCGAACATCCTTCATGGTCGATTTGGCGGTAAATGTCCACGAGCAAGCGCAGAGCCTCCGAGCGATTGCTGTCGAGCAGCAGCGCTTCCAGCAACGAGATGCCGGCTTCCTCGGAATGTCCAGTGGAGAGATAAACCGACGCGATGCTCAGGTAGGCATCGGGATTCGTGGGGGCCAGATGGCGCATGGCAGTGTAGGCATCGAGCGCCTGCTGGTATTGTGACATGCGCATGTAGGAAAGCCCGAGGTTCCAGTAAATCTCATGGTTGCCGATATCCGGGATCTGGTCGGGTTTGCGGCCGCGCTTCAGTTCCTTGCGGCGGTTGTCGTCGTTGAATTCGTGGTCCAGCGGCACCGCTGCGCTGAGGGCTTCGACGGACTTCTGGTACCACGGGAGGCTTTGGGGAGTCGGCACGAGGGTGCCGTCCGGAGCGCGCTGGGCGAGCGTGTCGCCCTTGATGCGGTAGTAGGCGCCGAGGTGGAGGAGGACGATCTGCGTCTTGTCCGTGACATCGCGTGCCTTTTCACCCTCCGCGATGACGCGATCGATGTTCTTGCCCTCGGGGTCCTTCTCGTAGAGCGCAAAGGCGAGTGACTTGTGGGTCTTGAAGCTGTTCGGGCAGGCTTCGACGGCTTTCGTCCACAGCCGTTCATCATCCTCCCAGTCAGGATTGCGCAAGAACGAGCGCGCGCCGTACGCGACGACCATCAAGCTGAGGGCGGTGCGCGCCACGACCTGCAGCCAGATGCGCTGCGCCCACGCCGAGACATCCATTTGCGGGATCAGGTTACGGCAGATCGCGTAGACGGCGAGCACCACGCAGCCGACGAACCCGATCAACGGCATGTACAGGAAGCGTTCCGCCATGATGCTGCCGATGCACCACGTCTCTTTAACGATGGGCCAATTGAACACTTGCCAACTAAAGATGTGCCAATTCTCAAAGAGCGGCTCGCCCAGTTTCGGGAACAGGTTCGACGTGGGTAGCAAGGTCCCGAAGAAAAAAAACACGAAGAAGAAGAGGGGTTTATTGCGGCGATAATTACGGATCGCGACGAGTAGCACGGTCGCCACCGAGATCAACGCAATGATGGCTTTCCAGTCTTCGAACGTGCTGAAGTGCCAGTTGACGATCGGGACCTGGTTGTAGGAATAATCGCACGAGAGCACCTGTGGCCAGACAAGCAGCCAGAAGTATTTCCCGATAACCTTGATTGCCGTCAGGCGCGCCTGCCAAAAACCAACGTCCGGGCGGACCAGCGGATTGTCCACCCAAGGCAACTCGGGCGGTCGCAGATTCCCGAAAACCCAACTTCGTGTATAGAACATCGCGAGTACCGGGGCAGCGAGGACAACGTAACCTTTTAGTCCAAATTCCCAAAAATTCGAGATGAAACTGAAGAGCCAATTCGGGTGTTTCCGGTGGAGTCGGAAGGTGAAGTCGTAGAGCATCAATACGCCGAGTACGACGATCCCGGTTTCCTTACAGAACACGCCGACGGCTGTTGATAGCAACAAGAGCAGCAGGGATGGGAGTTTGGCCCAACCACCCACGAGACACGCAAACGTCAACGTGGTGGCGGCGAGCGTCGCCAGAGCGATCGTGATCGCGGTCCAATTGAGCAAAGTCGGTGAAACCCAGGTAGGAAGTTTCCAGCAGAGTAGGATGAATCCCGCCAACACCGTGGAAATCGCCGCCATGATGACCTGGGGGCCGGTCCATAACTTGCGCTGGCGATCGGTCGTCGTGCTCTTTACGTAACAGAGGAACCCAACCAGCAAAAACAGCGTGGCAAACAGGTCGGAACGTCCAATGATGTTCGTGACCGATTCGGTGGCCAGCGGGTGTGTGCCAAATAGAGCGGCGGCGAAGAACGCCGGCCAGAGCCGCTCCATCAGCACGAGCACCGCAAAGTAGACGAGGACGGTGTTGGCCCAATGCAGGAAGAAATTAATCCAGTGATAGCCCGCCGCATGATCGGTGTTGCCCAGGGTGTGGTAATTGAACATGTAGGACAGCGTGGTCAATGGTCGGTAGAGTCCACTGACCGCCTTCGGCCACCAGTAGTCTTCGTGGAAGATGAGACGGATATTATTGGGGCTGGCGTCGCGCAGCCGGGGGTCTTCGAGGATGATGAATTTATTGTCGAGCGCAAAGCCCGTGTTATGCACGGTGTTGGCGTACGTGAAGAGGACGACCACGCCGAGCACGAAGACGATGGCCAGATGGGCCGGAGTGCCCACCGCCGGCCACAATGTGGTCTTCGGAGGTCCCTCAGCCTCTGGCTGTTGCGTCGCTTTTGTCGCTGCGGCGTTTTTTTTCTTTTTTGAGCCCATGAACTCGGCACAAGCCTGATAATCAATTCCCTGGCAGATGCGGTGCGCCAAAGTGTGTCAGCAGCCCGCGGCAAAGTCAAAAAGGTTTTGCACAGCGAGAGCACGCGGTAAGATACGCCCAGACCATGGTGGACGCCTCGATCCTTATTGGCACGGCAGGCTGGAGTTATCCGGACTGGGAGAACGTCGTGTACCCGGCGGGCAAGGCGGCGGACCGACTTCGTGCCGTCGCACGGTACCTCGACTGCGTGGAGGTGGACAGTTCGTTCTACCATCCGCCGGCGGCGCGGACGACGGAAAGCTGGGTCCGGACGCTGGAGCAGCAACCCGGGTTCCGCTTCCTGGCGAAGGCATGGCAGCGGTTCACGCATGAACGATCCATGCCATGGACGCGAGCTGAACATGATCTGCTCACCACCGGGTTGCAGCCATTGCGCGAGGCGGGGAGGCTCGATAGCCTCCTCTTTCAGTTTCCATGGTCGTTCCGAAACGACCCAAAGAACCGTGACTGGCTGGACGCTATTGCGGATGCGTTTGCCGATTGGCCGCTGGCGGTCGAAGTGCGCCACGATTCCTGGCTCGCGGACGGGACTTTGGAGTTTTTCCGCGAACGACGCCTCACGTTTTGCAATATCGACCAGCCCGTGCTGGCGCATTGCCTCCCGCCGACCGCGCACGTGACAGCCGAGGTCGGCTATTTTCGCGTGCATGGCCGCAATGCAAAGAATTGGTTCCGCGAGAAGCAGGACGCGTATGGCGGACGCTACGATTACCTCTATTCGGCGATGGAACTGGACGAATTGCTCGCTCACGTTACAAAAATCACGGCGCGCACGAAGAAAACATTCGTGGTCTTTAACAATCACAAGGACGGCAAGGCGTTTGCCAATGCCCTGCAGTTCAAGGCGCGTCTCGTCCTGGCGGCGACTGTGCGCGCTCCCGTGTCATTACGGGAAGGCTTTCCCGTTCTCCGCGCCTGCACGGTACCCGATGGCGCGGAGCAGTTGCCGCTGGTGTAGGCCAGCGGGGAAAATCATTGCTTTCAGCGCGGTCTGCTTCTATAGATTTTGGGCCGGGGGATCGCAGAGGAGGAGCACGTTCAGGATGCTGGAGAAGATACTCGTACCAAGCGACCTTTCCGACCCGTCGAATTCCGTCATTCCCTACGCGGTGACGCTGGCGCAGGCGTTTCACAGCAAGCTGTACCTCCTCCACGTGATGGATCCCGCCTCACTCCACGAGCCGGAGTGCCTTTTGGATTTTCCGAAGTTGTCGAAAATGCTCACACTCGACCTGGGTGCGCCTGACTTGCCGCCCTTGAAGAAATCGATCGCCGTCGCCAAAATGTATCTCTATAAGAAAAATCGCGCCGCCGCGATCATGGACGCCGTCCGCGAGAAGAAGGTCGATCTGATCTGCCTGGCCGCCAACAACGGCGGCGTCAACCTCGCGTGGTGGTCGGTCGGCAACATCGTCGAGTCGATCATCGCCCGCGCGCCGTGCCATGTATTGTGCATCCGCGGACGGCCCGTCAAGGACAAGGATTGGAAGCGGCCACGCTTCAAGCACATCCTGCTACTGACGGAACTCGGTCCCGCCGGCGCTGAGCCGCTCGTGAAAGTTCTTCCGTGGGCCGACAAGCTCAACAGCATGCTGCATATCTTTCCCTTGGTAACGAACCGCGCCAAACGATTGTCCGCGAACAAGCCGCTGCCCGAAGCGGCGAGGCTCCACGCGGCCAGGACCAATGTCCTGTTGTTTGCCGATCCCGCGAAGCGGATGCGCAACCTCCTCAGCTTTGTCGAGAAAACGCCGATTGATCTTATCGTAATGGCTCCGCGCACTCGCGCGAAGTTCTCGAATCGACTTCTCAACGACATCCTCGGCAAACTCTTGCGGGCGACGGACAGCCCCGTCCTGCTACTACGCTGAAAGAATCTTGGCAATTGCTCGACGGTGCGCCGACGACAAACTCAACCGCTTCAACTCCGTGGCGGACACCCAGCGCAATTCGCCGGTGCGTTTGCTTTGAAGCGCGCTCCCGCATTGGCACTCGAACACGCGGAGCGTGATGCGGCGGTTGGTGATCGCGTGGCGAAGTTCCAGCAACTGTTTTCCCTTGCGGAATCGTCCGCGGCCCAAGGTCGGCAATTCCCACATTCCCGCCAGCAACCCGCGTTCGGGGCGGCGTTGCATTAGCAAGCTGCCATTTCGGCGTACAAGCGCCGCACTCGCAACAACGCATTCCGTCATTTGCGGCCGCCCGCGATTCGGCAGTTGATCGACCAACCCCTGCGCCCGCGCAACGCAAACGTGCCGCATCGGGCAGACCTCACAACGCGGGTTTGCCGGGGTGCACACCAGCGCGCCGAGTTCCATCAACGCCTGGTTGAATTCGCCGGGGTCACTGTTGGGCACCAAATCTTCCGCGAATTGCCAGAGTTTGTTCATCGTTTGTGGTGCCCTGACGTTGGCGGTGACGGCGAAGACCCTCGCGAACACCCGCGCCACGTTGCCATCAACCAGCGCCACGCGTTCCCCAAAGGCGATACTGGCAATCGCACCGGCGGTGTAGCGGCCAATGCCGGGAAGTTGGCGCAATCCCTCCGCCGTTCGCGGTAGTTTGCCACCGTATTCGCGAACAACAGTCTGTGCGGCCCGGTGTAGATTGCGCGCGCGCGAGTAATACCCGAGCCCTTCCCACAACTTCAACACGCGGTCGTCCTTCGCCCGCGCCAGCGCGTGTATGGTTGGGAATGCTCGTAACCAGCGTCCGTAATATGGCAACACTGTATCCACGCGGGTTTGTTGCAACATGATTTCGCTAACCCAGATGCGGTACGGGTCGCGCGTGGCACGCCACGGGAGCCGCCGGTGGTGGCGTCGATACCAGCGCAGCAAATCGCGGTGGAACGTTTCCCGAAAGCTTTCGAGATTGACCCGTGCGGTTGGTATGTGGAATCGTGTCGCCATGGCCGAGCGCACATCCTACACGTGTCTGCTGGATGCTGACAAGATTCCGCAACTGAAGCGCGACTTGCAGGCGCGCGGCTTTGATTTCCGCGAGGTGCCGTACGCTCACTTCGGGGCGATGTCCGACAGTGAGAAGGTCAATGTCGCGGTCTACACCAGCGGCAAACTGGTCATCCAGGGGAAGGGGACGACCGATTTCATCCAGTTCTACCTCGAACCGCAGTTGCTCGGCGAAGCGCGGCTTGGGTACGAGCATATTCTTGATCCGACGATGTTGGAGCCGCGCATCGGTGTGGACGAAAGCGGGAAGGGTGATTTCTTCGGGCCGCTGGTGATTGCGGGCGCGTTCTTGAACGAGGCGGCTGCGCGAAATATGATGGAAATCGGCGTGCGTGACAGTAAATTGATCAAGAGCGACGCGCGGATCGCCGAGGTCGCGAAGCAGATCCGCACGACACCAGGCTGCGTTACGGATGTTGTGGCCATCGGCCCCGAGAAGTATAATGAACTGCATGCAAGGATGCGCAACGTGAATGACATTCTGGGTTGGGGCCACGCACGGGTGATCGAGAACATGCTGGCGCGCGTGGACAGCCCGAAGGCGATTTCCGACCAGTTCGGCAACAAGCGTATCATCGAGAAGGCACTAATGGAACGGGGCCGGAAAATTCAGCTTGTGCAGCGGCACAAGGCGGAGAGCGATCTGGCGGTCGCAGCCGCGTCGATTATCGCGCGTGATGGGTTCGTGATGCGATTGCGCAAACTCAGCAAGGAATACGGCGTGGAGTTGCCGAAAGGCGCGTCGACAGCGGTCCAGGAGGCCGGCTTTCAACTCGTCGCGAAGCATGGAGGCGGCGTGCTCGGCAAGGTGGCCAAAACGCATTTTCGCACGACGCAGAAGGTTTTGGAAGGAGCGCCAAAATGAAGGGCATGATCGCGCTTGTGGTGGTCGTGTTGATCGGGTACGCGGGCCTGACCGGGACAAGACAGTTCAAGGCGAATGGCGACTTCTCGGAACGGGTCGACCATGAACTCAATTTCGTCGATGAAAACTCGATGGATTCCGTCAAGCAGGACCTCGTCAACGAGGCGAAGAAACTCGGCATCGACTTGAAGCCCGCCGACATCTACATCAAATACGAGGACACACAACAAGGCACGGTGGCACAGCATTTGGTCGGCAACCGACTCGACGTGACGTTCGTCAACAAGCTCGTCACCATCACGGTGGAATACGTCCAGCCGATCCTCGGGATTCCTTTTCACAAGCAAATCACGCAGAGCCATATCCGGCAGATTCAGGCCCCGCGCAAAGAGCCCAGCCCGGAAATGAAACAACTTTTGGACGCCACACCGCAGTAAAGTTTTAGGAGGGAGAACGCGATGCCGCTTTACGAATTTTCCTGTAGCAAGTGTGAGAAAGATTTCGAGTCACTCGTGCGCTCGGTCAAGTGGGAGGGTGCCGTCGAGTGTCCGCACTGCGGCTCGAAGACGCTGACAAAGAAGCTTTCCGTCTTCGCCGCGCAGGGCACCGGCCCTGCCACCGGCTCATCGTCCGCCCAGCAACCCTGTGTCCGCCCCGGCGGCTGCGGTTGCGTCGGCCCCCGACACCATCATTGATGTTTGGCCGGCGCAAAATCGAAATACGCGAAATTATTCCCGGCGTTGTAGTGCAAGGTCAACAAGTGCATCCCGGCCTCCCGGAAGGTAATGGTCCCGATCTCCGCCTGGTTCCAGATATGCCAACTCCCGGTGGCCATGGGTAGTTTGCATTCGCTGGCAGGCTTGTTGTCCACGGAGAACCAGATGGTTTTCGGCTCGTTGCTGTAGAGAGCCGTGATTTTATACTTTCCCTTTTCCAGTACGTTCACCGTGTAATTGACCCATTCGCCATCGGCCGTCCAGCCGATGTAAAGTTGGTTGGTTGCCGGAGTAAAGAAATTCGGATGATTGAAGTCCGCGAAGTCCTTCGTGTAGGAAATGTCCATGCCTTCTTCTTTTCGGAACCCCCAGATGTAAGGCGTCGCGTGCGGTCGCTGATGATTGGGTATCAGGTTGAGTTCACCGCTGCCGTGATTGACGGGATCGATATCGTGATACGCCACGCCCTCGCCGCCCAGGTCAAAGTAGGCGCATTCAATACGGCCAGGAATTGTCTGAGGCCCTTTCCTGTAGACCTCGTCGGAAAATGGTTGACCTTTATAGTCTGCCGGGAAAGTCGAGGAGACCTTCACCGAATAACTCGTCCGAAATTCAGTGCATCCAATGAAGCCGAGAGGTACAGCCAGGCACAGGACGAGAATGGGTCTGTTCATGCTGAACATTTGGAGAAGCACGGGATTCTTATCAAGCCAAATCGTAAGAAACCTCGCCAGTATCCCAAACCACTACTTGAACAGGGGCAAGATCTGTTTGAACTCTTGGGTGCCGGATTCACGGAGGAGTTCGAAGACGGCGGACTCGACCGTGGTGATGACCGCACCGCAATCGCGCATGCGTTCGATGGCGACGGTATAATCGGTTTCGTGACGTGAACTAATGGCGTCGGCGGCAACGTACACGAAATAATCTTTCATCAAGTCGATGGCCGTCTGTTGGACACACACGTGCGCCTCGATGCCGCAGAGGATGATGCGTTGGCGCCGCAGGTCTTTCACCGTCCGCAGGAATTCCTCCGAACCGCAGCACGAGAACGTCATCTTCTCCAGTGGAGTAATACCGGGCGCTGCCCTCCCGATCTCCGCGCAGACCGGGCCGAGGCCCTTGATGTATTGTGCGGTGACGAGGGTCGGGAGTTTTAACACGCGCGCTGCACCGATGAGTTTCTGGATCGCCGCAAGCGTTTCGGCACGACGCGGCATGACGTTCATGAGCTTCTCCTGCACGTCGATGACCACGAGCGCGGTATTTTCCGTCGTCAATCGCCAATCAGACATTCACACCCACCATTTCCGCAGAGTCCTGGGCGGCTTTGCTGTCCACCTGCACTGCGTGATAGGACAGGCCCACATCGAGCAACGTATACACCAGCGCCAGGGAAATAAGCAGCATCCCCAACTCGAACAGTGCCGTGCAAATCCATGTGGCCTCAAGGTCCAGCCACGCGACTGCCGCAATGGAGACCGAACAAAGGAGCAGACTCAGGCAAGCGGCGTAAAAGCTGGCAATGGCGTTGCGGGTGTAACGAGCGCGCCGCATCATTGACTGCAGTTGCTCGGCAATCTGCCGCCGTCGCATCTTGCTAAAGGCCGTCGCCACCGCCTCGTTCTGAAGTTCGGTACGTTCGTCGTTCAACTTGTGGATGCGGGCCGTGAGCATCGACTGCAGGCGCTGCAGTCCCCAGTTCATCGACGCCGCGCCCGAGACCATGAACATCGGGGCCAGCAACAGGCTGATGAATTGCGGGAGGGCGGTGGTCGTGGTTTCGATCATTGGCCTATCGCTTTCAGACCGACTTCCATTCGCACGACCCGGTAGCTCAACCACGCCTCGGCCAGCGCGAAGGCGACCCCGATCATCAGCCCCGCCAACCCGAGCCCGAACAGGGCGATCACCAACGGCCCCATCGGCGGCCAGCCGAGATGCGCCAGACCGATCACAAATGACGAAACCAGAAAAAGCAGGGTGCCGAGGTACAGCATGAAAACAGCGTTGCGCACGAGCTTGGCGCGGGCGAGCAGGTGGGGGATCTGTTCGACGATGCTCTCGCTACGGGCCTTCTCCCAGTTCGCCAGGGTGGGCCGGCGCAATAGTTCTCGACGTTCATCATTGAGCGCGCGCACGGCCTGGATCAGCGTCGAATACTTGTTCTGTAAACCCGCCAACAGCAATGAACTCGCGGTGAACAGCAACGCCGGCGTCATCGCGGCGTTGATCGACTGAATGGCGGAGTCGAGAGTGGTTGAAAGCATTCTAGGATTCCAGCATCCGTAGAAATTCCGGTTCAGTCAGCGTCTTCACACCGAGTTTGGTGGCCTTGTCGAGTTTGGAACCTGCGTCTTCACCGACGACCACGAAATCAGTTTTCTTGCTCACGCTGTCGGTGACGGTGGCGCCCGCCTTTCGCAACGCGTCTTTTGCCTCGTCGCGTGAGAATTTGGCGAGTGTACCCGTCACGACAACGGTCTTGCCGGCGAACGGGCCGGTCGCGGTGGCTTTCGGCGCAGCCTTTTCTTTCATCTTAAGGCCGGCCTTGCGCAGTTTCTCGATGACCGCTTGATTGCGAGGGTTGTGGAAGAAATCGTGAACGCTCTGCGCCATCACCGGGCCGACATCTTCAGCCTCCTGCAATTCCTCAATACCAGCACTGGCAAGAGCATTGAGGTCGTGAAAATAATCGGCCAGTTTACGCGCGCCGCCTTCGCCCACGTGCAGGATGCCAAGACCGTGAATCAGCCGCCACAATTCGCGTCGTTTGCTTTCCGCGACGGCAGTAACGACATTCGTAGCGGATTTCTCTGCCATGCGCTCCAAGTCAGCCAGTTGTTCGACAGTGAGCGCGTAAATGTCGGCGACGTCATGGATGAGGTTCTTGTCGACGAGCTGATTCACGAGCACTTCGCCCATGCCTTCAATATCCATGGCACCACGCGAGGCGAAGTGACCGATGGTGCGTTTCAGTTGCGCGGGGCAGGCGATGTTTTCGCAACGCCACGCGACGAATTCGGGATCGCGCGCGATGGGACCTTTGCACACAGGACATTTGCCGTCGAGATACTCGTCGAGTTTGAACTTCCTTCGCTTACTCGTTCCTTGCTTTGCCACGCCGACGACTGCAGGGATGACTTGTCCCGCTTTCTCGATGATAACCGTGTCGCCGATTTGGATTTCCTTGCGGTTGATCTCTTCCTCGTTGTGGAGCGTGGCACGTGAGATTGTCGAGCCAGCGAGGAAAACGGGTTCGAGTTCCGCTACGGGCGTCAGTGTCCCTGTGCGGCCAACCTGGATCGTGATGTCCTTGAGCTTCGTCTGGGCCTGCTCGTGAGAGTATTTGTAAGCAATCGCGAAGCGTGGGGCCTTCGCTGTGGCGCCGAGCCGCTTCCATTGGTCGAGGTTGTTGACCTTGATCACCGCGCCGTCAATTTCAAAAGGCAATTTCTCTTCAAGTTCCTGCAATTCCCCAATGTGAGCGATGACCTCCTCAATGCCTTTGCAGATCCACCAGTACCGATGGGTCACAAACCCGAATTCCTTGAGGGCCTCGAGCACGTCGGATTGTTTCGTGAATTCTCCGCCCTCAGCGACCGCGTAGAAGATTGCCTGCAAGGGACGTTGCGCGACCGTGGCCGGGTCGAGCTGCTTAAGAGAACCGGCGGCGGTATTGCGCGGGTTCTGGAAGAGCGGTTCACCTGCCTTTTCACGCGCCGCGTTTAGTTTCTTGAAATCTTCGACCGGGATGTAGGCTTCGCCACGAACTTCGAGTTGTTTGGGCGGGTTCTTTACGCGAAGCTGCAACGGGATCGCGCGAATGGTCTTGAGATTGGCGGTGATGTCGTCACCCGTCGTGCCGTCGCCGCGGGTCGCGCCAACGGCCAATTGCCCGTCTTCATAACGAACGGTGATCGAGACGCCGTCGATCTTGGGTTCGAGGACGTATTCGACCTTTTCGTCGGGCAGAAGCTTGCGCACACGGCCATCGAACTCACGCAATTCCTCGATGTTGTAGGTATTGTCGAGCGACATCATCGGCACGGAGTGCCGGACGCTCTTGAATTCCTTCAAAGGTCGGCCGCTCCCGCGCTGGGTCGGTGAGTCGGGCGTGACAAGGTCGGGGAATTGCTGCTCGAGCGCCTTCAGTTCGGCGTAGAGCTTGTCGTATTCGAAGTCGGAAATCTCGGATTTCGCCTCGACGTGGTAGAGATGATCGTAATGGCGAATTTGATCGCGGAGTTCAGCGATTCGTTTTTTGGCTGCGGCGCGATTCATAAGCTGCGTAGATGGCGATACCGAGGGTGCCTCCAATTGTATCGGCTGTCCAGTCCCATACGTCACACGATCGGTTGGGCACGAACCGTTGGTGAAACTCATCGGAAGCCCCGTAGGCCGATGCAATCAAGATAGCCACCAGTACGGACTTTGACAACGCCAACGTACTGGAGCGACGCACTGCGTCGATGACCAGAATGCCAAGGAGCCCATAGGCCCCGGCATGTTCGACTTTATCGAAGTTCGGAACCGCAGGCGCGATTGGCGGTAGCGACGACTGTGCCGACAGAAAGAAGATGGTCCCCGCCCACAGAATTGCAGGCAGCCACGCACGGATGTTTCGGCGCGCCGTCATAAATGATCAGGGGCTAGCTGCCAGCGGACGGCCTCCTGGATTCCTGGGCGAAAACCGACCTGTGGCTCCCAGCCAAGGGTGGAGCGGATTTTCTCGATTGAGTAGTGGCGTTGGTAGCCAAAGAGAAAAACGCGATAGCGGGTGAGAAGCGGTGGTTGTTTGGAATGAAGGAGGCAGGCGAACCACTCGGCAGCGCTGGCGATTGTATACGCCAGGGCGTAGGGGACATGGCGACGAACCGGGGAAGCGCCCGCGAGAGTGGCGATGATATTGAAAAACTCCTCCTGCGTGATCTTTTCGGGGTTGATAACGTTGTAGGCCTGGCCAATCGCACCTGTGGAACCTACGGCCAGGACAGCAGCGCGGGCGACGTCGCCAGCGTGGACGAGCGGCAGGGTCACGTGTGGATCACCTAGAAAACTGATTTTTTGCTCCCGTAGTAACGGAATGATGCGAGCGAGCATGGACCGGTCGCCCGGGCCATAGAGCATGCCCGGCCGGATGACGGTCGCATCGAGTTGTTTCCCGGACTGGCGCTGCCAGACGATTTTTTCGGACTCGATTTTGGCCCGCCGGTAGAAGTTTCGGCGATCCGTTGTCGCGAGTGCGAAGTCCTCCTTGACGGGCGTACCGTGCGGTGGGCGTCTGTAGACGCCGACGGTACTGAAATGGACCAGACGGCGACAACCGGCAGCGACCATCGCCTCGCAAATGGCTTCCGTTGGGCGGATGGTATTGGCAACAAAGTGCGACCAGGGGGCCCAATCCGAGACCGCTGCGGCGGCATGGAATACCACATCGGTGTTCTTGAGCACGTTCGGATCGAGGTGGTCCCGGCCGAGATCGCAAACGACACAGACCGCCCCCAGTTGTTCAAGCGGTTGCCGATTGGATGTCTGTCGGACGATTGCGGTCACCGACCAGCCGCCCTGGCGCAACTCCTTGACCAGATGGCGACCCAATAGTCCGGTCGCGCCTGTAACAATCGCGTGCATGGAAGTCCCTCGTATATAATATTTTTACTGCACTACCACACAAAAATCGTGTACAAGGAGAAGGGAGGTGGTGCCTTAAGCGGATGAAGGAGAAATGGATTCCAGCGCTTTTCGCGCTTTTTTTTAGCTTCGTCTGTATTCAGCGACTGCTGGAGACGTTCGCCAATCGGCCGGTTGTGAAAGGTGACCGGCTGATGCGGTGGTCGTTTCCAATCATGACGTTGATCCATTCGGGGGTCTTCGCCGGTTCGGCGGTGGAATACTTTGTGGTGAAGCGCCCCGTCAATTACGCGGTCAGCGCAATTGGGATGGTGTTGTATGTGTTTTCCCTGGTGCTGCGGAATGTTGCCATTCGCACCCTGGGCCGTTACTTCAGCCTCCACATCGAGATCCGGCAACAACATGAACTTGTCCAGGAGGGAGTATACCGTTACGTGCGCCACCCGATCTATTCCGCCGTGGTGTTGGAGTTGATTTCCGTGCCGCTCGTGGCCAATGCTTATATGACGCTGGCGGTGGCCCTGTTGGTGTACATGCCCATGTTGGCGTGGCGGTTGCGGCGCGAAGAACAGGCGATGGTGGAGAAGTTCGGCGGGCAATATCGGCAATACCAAGAGCGAGCGGGTGCGCTTTGGCCGAGATGGTCGGCCTGGTATAGGAACTAAGGAATCCAAACAGCAGTATGAATCCGCTCTTTTATTGTTTGGTGCTGGTGAACGCCATGGCGAGCGTTTCAGCGGGCGCAGCCGTGTGGTGGCGCAACCGCTCCAAACCCGTCGGCCCGGGTTTGGGATTGACGATGATCGTGCTCGGGGTGTGGGCCGGGTGTTTCGCGCAATATTTCCTGCCGCTGTCACCCAGAAATGCCCTGTTGTGGGGCCGATGGACGCTGGCAATGTCAGTGTTGAACCTGCCCCTGTTCTTCTACTCGATGTGCGCGATGGTTGAGCAGGTGCGGAGGTATCGCGCCTGGATCATAACGAGTTATGTGTTTTGCGGGGTCCTCTGGCTGGGGTTATGGGGCGGGTCCCTGGTAACGGGGTTGAGCCATCCGACCTACATGGACCATTACCTGCGTTGCCATCGGGGCTGGTACGCGGTGTTGGCGCTCCATGAACTGATCTGGCCGGTTTTCGGGGAATGCATCTTGGCGGTCAATGCGCTTCGCAGCCGGGGGTACCAGCGCACCCAACTGCTCTATTTCATGGTTGCGTCCATCATCGTTTTCCTGACCACGACATCGATTATTGTGCCGCTCGAATACAATATCGATATCCCGCCCTTTGGATTTCTGCTATTACCGATCGACCTGCTCTTTCTGGCCTACGTCATGGTCAAGGCGCGGATGGCGGATTACAACGTCGTCATCGCCCGGGTGTTCCTCTACGTCGTGACGATGGTCATCATCGCGGGTGTGAGCCTGGTATTCATCGGCGGGGTGGCGCTGGTGGCGCCGGGGTTCATGAACGAGAAGCAATTGATGTTCGCGTTCCTGCTGGCTACGGGGATCGGAGTGGGGTTGATGGTCAGCCTGCCCAAACTGCTGCCCCGCGCGGAGCGCATGATGCAGGAGCGCTTGTTCGCGGGCCGTTACGGTTATCAGGACGCGCTCTCGGGGTTGGTCAGAGAGTTAAGCACGCTGCCCACCATTGAAGAGGTGCTCAGCACCGTCGTGACCACCCTGCATTCCCAGATGCAGGTTTCACGGGTGCTCATATTGCTTCAGGATCCACTTTCGGGAGACTACCGGTTGCAGGCAGAGAGCGGTTTGGGGCCGCAGGACGACGTGGAAACGCTGTTGTTGAAGGAAGATTCGTCGATTGCGAAATGGCTACAGGGCAACCGAGATGCGCTGGTTCGCGACGAGATGGCGCGGCGCGCGCCGGTGTGGTTGCGGGATCAGCTCGACGCCGAGTTGAACCGGCTCAAGGTCGCCGTCGCCGTGCCGATGATTCTCGATGATCGTCTCGTGGGCTTGACCTGTCTTGGTGAAAAACTAAGCCGCGAGATGTTTTTCGTCGGGGACCTCCGCCTGCTGGGAACGCTCGCCACGGAAGTTGCCCTCGCTGTGAAATATCGCCGCATGGAAAGCGAGGTGTCCCGGAAAAACCGGCTCATCGAGCTGGGGACCATCGCGGCCGGCGTGGCCCACGAAATTCGCAACCCACTGGCGTCCATCAAGACGTTTGCGCAGTTGATGCCCGAACACATGGATGACCCTGAGTTCAAGAACGAGTTCAGCAAACTGGTGTTGAAGGATGTGGATCGAATCACAAAAGTCATCGAGAGTATGCTGGCCTTCGCCCGGCCGGCGCAGGTGAACATCAAGGAACAGCCCGCGAACGAACTCATAGAGGAAGCCATCCTGTTGGTCCAACCCCGCCTGAAAGGCAAGCGAATCGAGTTGAGCCGGGAGTTTCATGGGAATCCAATCGTTAATGTCGATAAGCACCAGATCCTGCAGGTGTTGGTCAATTTGCTTAGTAACGCCGCGGATGCTTCACATGATCAAGGCAAGATTCGCGTTGCCACGGGTGTGAGCCAGCGGGACATCAACGGTGACGGTAATCGAAACCAAAAATTCACTGTCATCGAAGTTGCGGATAATGGCTCCGGCATTCCAGCAGCCGTCCGTAACCGCCTTTTCGACCCATTCTTTACGACAAAGAAGGAGGGCACAGGTCTTGGCTTGTCCATTTCACAGAAGATCGTCCGTGACCACGGCGGGGCTATTACTGTTTCCAGCGTAGAAGGTAAAGGTACCACCTTTCAGGTCAACCTTCCAGTGAAGTAGCTATTAATGGACAAAATTGTCCAATAACGCCAAGAAGTTCTTTACTCGGTGCCGGAACCTGCTAGTATATGACCCAGTGGGGAACTTATCTGGAGGTGGTTCGCACCGTGTGCGGGCCGTATGCGGGACGTTTTTGTAATCCCGGCTGTGCAACGCGAAAGTTGTCGATGAGCAAACGCAGGGTGGTTATCACGGGCATTGGGGTTTTAACCCCGGTGGGCATCGGTTTGGAAGCATTTTGGGCCAATATCATCGCTGGAAAATCTGGCGTGGATCGCGCATCTATTTTGGTGGAGTCCGACTGCCCTTGGAAGATGGCGGGTGAGGTTCGCGATTTCCGACCCGAAGACTGGCTTGGACGGAAAGATATTCGGCGAATGGACCGGTTCACCCAATTCGGGCTGGTCGCGTCGCATATGGCCATTTCTGATTCCGCGTTGGACCTTGAAAAAGCGAACTGCAATCGCATCGGCCTGGCGATAGGTACCGCGTACTCGGGCTGGGGATTCGCCTCCCAAGAGTATGATGTCTTCAAGACGAGGGGCTTTGATGCGATGAGTGCCTACACCAGCATCGCCGTCTTCACGGGGTCGTGCGGCGGACAGGTTTCCCTCCACCTTGGACTACACGCACCCAGCCTGACCATCGCGACGGGCTGCGATTGCGCCAGCGCGGCCATCGCCCAGGCGGCGGACATGATTGTGGCCAATGATGTGGATGTCATGCTGGCCGGTGGGGCCGAGGCTCCAATTCAACCCATCGTGGTCGCGGCGGTTGGCACCAGCCACGCCATCTCCTCAAGGAATGACGAACCCTCGCGGGCTTCCCGTCCATTCGATCGGAAGCGAGACGGGTTTGTCATGTCCGAGGGCGCCGGGGTGCTCGTTGTTGAGGAACTGGAGCACGCGTTGCGCCGGGGCGCGCACATCTACGCGGAATTGACCGGTTGGGCATCCACGTGCGATGCCTACCACATGTGCCAGCCGGATCCAGACGGCACCCAGGCAGTGCGTTGCCTGCAGATGTCGCTGGCTCGCGCTGGCATACGACCGGACCAGGTGGACTATCTCAATGCCCACGGCACTTCAACGCCCCTGGGTGACCGCGTGGAAACCATCGTCACAAAGAAGGTCTTCGGCGATCGCGCGTATGATCTGCCACTCAGTTCTCTCAAGGCGGCGCTGGGCCATATGCAGGGGGCGTGCGGCTCTGTCGAGCTGGCGGCCTGCTGCCTCGCCATCCGCGACAACATTATTCCGCCGACAATCAATTACGAATTTCCGGATCCCGAGTGTGACCTGGATTGCGTCCCGAATGTCGCTCGCCACCGTCGCGTCGACATCGCGGTGAGCAACTCCCTTGGGTTCGGCGGCCGCAACACCTCTCTTGTTATCGAGCGCTATCGGAACGGGTCAGCCAACAAATCCAGCAGTGCGGACGGAAAACGGGCGACACATGAAAACGGCTTTGCTGCTGACTAACTCAGCCCAGACACAAAGGCTGCTGACAGATATTCTCGGCGAGAAGACGAACATTGTTTTGCTTCCGCCGCCGACCGAACCGTCACAGGGACAATTCGATACCCTTTTCTCGACGTGGTTACCGCTCGCAGACGCGGTCATCCTGGATGCCGTTTCCCTCGGGGAAACCACCCGTTGGGCAGTGGACTCCCTCGTGGCGTCCACCCTCCAGGAGCATCAGGCCGTGATCGTGCGCGTGGCTGCCGGGCAAGAGCTGGCGGGTTCCATGCCGTCCGGTTGGTTGATGGTTTCCGACGTGGATTCCGCAGAACGCTTGAACCAGGCCCTGGGCACGTTCTTCGAATTGCGCGATGCCCAATCCAAACTGAAACGGGTCGATGCCGTGATGGCGCGTCAACGACAAGCGGTTGCCCCGACGGCGGCCGGCGTCCCGCAACAGCGCTCAATGGCACCGCCGCACATGTCGGCCATCGGCCAATCGTTCGAGGCGTATCGGTACCGCGACGCGTTGAAGGATCTCTCGCGAATTCTCAGCCAATATGTGGATGAGGGCGAACTCCTTGCGGAGTTTTTGCGGCTGGTGCGCGAGTTACTCGGTGTCGGCAAGGTGGGGATTTTCACACGCCGTCTACCCGGGGACCTCTTTGCCGGCCAATCAGCCCCCGGGAGCAGGCAATTCACTGCTGCTCGTAGCGCCGGAATCGCGCAGCATGTTGCCGAGCATTTGCGGTTGAGCATCGATTCAGGTATTGGCTCTTATCTGGTACGCGAAGCCAGGATTCTCCGACGGACACAGATGCTGGATTCACTGGCCCTTGATTACGACCCGGAGATTGCCCGTGAGTTTGAAGCATTGGGGACCGAGGTGGCTGTGCCGATCTTCGATGATGACCAATTGTTGGGCGTGTTGACGTTCAGCGGCAAGATCACGGGCGAGCCCCTGGCGACCGAGGAATTGGAGCTGGTTTACTATTTGATGGCCCAGCTTGCGCAGGCAGTCCGCAACCTGCATTTGCGCGACCGGATTGCCGGCCAGCAACGGTTCGTCAACGAGGTGTTGGCGCACGTACAGACTGGCGTGGTTGTGGTCGGCCAAAACAGCCGCGTCCTTGCGGTCAACCGTCGCGCCAGCGAATTGCTTGAGTTGGGCGGCAAGGTAATTGTTGGCCAGGACAGCCGGCAGTTGCCGAGTCGTGTGGCCGATGTGGTGTTCGAGACTCTGCAGACGGGCCGCGAGATTCACCAGCGGGAGGTGGTGTTGCCGCCGGGACATCGCCCGCTCGGCATCAGCGCCACCCGTTTTGCCATGACGGCGGGCAGCGTGGTGGCCGGAGAGGGCGGGTGGATTGCGGTCGCGCTGATTGAGGACCTCACGCAGGTCAAGTTGCAGCAAACGCGCTCACGGGAGCTGGCTGACAAAGAATTTTTTACGCGCCTGGCGGCGCGCCTGTCGCACGAACTGAAGAATTCGCTGGTGTCCATCAAGATTTTCGCGCAACTTCTGCCAGAGCGACACGACGACAAGGAGTTTCGCGAGCAGTTCAGCACAACGGTCGCCAACGAAGTGAACCGGGTGGACGTGTTGGTCAATAATCTGACGTTCTTTGCCCATCCGTTGCTGTTGGTGTGTGAAGACCTCGTGTTGAGTGACGTCATCGACACCTGCGTCAAGAACGTCACGCAGGAATTCGGCCGCAAGCAGGTGGCACACATTATCGGTGTAGGCGAGAAGGCTCCTGAACCGTCCCAGGCGCCTGTGGTGACCGTGAAGAAGAATTTCGCGCACAAGTTTGCGCGGCTCGAAGGCGATCGCATCCGTCTGTTGCAGGCATTCGAGCACGTCTTGCGGAACGCGGTGCAGTGCATGCCGCAGGGCGGTCGGCTGACCATCAGCACGAGCGACGCACAGGTGACGGACTATCCTGACGGCAATCTGCCGGCGGGAGGAGGCGTACGCCTGGAATGGCAGGACACGGGCGGCGGGATTGCTCTGGAAGACTTGCGGCGCGTGACGGAACCATTCGTGACCACGCGTAACGTCGGCGTGGGATTGGGGCTGACGATTGTGAAAAAGATCGTCGAACGGCACGGTGGACGTTTGGAGATCGATAGCCTGCTGGGCCGCGGGACGACGATTGTGATGGTGCTGCCACTCAAGGCGCAGCCGCATCCCGATGATGATTTGTTACGGGAGAGTTTGAAGACGGCAGCGTCTTCTCCCCCATCAAGCGCGGGGGACGCCGCCAGGGTGCGCAACCGCATTGCCGAGCGTTGGGGTGCGGATGCGGGCCGACAGCCGGACCAGTCGTAAAGCCGTATAGGGGACGCGACCTTCGATGGGTCGTGTGATGGGGCGTTGTATCGATTTAGCATTTAGCCACGGAGGCATGGAGAGATGTCGAAAGCAAGAATTCTGGTTATTGACGATGAAGAGAGTCCGCGCGAGTCGATGCGGTTTATTCTGAAGGACCGCTACGATGTGACGCTGACGGAGAGCGGTTCCAGCGGTTTGGAGGCGCTGGGAAAGAGTGGGCCGTTTGACGTGGTGCTGCTCGACATGAAGATGCCGCAGATGGACGGTCTCGAAGTGCTTTCCAAGATCCTGCAGTTCGCCCCAACCATGCCGGTCGTGATGGTCACGGCCATCACGGAAGCCAAGCCCGCTGTGCAGGCGATGAAAATGGGCGCGGCCGATTACCTGAATAAACCGTTTGATGTGGATGAGATTCGCCTTGTCGTCGATCGCATCCTCAAGGAGAAGGCGCTCGAACGCGAAGTCGGCCGTCTGCGCACGGAACTGCAGGTCGTCAGCAAGTTCGAGAATATCGTGGGCAATGGCGCCGCGATGCAAAAAGTGTATGGACTGATCCAACGCGTGGTGGACACGGACACGTCGATCCTGGTGCTCGGCGAAACGGGCACAGGCAAGGAGTTGGTCGCCCGGGCGCTGCATTACAACAGCGTGCGCCGGGACGGGCCGTTCATTCCCGTGCACTGCGCGGCGATCCCCAGCGAATTGTTGGAAAGCGAATTGTTCGGCCATGAAAAAGGCTCCTTCACCGGCGCGTTGCAGCGGCGCATCGGCATGTTTGAGGCGGCCGGGGGCGGGACCCTGTTCCTCGATGAAATTGGCGAAATGCCGCTGGGCACGCAGAGCAAGCTCCTCCGCGCCCTTCAGGAGCGTGAGATCCGTCGCGTGGGCGGGGCCGAAACAATCAGCATTAATGTGCGGCTGGTCTGCGCGACGAATCGCGACCTGGAGCAGGAGGTCAAGAAGGGAACATTTCGCGAGGATCTTTACTATCGCATCAACGTTGTCCCCATTGTGATTCCCTCGTTGCGCGAGCGTCAGGATGACATTCCCCAGTTGACGTTGCATTTCGCGCAGCGCTTCGCCAAGGAGTTAAATCGCGAAGTACCGCAGTTCACGCCGTCGGCGATGGATTTGTTGCTTTCCTATCCGTGGCCCGGCAACGTGCGCGAATTGGAGCACGCGATTGAGCGGCTGCTGGTCACGTGCGATTCCAATAAAATTGTCGCGGAAGACCTGCCGTTTGTGATTTCACAAGCGGACGCGGCGACGGCGCAGGTGGCTTCGCGACTGGCGGCCAGCATGCCGAGCGGCCATCTCGGCGAGAAGCTAGAATTTGAAGCCGGCGGGCTTGATCTGCCGAAGATCACCGAGGACCTTGAACGACGCGCGATTGAGGAGGCGTTGCGGCGCACAGGCGGCGTAATCACGGAAGCGGCGCGCGCACTCCATATCACGCGACGGATGCTCCGCTATAAGATGGACAAACTCGCGATCACATCGGGCCGCGCAGAGGACGGGGAGGCGGAACCCGAGGAGTCCGACGAGAGCGCGGCGGCAACGGACGTAACGTAGCCAAACTTGTCGCGTACAGGCGTGTAGTCTGGCCAATTTTGCGCGCGTTCTGCACATGGGTGCTCAAATCGTTTCTTTCCGTCCGAAAGACAGCGCTTCCACGGTCTTTCCCCCTGGGTTTCCTGCTTTCCCGGCCGTGGCATAACCATTGCTAGTTATCAACCCGAAGCCTCGCAGCCGGGGGCTAAACAGCACAGTGCAGGAGGACAAAACGATGAAAAAGCTCATGCAAATGATGGTCTGCGCAACGGTACTCGTAGCGATTGGTGCTTTCGCCGTCCCCCCGGTATTCGGGCTTGGCTTCGACAACCCGGACCAGGATGCGCGGGCCACGGGGCAGGGCGAAGCTTTCGTCGCCCAGGCGGACGACGCATCGGCGATCTATTACAATCCGGCAGGCCTGACACAGCTACACGGCACGGAAATCACGTCCGGGATGATGGCGTCGTTCCCCGACTCTCGCCTGGATGGAGGAGGACCGGGCACCGAGATGAACACGATGGCCTTTATCCCGCATCTCTATGCGTCGACGGACTTCGGGATGACGGAGTCGCCATGGCGATTTGGTATCGGCTTCAACGTCCCTTTCGGCAATGTGGCGGATTACCCCAAGACCGGTCCGTTCCGTTACGAAATCACGACCGCCAGCCTGGCCGTCTACGATATCCAACCGACGGTTGCGTTTCAGGTTAACGAGCATCTGTCCCTCGGGGCGGGTGTAAATGTTTATCTTGGGGATACCCGGTTGAATCGTCAGGTTTCATTTTCCCCATTCCCCGATGGTCACATCCATTTCGGTGCGAAAGGGGATGCTGTCGGCGCCTCGGCTGGTTTGTTGTGGAAAATAACACCACAGCACTCCATCGGGTTATTGTACCGCAGTCCGTTCAACATCGATTTTAATGGCAATGGCAAGTTGGTCACCCCGCTCGGCAACCAACAGAAACCCGCCAATACGACGATCGAATTCCCACAGTTTGTCAAAGGCGGCTATGCGTTTCGACCGGTCCCGCAACTGAAATTGGAAGCCGACGTCGAATGGATAAATTGGGACACGTTGAATACCCTGACGCTACATGCGCCGGGCGCGGCCTTCAATGGAACAACGATTCCGTTCAATTGGAAGGACAGTTGGTACTATGAATTTGGCACCGAGTACGAGATCAACGAGCACTGGACGGTGCGTGGAGGTTATATTTTCTCCGTAAACACAGTGCCCAACAGCACATTTTCGCCGACAGTACCCGACTCGAACCGCCATGTGTTCAGCCTGGGTGGTGGTTATTCGACGGCGCGGTACAGTATCGACCTCGTCTACCAGTATAGCCTGTCGGTGGACCGCACGGTCAACAATGGTACGGTCGCGGACGGTACCTGGAAGAGCGACAACCACGCGGTAATGGTCACGACCAGCTTGAAATTCTGAGGAAATCGGAGAGGAAATCCATGGCTGCATTTGACACACTCACCGCGGAACCGTCAGCACCCAAGGTGGCGGGGAAGCCGACGTTGCTCATCGTGGATGACGAGCCAGGCCCCCGCGAATCACTGCGGATTGTCTTCAAAGATCGCTACCAGTGCGTCATGGCCACCTGTGGCCGTGAGGGTATCGAGTATGCGCGCACGCACGTCGTGGATGCCGCCATTCTTGACATCAAGATGCCGGACCTGAGCGGCGTGGATGTGCTGCGTGAGTTGAAAGAAATCGATCCTGACACCGAATGCGTGATGCTCACGGGTTACGAGACCATCGAGACCGCACGCGCGGCCGTGCGCTTCGGTGCGGCCGATTACCTGAACAAGCCCTTCGACGTGTTCTCCGTCCGCGAAGTGCTCGACAAGTGCATGAAGCGCCGCCAGGGTAAGCTCGCCGCGGAAGAAAATGTCCGCACGCTGGAACAGACAAATGAAGACCTCGGGCGTGAGTTGGCGCAGCTCAATCGGGCGGTGGAAGCGGGCGTGCTCTCCGCCGGCGTCGTGCATGAGATGAACAACCCGTTGGCGATCATTGCGGGATACACCGATCTGCTCGGCCGTGACCTTGCGGCACTTGGCATGGCCGACCAGGAGACCGCGCAGCATGTGCGGCAGCGGCTGGCCTCGATTCAACGCGAGATCGACCGCTGCAAGGACATTGCCCGCCGCTTTTTGAATTTCTCGCGAAGCCCCCAGGAGTCCCAGGAGGTCATCGGCGCGCGCCGGTTACTGGAAGACGCAGCGGCGTTGATCAAGGCGCATCCGGCCAACCACGGCACCGAAATCACGTTCGCCACCGGTGACCCGGATCCACAACTCAAGGTGAATCCCGCGGAAATCCTGCAGGTGCTTATCAATCTCGGCGTGAATGCCCTGCACGCGATGAGCGGGGGTGGGACGCTTCAGTTGTCCGCGATGCAAGCTTCGTCCCTGCCCTCCGTGTGGGCCTTCCGTTCGGAAACCTTCGATCCGCAGAAGCCGATGGTCAGGATGTCCGTGGCGGACAGCGGTTGCGGCATCGAGCCCGAGAACATCGGCAAGATTTTTCAGCCCTACTTCACGAGCAAAAAGGAAGGGACCGGGCTCGGCCTGGCCATCACCTGCGAGCTTGTCGCCCGTTACGGCGGCGCGATCGACGTGCGCAGCACCGTCTCTCACGGCACCACGTTCAGCGTCTACTTGCCGCTTCCGGCCTGAATCTGCTAACATCCTCACCGCATGGGTGGGGACCCGAAAGCCGGATCATTTTTTCTGGGCATTGAGGGCGGTGGCACGCGCACCGTCGCCTTGCTTGCTGATGCGCGCGGCCAGATTCGCAAACGCTTCGAACTTGGCCCCCTCAATCTTAAACTGGCTTCCAACACGGATATTCTCCGCAGGTTGCGCGAGATCAAGAGCCGCGCGGCGCTTCGCCCTTCTTCATGGGCTCTCTGTCTGGCCGGCTGCCGCACGGCTGCGGACCGCGCGCGCCTTCGCTCACTCGCGGAACACATCTGGCCGCGCGCGCCCCTTTACGTGGGCAATGATTTGGACTCCGGCTTCGCGGCGGCATTTGGCCTGAACTACACTGGGATTCTCGTGATCAGCGGCACCGGCTCTTGCGTCCAGGGCCGTAAGGGGACACAAATCGCGCAGGCTGGCGGTTGGGGACACCTGCTGGGCGATCATGGCAGCGGTTACTGGATTGCGTTGACCGGTCTACGCGCGGCGGTGCGCGAACACGATCGTCGCGGGGTGACAACGCCCGCATTGCGTCGCGTCCTGCGCGGGCTCTGCCTGAACTCGCCTGACGAACTGGTTGACTGGATTCATGCCGCGAGCAAGGCGGACGTCGCCGCGTTGGCGAGTGAGTTCCTCAACAAGGACGGGAGCCGGCTTACACTACAAGCCGCGTCGTTTCTGGCGATGGATTGTGAGGCTGTGGCGAGGAAACTAGGCCTTGCCAATCCCGATATTGCTCTTGTCGGTGGATTACTCACCAAACACAAACGGTTCCGCGCCTGGGTCACGCACCGCTTGCGCATGATCTTCCCGCGATCCCGCATTTTCGTCCCAAAGCGGGAGTCGGCAGAGGGGGCGTTGCTGCTTGCGGGCATGGAGCCGGCGCATGTAGATTCAAACTTCGTTCTTCCTTCTTCCCCGTTGTCTTTGACCGAGCAACGCAATCCGCGCACGATGGATTTGGACAGGCGGCCGGTCTCGCAGCTCATCGACATGATGCTCCGCGAGGAAGCTCGTGTGATTCCCGCCTTGCGGAAGAACAAGCTCATGATTGCGCGGGCCGTCAATGACATCGTTCGCGCATTTCGGCGTGGCGGACGGCTGTTTTACATTGGCGCGGGTACGAGCGGTCGGTTGGGTGTACTGGACGCCAGTGAATGCCCGCCGACGTTCTCGACCGACCCCGAGATGGTACAGGCGATTATCGCTGGTGGCGCGACGGCGCTGCACACAGCTGTGGAAGGCGCCGAGGACGATTCGATGGCGGGCGCGGAGGCGGTACGAATACGCGGGGTTGGCAGGCGGGATGTTGTGATCGGCATCGCCGCCAGTGGTTCCACACCGTTTGTACTGGGTGCGCTGGACGAGGCGAAGCGGCTCGGCGCGAAGACGTTTCTGCTGTGTTTCTCTCCACCACAATCCACGGTTCACACGCCGCTCTTCTTCCACACCGGGCCGGAAGCGATTACCGGCTCTACTCGACTCAAGGCGGGTACGGCGACCAAGCTTGTGTTGAACATGTTGACCACAATTTCGATGATTCGCCTCGGCAAAGTGGTCAGCAACCTGATGGTGGACGTCAAACCGACCAACGAAAAGCTGCGCGCGCGGGCGTGCCGCATCGTGGCGACTCTGAAGCGGTGTAGTGAAGAGCAAGCCCGTAAGCGGCTGGCGCGAAGCCACTGGAACGTCAAGAAAGTTCTCCGATGAGAAGGTGGCTGGTTGTCCTGTTCCTCCTGGCTGGCTGTGTGAAACCAGGGGACAATCGCGTCGAGATTTCGTACCAGACCATCGAGACATTGCCGGAACAACAGGCGCTTCACCAAAAGATCGTTGCCGAGTTTGAGAAGTCGCATCCGCAAATCCACGTGCGGGTCCTCTACGACACCTCCAAGTTTCAGAAACTGAATGTGCAACTGGCGGGCGGCGCGGCTCCCGACTTGTTCTACTACGTGGTGGATCGGCTCCCAGCGTTGGCGCAACGAGGCCAGGTTGCCGACCTGACAGAAAACTTTTCGTCCCTTGCCGATCAATTCTTTACGGAAGTTGTCGAGTCGTGTCAAATCAACGGCAGGCTCTGCATGGTGCCGTTCCACTTCAGCGCCGACGTCCTGTTTTACAACCGCGACTGGTTTGAAAAGGCCGGCGAACCAGTGCCGAATGAATCCTGGGATTGGCAGAAATTCGCGGAGGTCGCGGCCCGATTGGCAGCCCAGCGACAAGCGCGGATACCGACCGTTTTGCCGCGACCACTGCTCCTCGTGCAATCCTTCGGCGGGGTGCTCTTCACGGACGGGAAGTGCACAGTCAAGTCACCTGAGTCGGTTGCTGCGCTCCAATTCTATCGTGATCTGGTGACGCGTGGAATTGCCCCGACGACCGCGGCCATGGGTGAGGTGGAGGCGTTTGACGGCGTGAATCTGTTCCGCAATGGGAAGATACCGGTTCTCGTTGGACGCACGTATATGCTGACGGAGTTTGACCACATCGCTGATTTCCGTTGGGATGCGGCCCCTGTGCCCAAGGGCAAGGTACGCTGGTCGCGGTTGTCGGTCGGCGGCAATTGTGTATGGAATGGCACGAAGCATCCACAGGAAGCGTGGGATTTCGCGCGGTTCTATTCCACAGAAGGCGCGAGGATCGCCGCGAAGAGTCGAAATGCGATTCCCGCGTTGAAAGTCGCCGCGGCTTCGGCACAATTCCCGCCGGCAATGATGGAAGCGTTGAAGTATTCCCACCTGGACAATCCGTGGGGCTACGCCTTTTGGGACGAGTTCAACCAGAAGGCATTCTTTGAAACGACTGATGCCGTGGCCCTGGGGCGACTCACGCCAGATGCTGCCGCGCGCACGATTGAATCTCTCGGGAACGACCTGTTGCACCCGCGCTAAAAGCGCTTGACCGCTATGCAGCGCTGCGCCATTCTACGTACCGCTTCCCCGGTAAACTCAATGGAGATGATGCGCATGAAGACCAAAACTTTGACAGTTGGCATTGCTGCGTTCCTGATGGTGGCTTCGATCATCGGTTGGGCGCAGGTCGCCAGGGCCGGTGACGCCCCGACGACAAACTGGAACGGTAACGTGGCGTTTGGTTTGTCACTGGCACGGGGCAACGCCAATACATTCCTCATGAATGCAAGCGCCTTGGCGCAACGCGCGTGGGATCAGAACGAATTGAAATTCGGCGCCGACGGGCAGTACGGACTCAACAACTGGGGACAGTCCAACCAAACACAATCGGCCAACAGCATTCACGGGTTTGCTGACTATAAGCGGCTTATCACAGAACGGTTTTACGGAGATTTAAATGTCGATGGGAGTCACGACGATCTGGCTGCGGTTCGCTACCGCTTGATCGTTGGCCCGGCGGTTGGTTATTATTTTATCAAGAGCGATTCGACAAAGGTAAGCTTGGAGATTGGCCCTTCGTTTATCGATGAAAAACTGGGCAGCAACACCCTGGCTTATGTGACGATGCGCGTGACGGAACGGGCCGAGCATGCCTTTAACAAGGGATCGAAGATTTGGGAACAGGTCGATTATCTGCCCCAGGTGGATGATTTCGGCAATTACCTGTTGAATTCAGAAGTCGGTGCGGAAGCGGCTTTCAATACGCGGCTTAGTCTGCGCGTTGTCGCGGCGGACAAATTCAACAGCCGGCCGGCCGCGGGCCGGAAGGAAAACGACATCACGTTGATCAGCGCGCTCGTGTACAAGTTCTGAGCGCGCGGCGCCCCGCTGATTTTTTCCTCGCAACGCCTGCTGTGCATTTCGTATGTTGCACGGGCAATGCGAATTCTATCCGGCATTAAGCCAAGTGGTAAGTTACACATTGGCAATTACTTCGGCATGATGCGCCCGGCGCTCGAACTGGCGCAGAAGGGCGAGGCATTCTATTTCATCGCCGATTATCACGCGTTGACGACGGTCGGCAAGGCTGCGGAATTGCGTGAGAACTCGCTGGATATCGCACTCGATTTTTTGGCGTGCGGGTTGGATCCATCCAAAACGGTATTCTATCGCCAAAGTGATGTGCCCCAGGTGACGGAGTTGACGTCCGTCCTGCTCAATCTCACGCCGGTGCCCATGCTGGAGAATGCGCACGCATACAAGGATGCGATCGCGCACGGACACAAGCCGAATGGGGGCCTCTTCACGTACCCCGTGCTCATGGCCTCGGACATTCTGATTGTGCAAGGCGAACGCGTGCCCGTCGGCAAAGACCAGAAGCAGCATCTCGAAATCGCACGCGACATCGCGGGCGCATTCAATCGCCAGTACGGCGAAGTCTTTGTCATACCCGAGGCAGACATTCAGCCTGACGTGGCGAC
Source organism: Verrucomicrobiia bacterium (assembly GCA_035577545.1). Lineage (NCBI taxonomy): Bacteria > Pseudomonadati > Verrucomicrobiota > Verrucomicrobiia > Verrucomicrobiia bacterium. The sequence continues at coordinate 144,835 of DATLVI010000004.1, forward strand.
GTTGCCCGGGATTGACGGTCGCAAAATGTCCAAGAGCTACAATAACACCATTGAGATTTTTGGTGACGAGAGGGCGACGCGGAAAAAAATAATGAGCGTTGTCACCGACTCTCAGCCGGTCGAGGCGCCCAAGACAGATCTCGACAAGAATGTTCCCTTGCAGCTTTACAAGCTTGTCGCCGCCCCGGGCAAAGCGAGTGAGTTGCAGGCAAAGCTGGCCGCCGGCGGATTTGGCTATGGCGACGCGAAGAAAGAACTATTGGCGACGTTGACGGATTATTTTGCCCCGTTTCGCAAGAAGCGCGAAGAACTCGTGAAGAACATGGATTATGTCCATGAGACGCTGCGCAAGGGCGCGGAGCGCGCCAACGTGGTGGCAAACGAAACCATGGAGCGGGTGCGCCAAGCCGTGGGGCTTCGATGAATGCCGAGGTGCTCCAGCAGTTGGCGGAGAAGGTCGGCACGCCGTTCTGGGTTTGCGACGCAGCTCTCTTGAACCAGCGGATCGCCGCCATCAAACGTCTCACTGAGGGGAAGGGATTGCAGGCGCGGTACGCCATGAAGGCCTGTCCCGCGACGCGAATCTTGAAGGAGATGCTGGAAGCCGGCATCTGGATTGACGCAGTATCGGGCAACGAGGTGTTGCGAGCGCGACGCGCGGGTTTCCCGGGTTCGTCGATCTTGTACACCAGCGACGTGTTTCGCGACGGCGCCATTGCGATATTGCGCGAGCACGGCGTAATGCCGAACCTTGGTTCGCCGGGCATGTTGCGTGAACTGCAGGAAACGGGATATGCCGGGCCGATTTCATTGCGGGTCAATCCGGGTTTCGGGCACGGTCACGTCAACGCCTGTGACACGGGCGGACCGAGTTCCAAGCACGGAATCTGGTTCAGCGACATTCACGATGTGGCCATGCGAGCGGAAAGATTCGGCATGACGGTGACCATGTTGCACGCGCACATCGGCAGCGGGCCGAAGTTCCCGGAATTGCTGGATAATATGCGGCGACTGGCGAAGGAGTTTGCCGGGTTCATACCGAAGTTCCCGAAGCTGACAGCGGTCAGCCTCGGTGGCGGGATTCCGCATAATTACCGTGATGCGGCTGATCAGCCGTCCTTGGAACCGCTCCGCGCGGTGCTGGAGGAGGCGCGCGCCAGTTTTTGCAGCGCCGCGGAACGCGATATACGGTTGGAAATCGAGCCCGGTCGTTATCTCGTGGCGCCCGCAGTGACGTTGGTCGCGCGCGTGACGGACGTGAAGCGGACGGAGACGAACGAGCGGGGCAAAGGGGAAACGTTTGTGATGGTGGACGCGGGCTTCACGGACTTAGTGCGACCAGCAATGTACGGGTCGTTCCATCGCATCACGATTGCCGGTCGGCACGAGCGCGATGGAATGGCGGATGTGGTGGTGGCCGGGCCGCTGTGCGAGTCGGGCGACGTTTTCACGCGCGACGGACAAGAACTGTTGGTCCCGCGTCGTTTGCCGACGCCGCACGTCGGCGATCTGCTCCTCCTGCACGACGCAGGCGCGTACGGGTACGCGATGAGTTCGAATTACAATTCACTGGGCCGCGCGCCACAGTTGATGCTGGAAGAGGACGGGTCGGTCACGATGTTTTCGCGGCGGGAGACGGTGGACGACCTGTTGGCCACGGAGTCGAACGAGAAGATTTCCTGAATGGAAGCGGATTACAAAGTAAAGTTGGAGGTCTTCGAGGGGCCGCTGGATTTGTTGCTGTACCTCATCAAGAAAGAGGAAGTCGACATCTACGATATTCCCATCGAGCGCATCACCAACCAGTACATGGAATACCTGACGTTGATGCAGATGCTCAACCTGGAAGTGGCGGGCGAGTTCCTGGTGATGGCGGCCACGCTGATGTACATCAAGAGCCGCATGTTGTTGCCCGTCGACCAGCAGGTGACGGACGCGGAGGCCGAGGAAGGCGAAGACCCGCGCTGGGAATTGATCCGCCAGTTGGTCGAGTACAAAAAGTTCAAGGACGCGGCGGTGCAGCTCAGCAAGCGCGAAGACGAGCAGGCCAACATTTTCCCGCGCCAGGCTACGGATGCAGGAATCGAGGCGAACAAAGATGTGCCGCTGGCGGAGGTCAGTATTTTCGACCTGATCAACGCGTTTAACGAAGTGTTGAAGAAAGCCAGCGCGCGCGAGGACTTTCATGAGATCCTTGAGGAACGATTCACGGTTAGCGACAAAATCGAGGAGATCCTTTATACTCTGCGTGACCGGTCGGAGATGATTTTCAGCGAACTGTTCGCCAATGCCGGTTCGCGGGCGGAGGTGGTGGTGACATTTTTGGCGTTGTTGGAATTGATTCGCATGAAACGACTGAAGGTGCAGCAAACAGAAGCGTTCGGAGAGATACGGGTAATCAAGGTGGCATGACACTGGAATTAAAAAAGATCGTGGAAGCGTTAATGTTCTCGGCGGAGCGACCGCTCGCGCCGAAGGAAATTCGCGTGATTTTCGCCGAGGCGACAGATGAGGAACACGCGGGCGTGACGGAGCCGTTCCGCAACTGCCGCGAGGCGCAGATCGTGGCGGCGCTCGACGAACTCAAGGCGGAATACGACCTACAGCAGCGCAGTTTCCAGTTGGTGGAAATCGCCGGTGGCTGGCGACTCGTGAGCCGATCGGAATACGCGCCGTGGTTGAAGAAACTCCTCGATGAAGCCCGTCCACACCGTCTGTCCCCGCCTTCGCTTGAAACACTTTCCATCATCGCGTTGCGCCAGCCGATTTGCCGGGCGGACATTGCGGCGATCCGCGGTGTGGAAGTTGACGGCGTCATCAAGACGCTGCTGGAACGCGATCTCATCACCATCGTCGGCAAGAGTGAAGCGCCCGGGCGCCCGATGCTCTACGGCACGACCCAGAAGTTCCTCGAACACTTCGGGCTGCGCGACCTGGATGACATGCCCAAGGCCGCCGAGTTGCGCCTGCAAGCCGCCGCGTTGAAGACGGCCGAGCAGAAGGTGGAAGCAACCCAGGCGCAGGAACCCGCCGCCGAGACGGCGGCCACTACAGAATCCAATGAAGGACAAACTCCAGCCTCTACGCAGTAAGATTGACGAGCTCGACTCGAAGCTGGTCCGCTTGTTGAACGAGCGGACGAAGCTCGTGCTCGAAATCGGCAAGATCAAGCACACGTCGGGCGGGGAAATCTATGCGCCCGACCGCGAGGACGCGGTGCTGCGCCGGATTGTGGAAAAAGGGCAAGGGCCACTGCCTGCCGATTCGTTGCGCGCCATCTACCGCGAAGTCATGTCGGCGTCGCTCGCACTGGAGAAGGCGCTGGTGATCGCTTATCTCGGCCCGGAAGCTTCGTATTCGCACCTGGCGGTGATCAAGAAATTCGGGTCTAGCTTAAAGTATGAGCCTTTGCCGAGCATTACCGATGTATTCGTGGAAGTGTCGAAGGGCCGCGCGGACTACGGTGTTGTGCCGATTGAAAACTCGACGGAAGGCGCGGTCACTCATACGTACGACATGTTCCTCGACAGCGAGCTGAAGATTTGCGCGCAGATTGTGTTGCCAATTCGCCACAACCTGATGGCCGCCATCGCGCGCGACCAGATCAAGAAGATTTACTCGATTCCACAGGTGCTGGCGCAGTGTCGCCAGTGGCTGCAGCTCAACATGTCGCATGTGGAGTTGATCGAAACGTCAAGCAGCACCCGCGCGGCGCAGATTGCGAAGACAGAACCGAACGCCGGCGCGCTGGCGAGTTCGCTGGCGGCGGAGATGTATGGGCTGACGATTCTTGAGGCCAACGTCCAGGATTCGAGCGAGAACGTGACGCGCTTCCTCGTGATTGGGCGCAAATATCCCGGTCGAACAGGCAGCGACAAAACATCCATCATGTTCTCGGTACAGGACCACGTCGGAGCGCTGCACGATTCGATCTCGTCCTTCAAGAAGTTCAAGATCAACATGACCAAGATTGAGTCGCGCCCCAGCAAAAAGAAGGCGTGGGAGTATTACTTTTTCGTGGACATCCTCGGCCATTGCGAAGACGCGCTGGTGAAGAAAGCGCTGGCCGAGTTGGCCAAGCACACCATGTTCGTTAAAATCCTCGGCAGCTATCCGAATGTGAACGGTTAGGACGCGGCGAACCTACTTCCCGGAACGTTTGCGACGACGACCTGCGAAAAGCGCCGTTGAGCCAAACCCCAGCAGCAGCAGCGTGGACGGTTCGGGAACGACCGTGGCCACGTAATCGAATTCATAGCTCGTCGGGGAGCTGCCTGTCTGCTGGATCAGGAACGTGTAATTACCACTGGCCAATGGGGGGATAAATCCTTGCGAGCCTGCCGCGAGGTTGGTGTTGCCCATGAGCGGCAGGATATCGACTCCGACAAGGTTCGTAGGGGGAAGAGCTCCATTCTGCGCCCCGGTGCCGAAGTGCGCGTACCCGAGATAGGAAGCAGCAGAGAGTGTGCTGCCCACGAAATTCGTGCCGGCCTGAACTCCCGTGAAACCCTGCTGGTCGGTCGAACTGTAAGCCTTCAAGACCACCGCGCTCAGCTGCAACCCGTTCGGCACGGCCAACATAATCCAATCCTGGCTGTCCAGCGTGGATGTGTTGCGCAGGCTGCCGATGATGGCATTCGTGCCGGCTACCAATGTGAAGTTGTTGGGCGCCGCCTGGTTGCCGGACAAGTCACCGTTGATAGATTCATCCCACTGCGTCACGCTTTGGGCGCGCGCGCTTGTTATAAAGACCGTCAACACCAAGATGCCGGCCAGCTTGAATGAACTCGCCAAAAGTCTATTTGCCATATCTTCTCCCGGTTGAATTGCCTCGCCAGAGAATAAGAGGAAACAAACGTAGAAATGTTCCCGGGTATTTTGGGTTCTGTGCCGCACCATTCCCGGTGCGCGATTTGCGCAGCCTGCATGGAGGGCCGGCTCGACATCGACATTGAAGCCGCGCTGGTGAGAAAGGTGTGGGCCGGGTTGGCCAAACACGCAGTTTCCACTAAAGATCCTTGACAGCTATTCACATGTGAATGGTTGGAATCGGGCATCGCGACGGAAGTCCTGCGCTTGCTGCTACAGTTTTTTGAGCGCTTTGGTAAGGAGTGGGCGGGTAAACCGGCCGGGACGATGTCGACCGCGCAACCACTGCTTCACCGTAATCTCCGACACGGAACACCCGAGGGCTGCCAGGGCGCGGCGCATCTGGGGCAGGGTTCGGCCCTTCCTCTTGCCGTACAATTCCCGGCAAAGCGGATCACGCGGCGGAAGTAATTTCTTTCGGCTCATCGACATTTCTCAGGGAGAGAATGCACGCCTGGGCTGTTCTCATCTCGCGGGAATTATGGATAGCACTATCCATAATTGCAAGGGTGAAGAAACAACGGGATCTGTGGAGAGAATCATTTGGGAGGTGCGCAATCGCGGGTGTCGGCCAGCCTCAGCCGGTGTGGTCGACCCATGAAATTATGGATAGCACTATCTATAAATCGGGACTGAAAATTGGGCTGGAAGAGAAGAGCAAGGGAACAGTGCGGCGGCAGTGAGTTGGTTGTTTGGAGGGGCGGAGCGCGTGGTCGGCATTCGTGGATTCAAGGTCGACGGGGACGCATCGAGAGTAATCTTGCTTGCTGGCTGACTGGTTGAGGCGAAGAGGGGGATATTTTATGGATAGCGCTATCTATAAATCGGGACGGGAAACTGGGCTTGGAGAGAAGAGCAGGAGAACCACGAGGCGGCAGTGGGTGGGTTGTTTGGAGAGGTGGAGCGTTTGGTGGACATCCGTGAATTGAATGGCGAGTTCCGTCAGCCTGTTCGCAAATACCTTGTCGAGAATGAGACGATGGCTGTATCCTGACTCTGCGATCTAAGCGGTGCCTTTGGCGCAGCCCGGTGAACAGAAATCCGTGATAAAATGGACGCATCCGACCTAACCTTAGCCAAAGAGGCAAGTACTCCAGGTGAAAGCACTTTGGAGAAATTCCTCCAATCGGTTGAGGAGAAGACTGCCGATTCAGTTCACCTGCGATTGCTTAAAGCTTGTCGCCAACCAGACCAGCGAGCTGCACTGGAAGCCGAGCTACGTGCGATAATCTCGGAAATCGTCAATGAAGCTTAAGCGGCTAACGATCGCGGGCTTCAGAGGCTTCAACACCGAACGCAGCATCGATTTTCACGAAAAACTCACCATCATCGCGGCGCCTAACAGCCACGGCAAGACGAGCATTTCGGAAGCAATGGAGTTCCTGCTCTACGGGGCCACATCAAAGGTAGAGAAGGCTGATTCGAAAGAGGAGTACAAGGATTCGTACCGAAACCGTCACTTTCCGGTAGATAAGCCAGCGCACATTGACGCCACGTTTGGCATGGCGGAAAACGCTGAACTGAGGCTGCGTGTCGAAATCGATACCGATGCAACGATAAGACGGTTCGTTGACGGTAAGTTCGTAGAGAACTGGCCCTTCCATGGAGTGTTGCTGTCAACCGCCAGACCCTTTGTCCTTCAGCACGCGCTCAAGTATCTATTGCTCGTCCCGCCTTCTGAACGGTTTCAAGGGTTTGCCAGACTCATCGGCCTTAACGCAATCGATGACACGTTCCAAGCTCTCATCAGTCTTTGTACCAAACCGACCGTGAGCCTGCCCCCCGAGGGGCAGCAAATCCTGAACGGGCTGGAAACCCTCGAAGCGCGGGTGAAAACGGTACCGGAGTTGAAAAAGGTCGCGACTAGCTTGAAGCGCGGAGTTGAGAGTGTAGTTGATACGTATTCACTCATCGAAGATCGTGTCGATGCCATTCTGGGAGGTAAGATTGACCCAAAAGAGCGACGCTCTAAGCTGATTGCGGCGCGCACGGCGGCGGCTGCGAAGGTGTATTCTGGCGATGTTGCCATTCATGCTTACTCAGAGATAGAAACGCGCGTGTTGGCTAAAGCTCGCAACACTCTTTCCACAGAAACAGATGACGCCTTCATCGCGGATTATGGAAAACTGTGTGTTCACGGGGTAACTACGCGGCTCCAAAAGGAGGCGAGCCTCTTGAAAATTGGAGTCGAGTTGATCAAGGATGCCCCGGATTCCTGCCCCTTATGCACTCAACCACTGAACAATGATCTTAGACGCAGCATTCACGAACGGCATGACTTGAGCAAAGCCGAAATCGAGAAGGGCGATGCGCGCGAAGAGAGCCGCCCACGTGTGAATCGTTCGCTAGTGAATGTGAGAAGGGCGCTTGAAGAACACGCACAACTCTCCGAACGTCTGGTTGGCAACATTATCACATCAATGCTACCTGAGAATGCGTCGAAAGTTTGCGAATTACTGGGTGGGACGGACACTGCAACTGCCGAAACCGTTCGCTCCGCAGCCAAGGCCGCCGACGTAGTACTGCAACATCTGAGAGCTAACGCGACGAGGGTACAGCTGGCAATCGACTCTTGCGAATCCCAAATGAAGGAAAGCCACGAGAGTCTCGTGGACGTCGAAGTCCTTGTCAAAGCGCTCCAAGACTATCTGGTGGCGGCCGATGAATTCGTAGAGGAGATAGGGGACCTCGAACCGAGCCTAGTGGGTCCGACCAAGTTGTTCCGGCAAGCCGTTGATGCACTCGCTGGCACGTCAGAGATGACCTTACTCAACGAATTACTCGAAAAGCGCATCACGGTCAACCGGTCATTGCGAGTGCGAGACGTGGTGGAGGGGTTGAAGGAGTTGAAGAAGCATGTCGAGCAAACTTTGGCTGAGACCATGGAAGCGGCCATGAGTAGTGATCTTACCGCTGCAGTAATGAAATGGTACGAGAAGATCCGAACGGATGGCGACCCGGACGTGCATTTTTCGGGTTTCGCTATGGAACGAACCAAGGGTGGCGACTTCAAGAGCCGTCGCCTATCGGTAAGGGCAAGATCATACGGGGTGGAGCTCGCGAGCGCTGTTTCTTCGCTGAGTGAATCAAAATTGAACGCGCTGGGACTTTGCGTGAGCATTGCGACCGCGATCCGGTCCCCCGGCCCATGGGGCTTTCTCATTATCGACGACCCAATTCAATCTTGGGATGATGAGCACGAAACCCGATTCATCGATGTAATACGCAATCTTGTCGAGATTGAGAATAAACAGATCGTGGTTCTGTCTCACAAGGGAACCTGGGCCAAGCAGGTGTGCCAAGGTTGCCGAACGCTTAATGGCATTCACTATGAGATAACAGGTTACGCGAAGGATGGACCGCATATTACCGCAATGGACTGGTCGCCCATTGATCAGCGGCTCCGCGAAGCCGAAGCGATCACGAACGATATCGCGGCTACGTCCGTAAAGCTGCAGCAGGCGGAGGAAGAGGTGCGCCTCGCAGCCTGCCAAGCGGCTTCACAAGTGGCAAAAGAAAAGCTTGGGCGCACCACAAGTGCTCACAACATGAACAGCAAGGATGTCCGAGCGATTCTCGTCGAGGCCGGTGCCACTTCTGATCTTGTGGATCGCATCTCCGCAATGTTTGTCACCGCTGACGACGCTCATCACGCACCAAAGAACTACACACCGAATCCCCACCGGATACGGCAGGCAATAGCCTCGATTCGGGACGCCTTGAAGCTAACGAAGAAATAGCGATCACCCGAGTATCCCTGCGTTGCCCCTCCATCATACACTTGGCTTGCCCCAGAGACTCAGCTTTGCCACACTGCATCTGTGAATTTCAAATCCCTTGCCAATCAATTTGTTTGTGACGTGCCGGTTTATGAGCCGGGGAGGCCGATTGAGGATGTGGCGCGGGAGATGGGGCTCGATGCGCGCACGGTCATCAAGCTGGCCTCGAATGAGAATCCGTTGGGGCCTTCGCCGAAAGGGTTGGTAGCGATGCGCAAGGCGTTGGCGACGGCGCATCTTTATCCGGATGGGGGCGGGTTTTATTTGCGGCAAGGGATCGCCAACAAGTTGGGCGTGAAGATCGACAACATCGTCCTCGGGACGGGGTCGAACGAGATCATTGAGTTTTTGTATCATGCGTTTGTTTCTCCCGGGGATGAGGTGGTTGCAGGGGACAGGGCGTTCGTCATCTACAGCATCATGGCGAAGATGTTCCAGGCGCGGTGCGTGGAGGTGCCGTTTCGGAGTCACACACATGATTTGAAGGCTATGCTGGCGGCAATCACGCCGCGAACGAAGCTGGTGTTTGTGGCGAACCCGAATAATCCAACGGGCACGCGGGTGACCAATGCGGAACTGGATGATTTTATCCGACGTCTACCGTCGCATGTGATTGCGGTGCTCGACGAGGCGTACATTGAGTTCCTGGATGATCCGCCGCCTTCGATCGAATACGCGATGAAGCGGAACGTGATTGTACTGCGGACGTTCTCGAAGATTGTCGGGTTGGCGGGAGTGCGTATCGGGTACGGCGTGGCGCAGAAGGAGTGCATCGACTTGCTGGCGCGAGTGCGGCAGCCATTCAATACGAATGCGATTGCGCAGGCGGGGGCGTTGGCGGCGTTGGGAGATAGCGCGCACATTCGGAAGACGAAAGCTCTCACGCGGCGCGGGCTGGCGTATTTTGAGAAGGAATTCAAGAAGCTGAAACTCGAATACGTGCCGAGCAGCGCCAACTTTGTGCTTGTCAACGTGGGCGATGGGGATGAAGTATTCCGCGCTCTGCAGCGGCGCGGGGTGATAGTGCGGCCCATGCGCGGCTACAAAATGCCCGCGTGGGTGCGCGTGACGGTCGGCACTATGCCCAAGAATCGGAGATTTATTGGGGCACTCAAAGCATCGCTCTAAGAGAAGCCATAAAATATGATTATCATCTGCAAACCGGAAGCAACGGACGAGCAAATCGGCCACATCGAGGAGGCGATTCGCAAGTGGGGGTTGAAACCGCACACGAGCCGCGGGGTCGAGCGCACGATCATTGGCGTCATCGGGCCTGAAGACCTGATTCGCGAAAAGCCGCTGGCGGCATTTCCGGGTGTGGCGTCGGTCACGCCGGTGATGAAGCCGTACAAGCTCACCAGCTACGATTTCACGCACAAACGAACGGTGATCGATGTCGGCGGGGTGAAGATCGGCGACCAGAAGAAGATGGTGCTGATGAGCGGGCCGTGCTCGGTCGAGAGTCGCGAACAGATTTTGGAGATTGCGAAGATCGTGAAGAAGGCGGGGGCGACGGTGTTGCGTGGCGGCGCTTTCAAGCCGCGCACGTCGCCGTACACGTTCCAGGGACTGGGCAAGGAAGGGTTGAAGCTGCTGGCGGAAGCGCGCGCGGCGACGGGGCTGCCTGTCATTACCGAGTTGATGGACACGAAGGATGTGGAGATGGTCGAGCAATACGCGGACATCATCCAGATTGGCGCGCGCAACATGCAGAATTTTTCGTTATTGAAGGAAGTGGGCCGGTGTCAGAAGCCGGTGATGCTGAAGCGTGGCATGGCGGCGACGGTGAAGGACGTGTTGCTCAGCGCCGAATACATTCTCAGCGAAGGGAACATGAATGTCATGCTCTGCGAGCGCGGCATACGGACGTTCGAGACTTATACCCGCAACACGCTCGATCTTTCGGCCGTGCCCGCGCTCAAGAAGGAATCGCATCTGCCGGTGATTGTCGATCCCACGCACGGCGCGGGGCATCGTGATCTGATCCCGACGATGGCGCTGGCGGCGGTGGCTGCCGGCGCTGACGGGATTATGATTGAAGTTCATAACGATCCTGAGGCGGCGTTGTCGGATGGCGAACAGGCGATGCTCCCGGATAAGTTTGAAGCGCTGGTGGCGCAGATGCGCGCGGTGGCGGCGGCGATTGGGAAGACGATCTAGCCGGGCTGTTACTTCAGAGCGTTTCTCACGTCATCGAGGCCGCTCTCGAAGCCGGATTTGATATCGGACCAGGCGTTGGTCGTGGCGGTTTTGAGTTCCGTGAGTTTCGGTTTTAGGTCGTCGATTTTCTGTTGAGCTTGCGCGACTTTCTTGTCCAGGGCGCTTTTGGCGTCGCCGGTTTGCTTTTGGGCTTTCGCCTTTAGGTCTTCCAGTTTCTTGTTGAGCTTTTGAAACTCCCGGTCGGCTTTCCTATTGAACGCCTGGGCCTGTTGCTGGGTGTAGTTCTTTACGGCGGCGACCTTGTTTGTGGTGGCGGCTCGTGAGCACAGTGAAAAGCTAAAAATAATTCCGGCGACCGCGATCAGTTTCCTGATTTTCATACTGACTACCTCCTTGGCTATTTCCTTTAGCGCATGAACGGCCCCGGCACAAGGCAATTGGCTTGCGGTGGCGGGTGGGGCGGTGTAAGAAGGCGGCGAGATTCCAAGGAGATCTCGGATGGCACGAACGAAAAGGGGACGAACTGCGCTCGCGGGTTGTTTATTCCTTTTGCCGAACCTGCTCGGGTTTCTGGCTTTTACCCTCATTCCTGTGGTGGTCTCTTTGGGGTTGAGCTTTTTTGCATGGGATCTTTTCTCGCCGCCGAAGTTCGTGGGAATCCATAATTTTTCCACCCTGCTGCACGACCACGATTTCTGGCGGTACGCTTTCAATACCGTGTTCCTGATGCTGACGATTCCGGTGAATATTGTGGGATCGTTGTTTTTGGCGATGGTGATGAACCAGAAGCTGCGCGGTATTGTGGTGTTTCGCACGATTTACTTTTTACCGACGATCGTGATGGGCGTCGGGACGTATTTGCTTTGGAGGTGGATTTACAATCCCGACTACGGACCGATCAACACGATCATCGCATATTGGTTTCCGCGATGGCTGAACGATGGGATTCGCGGGCTCGGCGCGGAATGGCCGCCGCAATGGTTGGCTTCGGTGACGTGGGCCAAGCCGGCGTTGATGTTCATGACGTTTTGGACGGTCGTGGGTGGGTACAACATGATTCTGTTTCTGGCGGCGCTGCAGGGTGTGTCGCCCGAGTTGTATGAGGCAGCGGACATCGACGGCGCGAATTGGTGGCAGAAGTTTTGGGCGATCACATGGCCGCTGGTCAGCCCGACGACGTTCTTTGTTTTCACGATGAGCTTGATTGGCGGATTGCAGGGTGGGTTTGACCAGGCGTTTGTGATGACCCGCGGCGGGCCGGCGGGGGCGACCACGACGATCAGCTACTACATCTATAATCACGCGTTTGCGTGGAACCACATGGGGTACGCGGCGGCGATGGCATGGGTGCTATTCACGGCGGTGTTCGCGGCGACGATGCTGAACTGGCGATTTGGGGGACGGGTTGTCCATTACTGAGATGCGCAACGTGTTTCGGAAAATCATCAGCTACGTGGTGCTCGGGTGCGTCGGGTTGTTCATGCTCTTCCCCTTTCTGTGGATGTTCTCCACGTCCGTGAAACCTGCGGGCGATGTATTCAAGTCGGTCGACAACCCGATCAAGGCGCTCGTGCCCGGCGAGGTGCAGTGGCAGAACTATGGAAAAGTTTACGATGCGACGCAGGGGATGGGGGGCGGGTTTGCGCGCTGGTACCTGAACAGTGTGCTCGTGGCGGTGGTGGTCACGTTGGGGCAGGTGACGACGAGCGCTTGCGCGGCGTATGCGTTTTCGCGGTTGCAATTTCCCGGACGCGACAAAATTTTTCTCGGGTATCTCGGCACGATGATGATTCCGGGGGCGGTGACGATGATCCCGAATTTTATTTTGATGCGGAAGATCACCGACTGGCTGACGGTGGCGGCGCCGTTTGTGAATTGGGACGCGCCGCGGGTGATTTATCTATTTGGGCGCACGTATGACGTCGGGCGATTGGTGGGGCTGGATTCCTACTTCGCGTTGATTGTGCCGGTGATGTTCTCGGCGTACGGGACGTTTATGCTGCGGCAGTTTTTCATGAGCATCCCGCGCGATTTGGAGGAGGCGGCGACAATCGATGGGTGCGGGCTGTTTCGCATTTTCACGACGATCATTTTGCCGCTCAGCAAACCCGCGCTGGCGACGCTGGGGATTTTCACGTTTCTCGGCAACTGGCAGAGTTTTTACTGGCCGCTGATCATGCTGACGCAGGATTCGATGAAGACCTTGCCACTCGGGCTGCTGTCGTTCATGGGATTGTACAGCACGCAATGGACATTGCTCATGGCGGGCTCGGTGATGATGATTCTGCCGATGATTATTGTATTTGTGATCGGGCAGAAATGGTTCATTAGTGGGATTCAGATGGGGGCGCTGAAGGGGTGATTTGGAGCTGTTACAAGATATTGAACGACAGCCCTTTGAGGAGGATCCGGTTGCAATTCTCAGCGGGTTGAATAGATTTGTAGCGGGGTAAGTCTAATAGAGCAGATTGGAGGATTCAGATGAAAAGAATTCTTAAGATTGTCAGTGGATTTGTGGCGGTAGTGACGTTGGCCTGCCTGCTGGCGGCACCAGCCCAGGCGCGAACGTTCGTCTCGGTCAATGTTGGGTTTGGCGGCTACGGCTATGGCGGTTACGGTTACGGGGGTTATAACCGGTACTGTGCGCCGGCGTATTACCCCGGATACTGCTATCGCGCACCCGTATGCTATCGGCCGGTCTATCAGTACTACCCGAGTTGCTACTACGGCGGATACCGCTATTGCCGCTAAGAGGAACCGTCAGAGCACTTCCCTGAGACTGGTTACCGGCAGTTGGTATTGCTTCGCGAGGTCGGGATAAACCACCCGGCCTCGCGCTATGTTTACCCCCATCGCGAGCGCTGAGTTTCCACGGACGGCCCGGCCAAATCCCTTGCTGGCGATTTCCATTGCGTAGGGAAAGGTGGCATTCGTCAGGGCGGTTGTTGACGTGCGCGCGACCGCGCCGGGCATGTTCGTGACGCAGTAATGCACGACGCCGCTGACGAGGTAGGTCGGTTTTTCGTGTGTCGTTGGCCGCGAGGTTTCGATGCAGCCGCCCTGGTCGATGGCCACATCGACGATGACCGCGCCGCGTTTCATTTGCTTGACCAGCTTGCGCGAGACGAGCATTGGCGCACGGGCGCCGGGTCGTAATACTGCACCAATGAGCAAGTCGGCTTCGCGGACCTGCTCGCGGATGTTGTGGGCGTTACTCATCAGGGTCTTGACGTTTTTCGGCATCACGTCATCGAGGTAGCGCAGGCGGTTCAGGTTGATGTCGAGGATCGACACATCGGCGCCCAGGCCAGCGGCCATCTTGGCGGCGTTGGCGCCGACGATGCCGCCGCCGAGAATCGCGACTTTCGCGGGCGCGACGCCCGGCACGCCGGCGAGCAACAAACCGCGGCCCTTCGTCGGCTCTTCGAGGTACTTCGCGCCTTCGTGGACCGCCATTCGCCCCGCGATCTCGCTCATGGGCGTCAGCAAGGGCAGGGAACCATCCGGCGACTGTATGGTCTCGTAGGCGATGGCGATGATGCCGCTGCGAAGGGTTGCGGCGAAAAGTTTTTTGTCGGCGGCGAAGTGGAAATAGGTGAAGACGATTTGTCCGGCGCGCAGTGATGCAATCTCGGGGGGCTGCGGTTCCTTGACCTTTACGATCAGGTCAGCGCGGCGGAACAGGACGCCAGGGGAATTGACGATGCGCGCGCCGGCGGCCCGATAATCCTGGTCGAGCGCGCCACTGCCTTCGCCGGCACGGTGTTCGACGAGCACCGTATGACCGGCTTCCGTCAGCGCTTCGCAGTGAACCGGCAGCAGGCCGACGCGATATTCGTTGTTCTTGATCTCCCTGGGAACGCCGATGATCATAGCTGCAGGGTCGCGGTGGGTTTGTCCTGGCTGGCGACGGCGACCTGGATGTGACGGGCGCCGATTTTCTCAAGCTGGTGGCTAACGGTTTCGTGTGCCAACTCGGGGCGGTTGCAGTCCTGGCTGAGGTGCGCGAGGAAGACGTGGCGCAACCTGTCGGAGGCGACATCGCCGGCGAGCGTGGCGGCGGCATCGTTGCTGAGATGGCCGTGACGGCTCATGATGCGCTGCTTCAGGGCCCAGGGACGGATGGCGTCCTCTTGCAGCAACTTCAAATCGTGGTTCGATTCCACTACGAGAACGTCCATGGCGCGCATGCGTTCGGTGACGAGCTTGGTCGCGTGGCCGAGATCGGTGAGCACGCCCACGGCGATGCCCGAATTGGGATGACGAACGACGAAACCGACCGGGTCGTAGGCATCGTGCGGGACGCTGAAGGATTCGACGAGAAGATCGCCCACCTCGAACGAACCGCCCGTGGAAAACAGCCGCCACGAAATGCGGACGCGGTCCTGCCATTCGGGATCGGTAGAAATGGCCTCGGCGGTGAGGCGATTGGCGTAGACGGGAAGTGGGCGCGATTTGCAGAGCACGCCAAGGCCGCGGGTATGGTCGCTGTGTTCGTGGGTCAGGACGACGCCGGTGATTTCTTCGAGATTGCGGCTGATGAGCGCGAGCCGCGTGGCAATCTGGCGTCCGCTGAGCCCGGCATCGACGAGCAGTTTCGTCGTGTCGGTTTCAATCAAGGTGCAATTGCCCGCACTACCGCTCCCCAAAATCGTGATACGCATCCCCACGCAGGTGATTTTACACGGAGTGGGGATGGACGCAAGATTTCTGAGTACGACGTAGCTTATCCGTACAAATCAATCTCAGAGGACGGAGATGGCGGTTGGCGCCCTGCTTATCAATACCAAAGAAGCCAATTTGCCTTGTTCGCTCGCTCGATAAAGACCCAACCGTCTTTCGTTTTTCGCCACCGCTCCTGCCAATCCCAGTCCACGTCCGGTTTCTGAGATGCCCACTTAAGCCGAGGGCCATTACCGAGATACTTATGACTCTCGACTTTGATTCCGACCAACGCCTCACCATTCTCCACATGACAAACCGAAATTCTGTAGCCGGTAAACTCCACCTCTGAAACCTTTCCCGTAGTATTGAACGCCATCTGCTCGTCCTGTAGGTGGTGATCCAGATGATACGATAGGCATGTTGATTCCAAGGTGGGCGACTCCTGCCCAGACTCAACCGGTGTTTGTGTCGTTGCCGAACATCCCACGCTCAGCATGGCAATCGAGAGCAGAAACGGAAGCGATAGTCTCATTATGCCGTGTCAGGGTACCATTTAACAGGCAGCCAAATTTTGCTCCCGACCCGTCTGCGAAGCAAGCCAAACGAGCTTGCAGCCTATTTATAGGCAATGGCGGCGCTGGAGGCGCCGGCGAGGTGGATGACCTCAAAGCGTTTGAAGCCGGCTTCCTGGCACCAGCCGCGGAAATCGGCGCCGGAATAGTCGAAGGCGTCGCCGAATTCGATGAGCATGTTCAGGGACATCAGCAGGCCGAAGACGTTTTCGCGGCGCGCGTCGTCGATCAACGCTTCGATGGCGACCAGGGCGCCGCCGGGCGGCAGGGCGTCGTAGGCGGCGCGGATGAGATGCTTCTTTTTCTCCAGATTCCAGTCGTGGAGAATCATGCCCATGGTGATGAGGTCGGCTTTAGGCAGCGGGTCTTTGAAGAAGTCGCCGCTGGCCGTGTTGATGCGGCCGCTTAGTCCGGAAGCGGCGATATGCTTTTTCGCGATCGGCTCGACGGGCGGGAGATCGAACGACACGCACTGGAGGTGGGGATGTTTCTTCGCGACTTCGATGCAGAGCAGGCCGGTCGCGCCGCCGATGTCGCAGAGGGTCCTGAATTTGGAAAAATCGAATTTGGCGGCGAACGCCTCGAAGTTGATGCGGGAGAGACCCGTCATCGCGCCCATGAACTGTTCGAGCTTCGGCAGTTCCTCGTAAAGTTCCTCGAACATTCCCTTCTGGCTGTGCTTGATCTCGTTCTGCGGTTTGCCGGTGCGCAAGGCTTCGGGCAGGTCGTGCCAGAATTTGAAGAGGCGCGCATTGAGCATGACCAGGATGCCGCCGACGTAGCGCGGGCTGTTGCGGTCGAGGTAGAGCGCGCCTTCCGGCGTGTTGCAATACTTCGCGGACGGGCCGTCGCCCTCGCGGTTGAGGAATTTCATGGCGACCAGGGCGTCGAAGAAATCGCTGATGCCGCGTGGATGTAGACCCAGTTCGTGACCGAGTTCCGCGCCGGTGACACGGCGCTGGCCGAGCTGGGTGAACACGCCGAATTCAACGGCGGTGAGAAGAACCTTCGAAGACCAGAAGGCAAAGGCCGTCTGCAGAATTGGACCGGGATCGAGTTGTGGGGTCGTATCCGACATGGATTCCATCAGACGGGAAGGATGCGCCGAGAGCAAGCGCAAATTCCCCATTGCGACCTGCCCTACAATCGGCTCGTCGGTGAGGAAGGGTGAATTGGAGATTTCAGGATTTGAGATCTTAAAAGAGGGCGGGGAGTGGAGACGAAGGAGATTCGATGGAGAGCGGGAATTGACTCAAGCTTTCTGAGGATAATCTATTTTTGAGAATATGTAATTGGCGGTGTCCTCTGGGGCCTGTTCTGAATTATCGATGATCTCCCCGAAAGATGGAGCGTGGATTCCGATGCGGTAATGATGCCGGATTCTTTCACGTTCCCTGTCTTCCAACTCACGGGTTCCCCGGTTGGTCAGGGCGATTTCAAGTTTTGGGGCGAGGGTGAAAACGTGGATTTTCGTACCAATATCTTTCAGTTCGTTCATTAGGTAGGAGTAATTGTCCGCGGACAGGGGGTAGGGAACGATCACATCCAGTCCTCTTTTTGAGAAACACCTGATCACGGAGACGGCATTTTCCAGATTGATTGGCACCGACTGATCAATTGGCATCCACGCAATCATTTTCCGCAGCGCATCGATTTCCACCAGAGCAACATTCGGAAGCTTCTTGGCCAGGATTTTAGCCACGGTTGTTTTGCCGGCGTTTATGGACCCATTGAGGAATATGACCATGGATATATTTTAGCATTCTGACGTCGTGCGTCTCGAAACAATTTGTACGGGAAGTGAGCATGTGATGATGGGCCAACCCACGCTGCGTGGGTCGGGAAGGTGGAATTGGAGATTTCAGAACGAGGCGATTTGACATCGGATTCCGATAATGCTAGAGTGGGGCATGTCCTTATCAGGAATCTGTCACTGGTCGCCGTCATCCAGCGAAGGTGCTTCCTCCTCCGTGAGACCGCTGCGGCGGACAAGATCCGTCTCCGCCGAGTCTACGACGGACACGCGGCGCCACTTGCTGGAGGCGGATCTATTGTTCGAAGATGCTACGAAAGAGGGGTGTTGAGGGGCCAGTATATGTTTCTGCGAAACGAACCCAATTTGTTTTGGCCTAAAGTGCGCGCTGATGTGATTGAATGAGAATTAGTTATGCAGTTGAGGAGAGGTCGAAAAATTTGGGTTCGTTTTCGGAAAACGAACCCAATTTGGAGGTGTTTATAAGGGTTTCAGGGTTGAGTTGGAGGGTTTTTGGGCGTTTCTAAAATTGCATGGACGTTAAAATGCTACGAACCTTTATGGCGGAAGCACGACGTGCGGCGCGACCTACCGCGGCAGGGATACTGACGAGGCGCGCTGACGAAGGTGGGTGGGCGAGGTATTATCTGGCCGCGAAAGAGTTTTGCAGCTACGAAAGCGATCCGGAGTTGAGGCGTGACGGAAGGTGAAGAATCTTTGCCCTTTACTTGTTTGATGCCGCGCCTATAGTGAAATCGTTCGGTCGAGAGAAATAAAAGATGGCAGGTCCTGGATTACATCAAGTGCAGCGGATGTCGCTGCAGCAGATTTTGGCGCCGCAGTTGCAGCAGAGCCTGCATTTACTGCAGGTGCCGACACTGGAATTGCGGTCGCTCGTGCAGGAAGAGCTGCAGCAGAACCCGCTGCTCGAAGAGATCCCCAAGGACGAGCCGCAGGTGGAGATCGAGTCGCCGGACGGTGAGACGGTCCGCGAGGTGGATGCTGATAAGGAGGCCGTCACCGCCGAGGAACGGGCAGAGTTCAAGGAGGAGTTCGAGGTCCTCGCGAAGCTCGATGAGGAGTGGCGCGATTATTTTTCGCAGACGAACACCGTCCGCTCGCGTTCGCCCGAGCAGGAGGAGCAACGCCAGCACTTTTTTGATTCGATTGTCCAGCAGGAATCGCTGCAGCAGCATCTCTTGCAGCAGCTCAATTTCGCAGCCCTGACCGAGGACCGTCGCAAGGTCGCCGAGTTGATCGTCGGCAGCATCAATGATGACGGGTACTTGCTTACGCCGATCGAGGAGTTGGCGGTCAGTTCCGGCATCCCGTTGGACCATTTGCAGGAAGCGCTGGAACTGGTGCAGACCTTCCATCCCGTCGGGGTGGGCGCGCGCAACTTGAAGGAGTGTTTGTTGATCCAGTTGGACCGGCTCGGGAAATCGGAGTCGATTGAGGCTGTGTTGGTCAACCAACATTTGGACGACCTCGGCCGGAAGCGATTTCCCGAGATTGCGCGGGCAATGAACCTGAGCGTCGAGCAGATCCAGCAGTTGGCGAATTTTATTTCCACGCTTGAGCCGAAGCCGGGACGGATGTTCACCACCGAGCAGCAGCAGTACGTCGCGGCGGACGTGGTGGTGCAGAAGATCGGCGATGATTATGTGGTGCTGCTCAACGACGAGCAAATCCCGCACTTGCGCATCAGCAATACGTACAAAGAATTGATGGCGAGCGATGAGAAATCGAATGACGCGAAGGACTACATTCGCGACAAGATTCGCGCGGGGAAGTTTCTCATCAAGAGCATCCACCAGCGGCAGCAGACGATTTATAATATCGCGAAGGTGATCGTGGAACGGCAGCGGGAATTTCTCGAAAATGGCATTTCGTGCCTGAAGCCGCTGACGATGGCGCAAGTGGCGGAAGTGGTGGGCGTGCATGAGACGACGGTGAGCCGCGCGGTGGCCAACAAATATATGCAGACGCCGCAGGGGTTGTTCGAGATGAAGTATTTCTTCACGCCCGGTTTCGAGACGGCGGGGGGCGGGGCGATGAGCAACACCAGCGTGAAAGAGCAGATCTCGAAGCTCATCGAACGCGAAGATCCGCTGAAGCCGTTGTCGGATCAGGAAATCGTCGCCATCCTCAAAGAGCAGGGCATTCCGATCGCACGACGCACGGTGGCAAAGTATCGCAACGAGTTGAACATCCTACCGAGCAATCTGCGCAAGACGTATTGAGGTGTGTTAGGAAGATGATTGATCGGACAAAACGAGACCGACTTGCGCAAGCCCTTCGCCAATTGTTGTCGGGCCAAATCGACAATCTAACCTTCGATGATCTTGCTTGTCCGGGCAATATTACAAATTCAGATGATCTCGCTCTCTTTGAGATCTTTTATTCCGTGTGGCCGACTTACGACGATTTCAAATCGCATCCGATGCACTTGACGGACGGGCAGAAATTGGACTTCAAGAGGTGTGTTATTTTCCTTCATTCGGATTACGAGTTCGAGTGGCCGCACAAGTCGGCAGTTATCAACTGTCTTCGTCGTCTCTTAGATGAGATGACGTTTCGCCAATTTCATTCTTTGCGATCGCAGACAACCGGCGATATGTCCGTCTGGCCATTTCACCGGCGAGAGGACTACGAAAGCGCACTACGTGCGCCACGTTTATTGAGTGGGAAAAGAGGCGAGCGCAGTGCTGCTTAATTTCGTTCGCGGGCGCGTTGGGCGTCGAGCAGGGGCATGCCGACTTTGTCGGCGATCTCGTAGAATTCTTCGTGGTCAACAGTGTCGAGGGTTTTGCCGCGGCGCTTGAGGTGCTCGTTCACCTTGACGGCTTTCTCCTGCATCGCGCCGTGCGTGTCCTCGCTGCCGCCGACGAGCTTGAAATTCTCGCCGGTGGTGATGCGCGTATGGCCGTCCTTGTTGTCGAGGCCCACGCCCAGCAGCCACTTTTTCTTCTTCGTCTTCGCGGTTTTGCCCAGCTTGCTCATGGCGCTGCAACGTAGCAGACGCGGGCCGGGATTGCAATGAGGCAGTGGGTGCGGCGCGGTCGGGAGACCTGCGCCGAACGGTTGAAAAATGGTTCGCAGATTCGACTTGCAACGCGGCCGATGCTCGTGTAGGTTTCGCGGCCCTGACATGAAAGCCAAGATACATCCAGAATACGTTGACGCGGTGATCCACTGCGCGTGCGGGAACATTCTCAAGACACGTTCCACGCGTAAAGACATGCGTATCGGCATCTGCTCGAAGTGCCATCCCTTCTTTACGGGCACACAGAAGTTTGTCGATACCGCGGGCCGCGTTGAGCGCTTCCAGAAGCGGTACGCCAAGAAGACGAAGTAGCTGCTTTTCCCAAGAACTTCGGCCGGAGACGCATTGTTTCCGCCGAAGTTTTTTGCTTTCCTGAATGACAGACCAGAAATGAACGCACTTCCCAACATCGACAAATTTCGCAAGCGAGCGGGTGAATTGGAGGCCGAACTCGCCAATCCGGCGGTGTACTCCGATCAACGCCGCGCCGGCGAACTGGCGCGCGAGCTTTTGCGCCTCAAGAAGCTGTTGGGTGATTACAGCACCGCCGAGGCGGTCCAGAAACAGATTACGGAGAACAAGGAACTGGCCGATGCCGGCGACGCGGAGATGGCCGAACTGGCCCGGGGCGAACTCGAGGATTTGCAGCGCAAGCTGGAGAAGTTGTACCGCGACGTGCAATTGGGGCTCGTTCCACCCGATCCGAATGACTCGCGCAATTCGATTATGGAGATTCGCGCGGGTACGGGTGGCGACGAGGCGGCCTTGTTCGCGGGGGACCTTTTCCGCATGTACAGCCATTACGCGGACGCGCAAGGGTGGAAGATCGAGGTGATGGATACGAGCCCGAGCGAGCGGGGCGGTTTCAAGGAAATCGTGTTTTCCATCCAGGGGCAGGATGTCTTCAAGAAGATGCGGTACGAGATGGGGGTTCACCGTGTGCAACGCGTCCCGGCGACTGAGGCGCAAGGGCGGATCCACACTTCGACCGCCAGCGTGGCGGTGTTGCCGGAGGCGGAGGAAGTCGACGTGGTCTTGCGGCCCGAGGACATGGAAATCACCGTCTGCCGCGCCAGTGGGCCTGGCGGCCAGGGTGTGAACACGACCGACAGTGCGGTGCAGATCAATCACAAGCCCAGTGGATTGATCGTGCGCTGCGCCGATGAGCGTTCGCAGATCAAGAACAAAGCCAAGGCGCTGCGGGTTCTGCGGTCACGTCTTCTCGCCCACAAGCAGGAGGAAGAAGAGGCGAGAATGTCAGCCGCGCGTCGTAACCAGATCGGTTCCGGCGACCGCAGCGAGAAGATTCGCACGTATAATTATCCGCAGAACCGCGTCACGGATCATCGCATCAATGTCACGATCCAAAATCTGCCCGCCATCATGGAGGGTGATCTGGAGGATTTGATTGGCGCGCTGATGAACGACGATCTCACCCGGCGGCTGGCTGAAACGACGGCGTAACTGGCACACGGCGCTTCACAGAAGCACCTCTACAACCCGCCTTCGTTGTGCTAAGCGTGTTCTCTGATGTTGACGGCACGTATAACGACGATCGCGATGTGGGCGGTGCTCTTGCTATTCATTGGCTCCGTGCACGGCCAACAGATGTCGCGCGAGGAGATCATTTCAGTGCAGATCGGGCTGGATGATGTTGGGTTCTCACCGGGGCAGATTGACGGGAAGTGGGGTGCAGCGACGGAGCAAGCACTGACGGCCTGGCAGCAAGCCCATGACCTGAAGCCGACCGGCAAGTTCGATACGGATACGGCAGTCAACTTCCCCGCTGGTGGCCCGAATTATACGAATTACGTGGTCTCGGCGGCAGATCTCGCGAAGCTGACTCACATTTCTGAGGACTGGCTTGAACGTTCGCAACTGACGAACATGTGGTTCGAAACGGTGCTGGAAATGGTTGCTGAGAAGTGCCACGCGTCTGAAGGGTTGATACGGACGCTTAATCCCGGCATCAGCGACTGGAAATCAGTTCAATCCAATCAAACAGTCACTCTCCTCAATGTCGTTCCTGTGAAGCATCTCGCAGCGGCCAAGCTCCGCGTCAATCTCTCCGCGAAGACGATTGCCGCGTATGACGACAGCGGCAGAATCACTGCGCTTTTTCCATGTTCCATCGCGGCTGACAAGGAGAAGCGGACGCCGGGACAGCTCACGGTGCAAACGGTGGCGATCAACCCCAACTACACCTTCGACCCTGTGAACTTCCCGGAGTTGGATGACAAGCAGAAGGGGTATGGGAAGTTGATCGTCGCCGCCGGCCCGAACAATCCGGTTGGTGACGCGTGGATTGGCCTCAGTCGCGCCGGTTATGGGATCCATGGCACACCGCACCCGGACCAGATTGGCAAGACATTCTCCCACGGCTGCTTTCGCCTTGCTAATTGGAACGCCATCCGGCTGGCGCAGATGGTAAGCATCGGGACGCCGGTGGAAATCTTCGAGTAGTGCGGTTTCCAGTGGTCTTTGCTAGTCTCCCGCCGTGCGCATTCTGGACGTGATCAGCAAAACGACGCCTTTCCTTGAGAAGCAGGGGATTGAGAGTCCGCGGCTGACCATTGAGTTGTTGCTGGCACATTTGTTGAAGAAGAAGCGGATGGAGTTGTATCTGGAATTTGAGCGGGAGTTGGATGAGGGGACGCTGGTCAAGCTGCGGGAGATGGTAAAGCGGCGGGTCGCGGGCGAGCCGTTGCAATACATCACGGGCGAGGTGGAGTTTTGCGGGTTGAAATTGTTGGTGGATAAGCGAGTGTTGATTCCGAGACCGGAGACGGAGCTGTTGGTGGAAGCGGTGGCTCGGCGAAACCCGCGGAGAATGGTCGATGTGGGGACCGGGAGCGGGTGTATTGCGATTGCGCTAGCGAAGAAGTTGCCAGGTGCTGAAATCACTGCGTTGGATGTCAGCCCGGAAGCGTTGGAAGTTGCGCGGGGGAACGCTTCGTTGCATCAAATTGAAAAAAAGATTCGCTTTTTGGAAAGCGATTTGCTACAAGCAATCCCCGACAGCTTCGTGGTGGAGGCGATCGTCTCAAATCCACCGTACATCGCAGATGGGGAATTGGCGAAGCTGCCCAAGGAGGTTAGAGACTTTGAGCCCGTACGCGCACTTGCGGCGGGTGAGGATGGACTCAAAGTTATCCGACGCTTGGTCATGAATGCCAGGCGTATTCTCTCTTCCTCCGGGTTCGTGGCGCTGGAAATCGGCGCCGGACAGCGAGCGGCTGTCGAAGAAATTTTCGGCCAGCAAGGCCATGAAGTAGTTGAAGTGGTGAAAGATTTAGAGGGACATGAGCGCGTGGTCGTGGCTCAGCCCAAGAAGTAACGTCGAGCCCTGGGAAGCCCGGCGGTAGTAGAACAAATAGCTCACACCAAGGAGGTGGCTATGGAAAAGATTATTATTAGTGGGGGAAATCCGCTTCGCGGAACCGTTCAAATCAGCGGCTCCAAAAACGCCGCCTTGCCAATTATCGCCGCCACACTGCTCACGAGCGAACCGTGCATCATTCGTGGAGTGCCGAATCTCAGCGACATCCAGTTCATGTGCGACATCCTGCGCTGGCTGAGCGTGAAGGTTACGCACGACAAAACCGAAGGGGTTGTCGAAGTGCGCGCAGGTCATCCACTGGGAGTAGCGCCGTACGAGCTTGTCCGCAAGATGCGCGCGTCGGTCTGTCTACTCGGGCCGTTGCTCGCCCGACTGCATAACTGCAAAGTTTCACTCCCCGGCGGCTGCGTCATTGGCGATCGCCCCATTGACCAACACATCAAGGGACTCAAGCGCCTTGGCGCGGACGTGGTGGTCGAGAACGGCTACGTCCACGCGCGCTGCAACGAATTGACCGGTAACGACGTGTTCATGGGCGGGCGCTTCGGGTCAACTGTTCTGGGGACGGCCAATGTCCTGATGGCGGCCACGCTGGCCACGGGCACGACGTGGATTGAAGGCGCAGCCTGTGAACCCGAAATTGAAGACCTGATCAATTTTCTCACCAAGATGGGCGCCAAGATCAAGGGCGTTGGTGGTCACATGCTCGAGGTTGAAGGCGTCACGGAACTCCACGGCGCGGAGCACACGGTCATTCCCGACCGCATCGAGGCCGGTACGTTCATGGCCGCGGCGGCGATTACGGGCGGTGACATCGAAATTAAGGGCGCACGCGCCGAACATCTCAGCGCCGTGCGCGATAAACTTGAAGAGTGCGGTGTCACCGTTGAGCGTAACAACGGCACGATTCGGGTCCGCAGCAACGGGGATCTCAAGGCGGTGGACGTCATCACGATGCCGTACCCCGGCTTTCCGACGGACATGCAGGCGCAAATGAGCGCCATGATGACGGTCACGCCGGGCATCAGCGTGATCACGGAGAAAGTGTTCCCGAACCGGTTTATGCACATCAGCGAGATGGCGCGACTGGGCGCCGATGTTTCGCTGGAAGGCAGCAGCGCCATCGTCAAAGGCGTTAAGAAGCTCAGCGGCGCGCCGGTGATGGCCAGCGATCTGCGCGCCAGCGCGGGCCTCGTGCTGGCGGGATTGGCGGCCGATGGTGAAACGGAAGTGAATCGCATTTATCACGTTGACCGCGGCTACGAACGCATCGACCAAAAGCTTCGCCTTCTCGGGGCGAAGATCGAGCGCGTGGCGGAATGAAAAAATTGTTCCTGTTGGCGGCACTGGCCGCTCTCGCGTATGGGGCGTGGAAATACCTGGAGAAGGTGCAGGATACCGCCGCGAAACATCAGGATACCCTTAAGTCCCCCAGCGAGAAGGCACTGAAAGAGATGGACAAAGAAAAATAGCGCGATTGGTTGTTGGTTGGGAATGAGAGGGCGGGCTTCGGCCCGCCCTTTCGCTTTGCGGCAAATTTCCTTGCGCAATCGCGGGGAAGGCTGATATTGCCAGCGGGCGAGAATTGCCATGTTCGATTCACTTTCAGATAAACTGCAGGGCATTTTCAAGAACCTGCGCGGCTTCGGCAAGCTGACCGAAAAAAACGTTGCGGACGCGCTGCGTGAGGTGCGGCTGGCCTTGCTCGAAGCCGACGTCAATTACAAGGTGGTGAAGGATTTCATTGAGCGCACGAAACAACGCGCGCTAGGGCAGGAGGTTCTCACCAGCATCACGCCGGGACAGCAGATCATCAAGATCGTGCATGATGAGCTGGTTGCGTTGATGGGCGGCGAGCCGCAAGGGACGGCGGCTGCTACACCGAGCGGGAACTGGATGATGGTGGGGTTGCACGGGTGCGGCAAGACGACCACATGCGGGAAACTGGCGAGGTTGTTGGCGAAGCAAGGACGCAAGCCGCTGCTGGTTGCGTGCGATGTGCATCGTCCCGCAGCGATTGACCAACTGGAAACTCTCGGCAAGCAAGTGAACATCCCGGTATTCTCCCTGCGCGGCGAGACCGACGTGGTGAAAATCGCCAAACAGGCAACCGCTTTCGCGCAGCTGCAAAGCCGCGACCTTGTGATTTTTGACACGGCAGGTCGTTTGCATATCGACGAGCAGCTTGTGCAGGAACTAGTGCGGATGCGTGAGGCGCTGAGTCCGCAGGAGATTCTGCTGGTGGCCGACGCCGCGACGGGGCAGGAAGCCGTGAACATCGTCGAACATTTCGACAAGGCCCTCAACATTACGGGGATTGTGCTAACGAAACTCGACGGCGATGCGCGCGGTGGCGCGGCGCTTTCGATGCAGGCGGTCACGGGCAAGCCGATACGGTTTGCGGGTGTTGGCGAAAAACTCGAGGATCTGGAGCCATTCCATGCTGAGCGGATGGCTGGGCGAATCCTCGGAATGGGTGATGTGGTCAGTCTTGTCGAGAAGGCGCAGGATGCCTTCGATGCCAGGAAAGCAGAGGAATTGCAGGAAAAAATCGCCGATCGGAGCCTGAATTTGGAGGACTTTCTGTCGCAACTGCAACAGCTTAAGAAGCTTGGACCATTGGAGAATCTACTTGGCATGCTGCCGGGAATGGGTAAAATGCCTGACCTCAGCGGTGGTGAGTCGCAACTCAAGCGCGTCGAGGCGGTGATTCAGTCGATGACACCCACAGAGCGACGCCGTCCCGAGATTTTGAATGCGGGCCGACGCACGCGCATCGCGACGGGAAGCGGTACCAGTGTCGCTGAGGTGAATGACGTATTGAAGCAATTCAATGCCATGAAGAAAATGATGCAGGAAATGGGTAAAATGCAAAAGGCGATGACCCGCAAGGGCGGATTGCCGAAAATGCGATTGGGGAGGTGACAACAAGTGCCGGTAAGAATCAGACTACGACGAGTGGGAACGAAGAACGTGCCGTGCTACCGTATAGTGGTGGCCGATGGGCGCAGCCCGCGTGATGGGCGGTTCATTGAGAACGTGGGGACGTACGATCCCCGCAAGGCAGGCGAAAATTTCAAGGTGGACCTGGAGCGGGTGAAGCATTGGATGCAGAGAGGCGCACAACCCAGCAATACGGTGCGGAGCTTCTTGAAGAAAGCGGAGAAAGCTGCAGCAGCGCCGAAAGCGGCCTGACGAGATGGATGACGGTAACGTCGCGGCAACGCGGTGTTAGCGGGCGGGTGGCGCACGACGGGAGCGCGACATGAAAGCGTTTATCGAATACGTAGCGAAGGCCTTGGTCGATCATCCCGACGAAGTCGACGTGCGCGAAATCGACAGCGAACGCGCTGTGATCTTTGAACTGCGGTTGAACCAGACCGATATCGGCAAGGTCATCGGCAAAAGCGGACGCACGATTACCGCGATCCGCACCTTGCTGACCAGCGCCGCCGCCAAGCAGGGCAAGCGGGCCATGCTCGAAATCATCGAACCCGAAGGCCGTCGGACCGAAGGCGCGCCGCCACCGCCAGACGCGGCGCAGTAACCGCGCGCTTTGGGTTGCGGAGGCGTATGGAAATTGACGTACTGACGTTGTTCCCACGTATCTTCGAGGGGCCGCTCGACGAAAGCATTCTCAAGCGCGCCCAGAAGAGCGGATTGGTTGGCGTGCGCGTGCATAATTTGCGGGATTTCACCCATGACAAGCACCGCGTCGTGGATGACAAGCCGTATGGCGGTGGGCCGGGCATGCTGATGAAGCCCGAGCCGATCTTTGAAGCTGTGGAGACGATTCGCCGGGATGAATCCTGTGTGGTCCTGATGACACCGCAGGGCGCACCACTGACGCAGGCGCGGGCGCAGGAGTTTTCGCGCAAGCCGCACTTGGTCATCATTTGTGGCCACTACGAAGGTGTGGATGAACGGGTGCGCGAGGCGCTCGTTGATGAAGAGGTCAGTATCGGCGATTACGTGCTGACCAATGGCGCGCTGGCAGCGGCGGTGTTTGTGGACGCGGTGGTGCGACTCTTGCCGGGGGTACTCGGCGACAAACAGAGCGCGGGTGACGATTCGTTCTCCAGCGGGCTGCTCGAAGGGCCGCAGTACACGCGGCCACCGGAGTTCCGCGGGATGCAGGTGCCGGAAGTGTTGCTGAGCGGCAACCATGAGGCCGTCGCCAAGTGGCTTGCGGAGTCAGCGCGGCAGCGGACCAAAGAGCGGCGACCGGATTTACTGAAAGAAGATTAAGATTTCAATTTGAGACGCGTTACGCGATAAAGGAGTCGGAACATGAATGTCATTGAGAAGATTCAATCGGAGCAGTTGCGCAAGGACCTAGTCCCCTTCAAGGTGGGCGACACCATCAAGGTGTACTCGCGCATCAAGGAAGCGGACCGCGAGCGGGTGCAGGCGTTTTCAGGCATCGTGATCAACATGCAGGGCCGCGGTATCGCCGAGACATTCACCGTGCGCCGCATCAGCTACGGCGAAGGCGTGGAGCGCGTGTTCCCGTTGCATTCGCCCTTTATCCAAAAGATCGAAGTCGAGCGCGCCGGCAAGGTGCGTCGCGCCAAGCTCTACTATCTGCGCGACCGCATCGGCAAGACGGCCACGAAGGTCGCCGACGCGTAACCCGCGACGCGTGCCATGCTCCGGTACGAAAAGAAAGTTTTCAAAGCCGGAGCGCAAATCATCGCGGGGATCGACGAGGCCGGCCGCGGACCGTTGGCGGGACCCGTCGTGGCGGCCGCGGCAATCCTGCCCCCGAAGTTCAAGCACAAGACGCTCACCGATTCGAAGCAGCTTTCGGAGAAACAGCGCGAGGAAATCTACGCTGAGCTGACAGCCAATCCCGAATTTCTCTGGGCGGTTGGCACGTCGGATGTCGATGTCATCGACCATTACAACATCCTTCGCGCAACCTGGCGCGCCATGCAGCTCGCCCTGGATAACTTGTACGTTCATCCAGACCACGTTCTGGTTGACGGCCTGCGCGTACCGCTCATGGGTGTGGAACAAACAGCGATTGTCAAAGGTGATGCCAAGAGTTTTTCCATCGCCGCCGCCAGCGTTATCGCCAAGGTCACGCGTGACCGCTTGATGCTGAAGATTCACGAACAGTATCCCCAATATAACTTCGCCCAACACAAAGGTTACGGAACGCCCGAACATCTTGCCGCGCTCGGTCAATACGGCCCGTCGCCCGTGCACCGGCGCTCTTTCGCCCCTGTGCGCAATGCCCTGGAGCCAGTGCAAGTAGAGTTCGCTGCACTCTGACCATGTTCCTCGGCTGGCTAAAAAGACCGAGTAATCTCACGCCACGCCAGATTCTCGGCGCGCGCGGCGAAAAGGCCGCGGCGAAATACCTCCGCCGGCACGGGTACAAGATCCTTTTAAAAAATTTTCGCAGTGGTAAAGCCGAGGTCGATATTGTCGCCCGCCACAAGGACTGGCTGGTGTTCGTCGAAGTCAAAACCCGCGAGACCGAACAATTCGGCGCGCCGAGTGAGGCGGTTGACCGCGACAAACAACGCAACCTCAGCAAGGGCGCGCTCGATTACCTGCGCATGCTCGGCAACCCTCGGATTCACTTTCGCTTCGACATCGTGGAAGTTATCATCGCCGATGGCTCGAAGAGGCCCGACGACATCCGCCTCATCCAAAACGCATTCGACCTGAGCGAACCGTTTATCTACTGACAGTTTTTAGGAGGCCCCCCCTTGAGATAGAGCGGGATGGCTGGCCAAGGGGTGACCCGGTAGCGGAGCACCGGCGGTCAATCGCAGTTTCTGCGAGCACGTAAAACCCGTTCGACTTGCGCGCACATTTCGGTTAGAAGGAATGACCATGCTTGCGAAGGTTCGTTCCGCCGCGCTTCTTGGATTGGTTTTCCTCGCGACAGTTGGCCTTTGGCCAGACGAGACCAAAGCCCAGTCCACCAACTCGAGCGGCGGACCAGACGCGCGCGAAATTCCCCTGCCTCCGATCAAGACCAGGCTGAGCCCGATGCCCGGCGTGAACGATTTACCGGTTCGCATCGGTTTACCTGATGCCCTGACGATGAACGACGGGCACAAGGTCACGACGGTCAAACAGTGGAAAAAGCGTCGCGAGGAGATCAAGCGCATCCTCGAGTATTACGCCATCGGCCAGATACCGCCTCCGCCGGGAAACGTGAAGGGGCACGAGATCAAATCGCAGTTGGTACTGGATGGGAGGGTGAAGTATCGGCTGGTGCATCTGACCTTCGGTCCGAAAGAGAAGCTGGGTCTCGATATTGGCATCTTCACACCCACTGACAGCAAAGGGCCTTTCCCGGCGGTGATCATGCCAGGCGGAACGCCACCCGGCGCCACGCCACTGTCGACCCTGGCGCACCCGCCGGGGCAAGGGCGCGGTGTTGATGCTTTGTTGCCGGTCGTTCCCGCGACGGAATCCACGAACGAGACAACGACTTCTTCCAATTCCACCAATCAACCCGCCGGTCGCCGAGTTCCGCGGTTGGACAACACCGACCCCGAGGCCGTGGCCGGTCGCAACCGCGAATTGTTCCGTCGCGGATATGCCTACGTCCTGTTTAACAATAATGATTGCGCTGAGGACACCACGTTGCGCAACGCGGATGGCGGTTGGGCCTTCCGCACGACGCGATTCTATCCCGCCTATCCCGGTTATGATTGGGGAGTGCTCGCGGGATGGGCGTGGGGTGTGTCGCGTATCGTGGATTATCTGGAAACTGACCCGTTGGTGGATAAGACCAGGCTCATCGTCTCGGGAGTATCGCGAACCGGGAAGTCGGCCATGGTTGCCGCGGCTTTTGATGATCGCCTGGTGATGGCGGCGCCGTGCGTGACCGGCGGTGGCGGCATTGGCGCGTACCGTTTCAGCGGCGCCGGGCGCGGAGGCAAAGAGGGCCTGGCCGACATGATGAAGAAATATCCGAATTGGTTTTCGCCACACCTGCACGAGTTCTGGGGCCACACGGATCAATTGCCGTTTGACGAGCATTGGTTTCTCGCACTCGTTGCGCCGCGGCCTTTCATCGCCCTGGAAGGCTTGACCGACCAGGTGTCCCTCGAGAACGCAGTTAAACAATCATGGCTGGGCGGTCAGCCCGCTTACGCGCTGTTTGGCGCCACGGACCATCTTGGCGTGAACTACGCGGACCACGGGCACGCGTTCACCCCGGAGGATATGAAGGCGCTGCTGGACTTTGCCGACAAACAGCTACGAGGCATGAAAGTTGAGAGACGCTTCGATCAATTCCCGTCAGATACGGCTCCCAAGACAACAGAACAACCCGAGGCAAAATGAGCCAATGAAGAATCCCATGGTCCGCAAATCGTTTTGTGTGGTTGCCCTGTTTTCATTTGCCGTCCTGTCCGGCTGTGTGTCCGGATCCACTTCGCCCAAAACGACGTTCAATGTTCGCGAGTCGGGAGCGGTGGGCGATGGGAAGGCCAAGGACACGGCCGCGATTCAGTCGGCACTGGATCGCTGCGCTGCCGCGGGCGGAGGCACCGTCGTTGTGCCAGCTGGCGACTACCTGACCGGCAGCCTTGACCTTAAATCCCACACGACGCTCCGCCTTGAAAAGGGCGCGACGCTGATTGGCAGCCCCGATCTCGATGATTACCCGATTGTGAAAGGGCGCTGGGAAGGGCGTTGGATTGACGTGCACCGCGCGCTGGTTTCCGCGCACAAGGCGAACCACATCGCCGTCGTTGGCCCGGGCACAATCGCCGGTGACCTGACGATCGGCAATCGCCAAATGCCACGGCGCCCGTGTGTCATCGAGTTAATCGAATGTCAGGATGTCCGCCTCGAGGGCTTTACCGCGAAGCAGAAGCGCATGTGGACGATTCATCCGACCTATTGCGAAAATGTCGTGGTGAAAAACGTCACTATTCGCAGCATCGGCGGCAACAGCGATGGGGTGGATGTTGATTCCTGCAAACACGTCGCCATCGAAGGCTGCGACATCGAGTCCGGCGACGACTGCATCGCGATCAAATCTGGTCGCGGCATGGAAGGGGTCCGCGAAGGGCGTCCGACGGAGGATGTACTCATTCGGGATTGCGTGTTCTCCGACAATATCTTTGCGTGCATCGGCATTGGGAGTGAAACCTCCGGTGGGATACGCGGAGTGCGGGTGGAGCACTGCACTTTCAAGCAGGCCAAGACCTATGCGGTCTATATCAAGAGCCGCCCTGGCCGCGGCGCTTTCATCGAGGATATTTCCGGGAACAATCTGGACGTGCAGACCGGGACAAACGGCTTCCTCCGCATCAACCTCCTCAACAGCGGACTACAGGATTCCGAGCCAGTTCTCGGCGACGAGGGTATTCCCACTGCGAAGAATTACCGGTTCGCCAACGTCCGGGTGAATTGCGGAACACTGGTGAACGCGACGGCGATTTCCCCGGTGAAGCCGCTCAATGGGCTTTCGCTCGTCAATATCACCGGCACCTGCACAAAGGGCATTACGCTCGCCAATATCACGGGCGCCGAACTACATGGCGTTCAGGTTACGGGTTTCCACGGTCCGTTGCTTGGAACCAACAACGTCAGCGGCAGGGGACTGGAAGGCGCGGTTGGTATTCCACCCACCACCGCGGGTCCGCCAGTCGTACCGGCGACGGGGTCAAACATCGTTGGGAGAACCAGTGGCAATGCACCGACTCGTGAAGCCCCATGAATAAACGCTTTGCGCGCACGTTGCTCTCTGTTTCGATTGCCTCGGTTACTATTCAAGCTCAGGCCGCAGGGGACGCACCGGCGACCACGAATGCTCCATTCGCGCTGGCCCCGCTGACACCCAAGCAGATTAATGCTGCGTCTCCGTTTTTTACGGTGGACGGAAGAGATCCCGTAATCCTCACCAATCCTCCGGCGAGGCTGGAAGATTTGCAAATCCTCCGACTTTGGCCGGCTCAGGCGCCCCTTCAGCAAGGCGATGATCCTGCCATCGATATTCCCACGTTGACGGTTTTTCTTCCCCCCACGGGCAGAGCCAGCGGCGCGGCAATGATTGTCATGCCCGGTGGCGCGTACGCGCGTCTTTCCCCGCGCGAGGGCCTCCCGGCGGCGCAATGGCTCGCGTCCAACGGCATCACCACGTTCATCCTAAAGTCCCGGCTTGGGAAGAAGTATCATCACCCGGCCGAAATGGACGATGCGCAGCGCGCCATCCGTTATGTCCGTGCGAATGCCCCCGCGTGGGGGCTTGATTCCCACCGTGTTGGCATCATTGGTTTTTCTGCTGGTGGGCATCTGGCCAGCACTGCGGCCACGCACTTTGACGCCGGCGATCCCACGTCGGACGACCTCATTGAGAGGGTAAGTTCCCGTCCTGATCTCCACATCCTCCTCTATCCCGTGGTGACATTTGAAGGCACATCGAACGTCCATACAAACTCCCGCATCTGGTTGCTCGGAGACAATCCCAGTCCAGAACTTCTGGAGTTACTTAGTAACGAAAAGCAGGTGACCAAGGATACGCCGCCAGCGTTTATCGTTCATTCCACCACCGACACCGTTGTCCCGGTTGCCAATTCTGATCAATACGTTGCCGCTCTCGTCCGAAACAACGTTCCATTTGTTTATATCCGAGAACCCATAGGCAAACACGGTTTCGGTATCACCGACGACTGGTCCGGCCAGGCCATGGCCTGGCTTCGCGCACGGAAATTCTGAAAAACCAAGCCGGGAGCACAATTTGCTTTTTCAGGCCGGTCGTGATCGAGCTTTGATGATTCTCATGGCTTCCGGTCGTTGCCGGTATCGGGAGTCCGGGCGAGCAGGCGCGTTAATTCGTCGTGCAC
This sequence comes from Verrucomicrobiia bacterium, assembly GCA_035577545.1. Lineage (NCBI taxonomy): Bacteria > Pseudomonadati > Verrucomicrobiota > Verrucomicrobiia > Verrucomicrobiia bacterium. Next base: position 178,843 of record DATLVI010000004.1, read on the forward strand.
GCGCAGATCATCGGGGACTGCGGCGGTGCCCTGACGGAGCACGGCGATGGCTTCGGCAAATCGATCCTGCTCGACCAGCACCCTGCCAAGCGCAAGGTACACCTCGGCGACGTTTGGTCGATAACTGATGGACTTTCGGAAATGTTTGATGGCGCCGTCCGGATCACCGTCCTCCTGCAACGCGGTTGCGATGCGGTAATGGGTCTCGCCGAGACGTTCGGCGGACGATGCGGCAAGGGCACGTTCTTCCTGAGCCTCCGCCAACCTGTCCTGCATCGCAAGGACCTCGGCCAGGTTCTTGTGGGGCTCCGGGTCGTCCGGGTTGAATCGCGCGGCTTCCCGGAACTCAGTGGCTGCTTCGTCGAGTCGGTGTTGCTGGAACAAGACAACGCCAAGATTTTCGTGCGCGGCAAAATCAGTCGGGTGAACCCGCAGAGCCTCGCGGAATTGGGCTTCGGCTTCGGTGGGTTGCCCAATATCCAGGAATATCCTGCCCAGATTGTTGTGAGCGTCGACGTAATCCGGATCGAGTTCCAAGGCGTGACGAAAATGCGCCACGGCCTTGCCGGCCTGTCCCAGTTGCTGCAGAGCGAATCCGAGTCCATTCTCTGCTTTGGCGAAGGAGGGCGTAACCTGCAGGGCGAACCACATCTGTGACACGGCGTTTGTGTACTGGCCCAGTTCTGTCAGTACCAGGCCGAGATTATAGTGCGCCTCGGACGAGCGCGGGTCCACTTGCAATGCCCGGTCGAAACACTCAATGGCGCGGCGATACTGAAGCTGGCCGTACAGAACCAGCCCCAGATTGTTTTGCGCGATAACGGCCCGGGGATTTCTGGTAACAGAATCCCGCCACAGTGCTTCTTCGTACGCAAAGATCGACAGATGTTGCCGGCTAACAAAGCCACAAGAAATCAACGCTGCACTGGCGATGGCGAGTTGCAGAGGCCGCGACTGCAAGACGCCGGCGATTGCCGCTACCGCGAGGGCGATAATGCCAATGCTGGCCAGGTATTGAAAATGGTCCGCCACAAAACTGTATCGATAGAAATACTGGTCGAAGACCCCCAGCACGGGCGACAGCGCGATAACAAAATAGCCGAGGGCGAAAATAGCGGCGCGACCCGCCGTGGTGCGCTGGAACCGCCAGAGGATAATGCCCGCCGCTACGACGCCAGCCAGCGGCAACCACTCGGTTAACGCGCGCGGGCCATGCGACCATCGCGGATAGATGAACATAAGGTTCGCCGGACACAAGGTTTTGGTCGCATAAAACCAGAGATCCTTGCCCGCTACGATCAATCGCTCCGGCAACTGCAGCGACCAATCGCGCGCCGCACCTTCCGAGGCCTTTTCCCTCACCTGCGCCCAAACCGCGACGAACGAGGCTGACAGCGACAGCGCAAAGAACGGCAGGGTTCGCACGACATCAACCCGCCCGACGCGTCCGCGCTGCCACCACGCGCATAGCAAGAGTACGGCAGGGAGCATGACCGTTGAGGATTTGCTCAGCAGTGCTGCGGTAAAGCAAAGCAATGCACTGACATACCAATTCGGCTTGAGTTCGCGCTCATAGTGAAGGAAACACAGCAAGGAGGCGAAGAACCAGGCTCCGGAGAGCGTGTTCTTCAATTCAGTGGCCCACGCCACCGACTCAACGTTGACAGGATGAATGGCCCAAAGGGCGGCGACAAGCCATGCCCCGCGAACGTTCAGCCGCCGCAGGAGGAACAGCAACAATATGGCGTTCACTGCATGCAGCGCCAGGGTGACCAGGTGGTACGGCAACGGATTCGCTCCTCCCGATTGGTAGATGAGCCAAAACGCCGTGAACGTCAGCGGGTAGTAAATGGCCAGGACGAACGACGTCCAGATTGGTTTCAGCCCATCCGGCGCGGTGACCGCAGGATTTTCGAGGAAGTGTTTGTTGTCGTCCCAAACGAACCCCGCGTGACGAACGGGCCAGTACATAACAAAGGTGAGAGCCAACAACGCCACCGCGAGTCCCACCTTCCGAGCGGAAAACATGTTTCACAGGTTAGCAACCGCGCGCGGTTAGGGGAAGCCCTTGATTGGGGGATTCACCTGCGCGCACAACGCCGCCCAACAATCCCATTCGACTTGTGGCGGCGTTTCGGATAGAAGAAACGGCGATGCTGGCCAAAGTTCATTCTGCAGCCGTTCTGGGGATCGACGCTTATCCGATTGAAATCGAAGTCAACTCTGGTTGGGGACAGCCGGCGGTCATCATCGTGGGTTTGCCGGATGCGGCGGTGAAGGAGTCGCGCGACCGCGTGAAGACCGCCATCGAGAACAGCGGGTTCAAGTACGTCATGGGTCGGACGACCATTAATCTGGCTCCAGCCGACGTAAAAAAAGAGGGTCCAAGTTTTGATTTGCCGATTGCGGTGGGGATTCTCGCGGTGAGCGAGCAGATTGTGGCGGAGAACCTCGACGACTATGCCATCGTGGGTGAACTTGCGCTCAGCGGTGAAGTTCGCAGTATCAATGGCGTGCTGCCGATTGCGATTTGCGCTCGCGATCAGAAGAAGCGCGGGCTGATTGTTCCTGCCGATAACGCGGCCGAAGCGGCGGTGGTCCAGGGACTCGACGTGTATCCCGCCAAAAACCTGCGCGAGGTCGCGGAGTTTTTAGCCGGCAAACGGGAAGTGCAACCGCTTCGTGAAGATCCCGCGAAGATTTTCCAGGAACAGCGCAGTTACGACGTCGATTTCGTCGATGTCAAAGGCCAGGAACACGTGAAACGCGCGCTGGAAGTCGCGGCGGCGGGCGGCCATAACATTTTGATGATCGGTCCGCCGGGCAGCGGGAAGACGTTGCTGGCGAAACGCGTCCCGACGGTGTTGCCGAATTCGAATCTCGAGGAGGCGCTGGAGACGACGAAGATCCACAGCATTCTCGGTTTGTTGCCCAAGGGACAGGCGCTGGTCGCCACGCGTCCGTTTCGCTCGCCGCATCACACGACGAGCAACGCGGGTCTGCTTGGCGGAACGGCGAACCTCACGCCCGGCGAGATCAGCCTTGCGCACAACGGCGTGCTGTTTCTCGACGAATTGCCGGAGTTCCACCGCGACGTGCTGGAAGCGTTGCGCGAACCGCTCGAAGAAGGCCGTGTCGTGATTTCGCGCGCCAGCGGCACGATGACCTTTCCCGCGAACGTCATGCTGGTCGCGGCGATGAATCCGTGTCCGTGCGGGTTCTATGGCGACCCGAAGCGTGAGTGTCGTTGTTCGCCGAACATGATCACGAAATATCGCAACAAGATTTCCGGGCCGTTGCTCGACCGCATTGATATCCACGTCGAGGTTCCGTCGGTGAAATACAAGGAGATGGCGGGCGAGGGGACGGGCGAATCGTCGGAGAAAATCCGTCCGCGCGTCGAGTCGGCGCGAGATCTACAGCGCGGACGTTTTAAGAAAACAAACTCACGAATGTCACCGAAAGAGATCAAGGAATTCTGTAAGCTCGACGATGAGAGCCAGCAATTACTGAAGATGGCGATGACGGAGTTGAATTTGAGCGCCCGCGCTTACGACCGCATCTTGAAAGTATCCCGCACCATCGCCGATCTCGAAAGCAGCCCGCAAATCCAGTCGGCGCACATTTCCGAAGCCATCCAGTATCGGACGTTGGATCGGCAGTTGTGGGTGTAGTTGAGTAGAGGTATAATCTTAAAGAGGAGTCGCAGGCTGAAAAAACCGAAAGGAGCTCGAGAAGTTTGCCGATACAAAAGCTGGCCGACGCGACCATTCCACTCGCCGAAGATCGGACGACGGAGAGATTAGATCGCATGATGGAAAACAACCAGGATCGCGACATCGAACTGCAGCGACGCGCTCAACTGCTTGACCTCGCGCGGGAGGGCATGTTCGTCCGTGACATGGCCGGGGGCATTACCTTCTGGAACCGGGGGGCCGAGCAGATGTACGGCTGGACGAAACAGGAGGTCGTTGGGCACCATTCCTATGAGTTGTTGCGCACGAAGTTTCCCAAGCCGCTGTCTGAAATCGAAGCGGACCTGCTCCGCCTCGGCTACTGGAACGGTGAACTCATCCATACGCGGCGTGACGGCAATGAGTTGATCGTGGAGAGCCGCTGGGCCTTGCAACGGGACGATCGCGGAGAACCCGTCGAAATCCTGGAGATCAACAATGACATCACCGAGCGCCGGCGAACTGAGGACGCCTTGCGCCTGCAGGACGCGGTGGTCCGGAACATGGCGGAAGGCGTCTGCCTCACGCGAGCCAGCGACGCGACCATTATTTACGCCAACCCGACCTTTGAGAAACTATTCGGCTACGATCCAGGCGGGTTGAACGGCAAACCTGTATCGGTCGTCAATCATTCCCGGACTGACAAATCGCCCGAACAGGTCACGCAAGAGATCATTGAGGAACTGAACCGGCAGCACACCGGCACGTATGAGATCCGGAATATCCGGGCGGATGGCACCGCTTTTTGGTCTCGCGCCCACATCTCCACCTTTGATCACCCCGACCACGGGAAGATATGGGTTTCGGTGAACGAGGACATCAGCGAGCGCAAGGCGGCGGAAGCCAAACTACAGGATGAAACGGCAGTCGTGCAGCTGTTGCGAGAGGTTGCCACGGCAGCGAATGAAGCATCCAACCTGGAAGGGGCGTTGCAGGCGTGCCTGGACCAGGTTTGCGCATATACCGGCTGGCCAGTGGGCCACGCGTACATCGTGGATCATGGTCCAAATCGGGAGTTGATCTCCACCAAGACCTGGCACCTTCACACGCCCGGTCGCTTTGAGACCTTCCGCAAGGCGACCGAGGCGATGAGCTACGGCCCGGGCGTCGGCCTGCCGGGCCAGATTCTGGCCAGCGGCGAGCCCTTTTGGAGCGGCGATATAACCGCCGATCCGACTTTTCGGCGCGGGGCGGCAGCCAAAGAACTCGGCCTGCGGGCAGCGGTGGGTTTCCCCGTGCTGGCAGGCGATGAGGTCGCCGTGGTGCTGGAATTCTTTTCCCTGGATGACGCCCGGCCGAAGGATCTGTTGTTGGAGACGATGGTGTTGGTCGGAGCCCAGCTCGGCCGCGTGATTGAGCGACTGCGAACCGAGGAAGCGCTGCGGCAATTCTCCGCGCGCGTTCTCAAGGCGCAGGACGAAGAGCGGCGGCGCATTGCCCGCGAGTTACACGATTCGACCGGACAGAATCTCGCCGCCTTGTCGATGATGCTGGCAAAACCCCTCGAAGGAGATTCCGCCCTTGATCCCGGAGTCCGTCGGTTGCTCGGTGAATGTCGGAACCTGGCGGAGGTGTGTTCGCATGATGTCCGTACTCTGTCGTATTTGTTGCACCCACCTTTGATGGATGAACGGGGTCTGCCCTCGGCTCTGCGCTGGTTTGCGGAGGGCTTCACGAAACGTAGCGGCGTCCAGGTCCACCTGGAGCTGTCCTCCGATTTGCCACGGCTCCCCCAGGAGATCGAGATGGCGATGTTTCGGATCGTGCAGGAGAGCCTGACCAACACACATCGTCATTCCGGAAGTTCCACGGCCACGATCCGGCTCGGCGTGGATCGGAACCAGGTGCGGCTGGAGGTGCGCGACAACGGAAAGGGGCTGCCCAGGCCACAGGTCGGCGGCCGTGTGATTGCACTGGGCGTCGGCATTACCGGCATGCGGGAACGAGTAAAAGAATTGAACGGACAGATGAACATCGAAAGCAGCTCCGGCGGCACGGCAGTTCACGTGACCCTGCCGTTCGAGGGAACGGCGCCATGACCAAGCTGCGCGTGCTGGTTGCCGACGATCATGAAGTGGTTCGTGCGGGGGTGAGGTCGCTGCTGGAGGACCAACCGGACTGCGATGTCTGTGGTGAAGCGGTCACCGGCCGCGAGGCGGTGACCCTCGCGCAGCAACTCCGGCCGGACATTGTCGTCCTGGACATTACGATGCCCGAGCTCAACGGTCTGGAGGCGGCCCGCCAAATCCTGAAGTCTGTTCCAAACGTGCAGGTGTTGATCCTCAGTGTGCACGAATCCGAAGAACTCATTCGAGAGATTGTCGAAATCGGCGCCCACGGGTACATTTTGAAATCCGATGCCGGCCGCGAGTTGGCAGCGGCCATACGCGCGCTGGGGCAGCGCGAGTCGTACTTCACTTCCAAGGTCGCCCAAATTGCGTTGCGCGCCTACCTGAACAAACAGAACGGTGTTCACACCCCATCATCGCCTGACGGCACGCTGACTCCCCGCGAACGCGAAGTGCTACAATTGCTCGCCGAAGGCAAGAGCAACAAGGAAGTGGCGTCCACTTTGGGGATCAGTGTCATGACTGCGGAGACGCACCGGGCCAACATCATGCACAAGCTGGGCGCACATTCGGTCGCCGAGTTGGTGCACTACGCTGTCCGTCACAAGATGATCACACCGTGATTTCATTGGCTAGGACTTCGTCCTAGAGGCATACCCCATTCAGGGTATTGCGGAATCGAGCGCGCCGTTCCTATATTAGCAAATGAGAATTGGTTGCGCGGATCGTTACGGCCGACAAGGAGACAGGCTATGAAAGTTTCCGCGGAAAACACGCAAGAAGTCAGCGCACAACTACTGCGCATTCTTCTGGTCGACGATCACGATCTTGTGCGCCAAGGGCTGCGATCCATGTTGGATACGCAGCCGGGTTGGACAATTTGTGGGGAAGCAGCTACCGGCCTTGAGGCCATTGAACTATCGCAACAACTCCGACCCGATGTCGCCGTGGTAGACATCCACATGCCTGGCATGGATGGTCTGCAAGCAACCCGCGAAATCCTGGCGATCAATCCTCAAATCGAGGTTCTCATTCTCACGCTTGATGAAACGGAGGAAATAGTGAGGGGCGCCACGGCTGCGGGCGCACGGGGAATCGTGATGAAATCCGATGCGGCGCACGAGTTGGTCACCGCCGTTGCCACCCTCGCGCGACACGAACCCTTCTACGCCACGAAAGCTTCGAAGATCATCGTCCAAAGCATGGCACATCCCCTTGGCGCTTCGGTCGATCGTGCCGGGTTGAGCAAACGCGAGCGCGACGTGGTCATACTGGTGGCCGAAGGCCACAGTAACAAGGAAATCGGCGCCGCACTCAGCATCAGTGCCAAGACCGTTGAAAGCCACCGCCGGAACGTCATGCACAAGCTCGGACTCAAATCCACCGCCGAACTGGTGCGCTACGCGGTGCGCGACGGCCTCATTCAGCCGTAGCACAAGCCGGAGACTGGCCCCGTAATCGGTTCTCAGTGGCCGGAATTGTCCCTGTCGGGCCGGTTGTGTACTAAGGGAATACCCTTAGGTATTGCGGTGGGCTTCTCCTCAGTTTTACTGAATTTGCCGCGTTCCTTACCAGACGGCTTACTGACTGCTCGAATCCACTCGTGGTCGCATTATGAAGTGGACTCTCAACAAGCAGGTGAGCTGTGGGCACGAGTCGATGTTGAAACGACTCCCTTGCCTTTCTCGGCAACTTACAGGTCATTACCGCCTTCGGGCTTCTCTTCTACCCATCGCAACGCTGGCCATCACATTGCAGGCGCAACGCAGCCCGGCGCAGACGAACGAGCCGGTGCAGTCCGCGAGCGAACTCAAGAGGATGAGCCTGCAAGAGCTGTTCGATATAGAGGTCACTTCCGTTTCAAAAAAACCCGAAAAGCTCTCCGAAACCGCGGCGGCAATCCATGTGGTCACCGACGAAGATATTCGCCTATCGGGCGCGCTCAGTATTCCCGAGGCGCTACGCGACATTCCAGGCGTCGAAGTAGCCCGTGTCGATTCGAGTCAGTACGCCATCACCGCGCGTGGTTTCAATGGCACGACCGCTAACAAGCTTCTCGTACTAATGGATGGGCGAAGTTTGTACACCCCGCTGTTCTCTGGTGTTTTTTGGGATGTGCAAGACACGTTCATGGAGGACATCGCGCGAATCGAAGTGATTCGCGGCCCGGGAGCGACGGTTTGGGGCGCGAACGCCGTCAACGGCGTCATCAACATCATCAGCAAAAGCGCGGAGGAAACTCAGGGGACTTTGGTCACAGGCGGTGGGGGCAACGAGGAGCAAGAATTTGGCGGGGTACGCTATGGTGGTCAACTGGGCTCCAACGTATTTTTCCGCGTATACGGGAAGTATTTCAATCGCGATGATTCCGTGCTCCCCAACGGGGAGGATGCGGGGGACCGGTTCCAGATGGGACAAGGCGGATTTCGCGTCGATTGGAAGCCTTCGACCGACAACCTCTTCACGCTGCAGGGGGATGCCTACGATGGCTCGGTCGGCCAAACCAACGCCGACGAAGTTGCGTTGACCGGCGGCAATGTTATCGGACGCTGGACACATACATTTTCGGACGATTCGGACCTGCAAATTCAAACCTACTACGACCGCACAGATCGGGACATTCCGCCGATCTTTGCCGAGACACTCCACACATTTGACGTCGATGCGCGCCATCGGTTTCCCCTCGGCCAACGGCAGGACATCGTCTGGGGCGTGGGTTACCGTCTCACGGACGATCACGTAGACAACAGCCCTTCGCTCGCGTTCCTACCGCCGGACCTGACTCACCATCTGTTTACGGGTTTCGTTCAGGATGAGATTAAGATTGTGGAAGATCGGCTTCACTTCACCTTGGGGTCAAAGGTGGAGCACAACGACTACACAGGGTTCGAATATGAGCCGAGCGGACGGATCGCATGGACGCCGTCCGAGGAACACACTATCTGGGCGGCTGCCTCGAGAGCTGTGCGCACGCCGTCGAGAATCGACCGCGATTTCTTCGTCCCCGGGACTCCACCGTTCCTGCTTGCCGGCGGCCCAGGCTTTGAGTCGGAAAGGCTCTATGCCTTTGAGTTGGGGTACAAAACCGAACCGATCACCAATCTCACCGCTTCCGTGGCGACGTTCTACAACATTTATGATGACTTGCGCAGTCTGGAGAGCGGCCCGCCATTCGTGATCGCGAACGGGCTCGAAGGCGAGAGTTATGGCGTGGAGTTGGAGGTGACGCGCCAAATACTGAGTGGGTGGCGGCTGAATGCGGGGTACACGTTTTTTGATCTGCAACTGCACACCAAACCCGGAAGCACAGACACTACACAGGAAGGTCAGGAAGGTGATTCGCCCCGTCAGCAAGCTTTCATCAAGTCCAGCATGGATCTACCCCATCGTGTGGAGTTTGACTGTGTCCTCCGCTACGTGGATGAGCTCCCTCACCAGCAGGTGCCCCAGTATGTGGCGCTTGACGTGCATCTCGGCTGGCGGGCCACGAAAAACCTGGAGCTTTCGATCGTAGGTCAGAATCTTCTCGACCCGCAACACCCGGAATTTGGGATGCCGGCGACGAGAACGGAAGTTCAACGCAGTGTGTATGGGAAGATCACATGCCGCTTCTAGAAAAAAACAGGCTTCCAAAAGCGATCCCCGCGTGTCGGGCGTTTTGTTGCGCCTTGCTGGCGGCCACGGCGCTGAGGTTGGATGCCGCAGAGGCGACAGGCAAGATTGTTCGGGAATACGATCTGAAGGCCGCTTTCCTCTTCAATTTTACGCATTTTGTGGAATGGCCACCAGAGGCATTCACCGACAACGACGCGCCAATCGTCATCGGGATATTGGGTGATGACCCGTTTGGTCCGGTTCTGGACAGAATCATCGAGGGTGAAACCATCCGGAACCGCAAATTGGTCATTAAACGCTCCCGGCGGATCCAGGACTTAAAAGCCTGCCATGTGCTCTTTATCAGCAAATCGGAAAAAGGCCGTATCGGCCAGATACTAACCAGTCTGGACGGCACCAGCGTATTTACGATCGGCGAAGTCGAAGGGTTTGCGCGCCGTGGTGGCATTACCAACCTCTTTCTGCAAGGGAACAAAGTGCGGTTTGAAATCAACGTGGAAGCAGCGAAACGCAAGGGGCTCAAGGTCAACGCGCAATTGCTGGCCCTGGGAACAGTGGTTGGTCCCCAGACGGCCAAAGAGATTAATTAAGATGAACTGGCTTCAAGACATGCCCATACGATGGAAGGTCACCACGGTCATCATGTTGACCAGCACGGCCGCATTATTGCTGGCGTGCGGGGCGTTCATCCATTACGAGTTGGTCGCCTCCCGCCAGGCAATGGTGAGAGACCTGGAGGTCCTTGCTGATGTCATCGGCCAGAACAGCACGGTCGCCCTGAAGTTTGATGACCAGAGTGCGGCCGAGAATATCCTTCTGGCGCTGCAGGCAAAACCGCATCTGGTTGCGGCTTGCCTGTTCGCGAAGGAGGGCCGGCGCTTCGCCGCGTACGGCATTCGGGGAACGCGGCCGGAGCTGCCATCTCAACCGGGAAAAGAAGGCTATCAGTTCACCCGCGATCGCCTCGCGTTGTTCCGTCCGATCCGCCTCGACGGGAAAGCCATCGGCACGATCTATTTACAGTCCGATTTGGAAGCGATCGACGATCGTCTCAGGTCGTTCGCCAGAATTGCCGCCCTGGTCGTATTGGGGGCGATGGGGATAACTGCGGGCATCTCGTTCTGGATGCAACAACTCGTTTCGCAACCGATCCTGCGCCTGGCGAACACGGCGCAAGTCATCCGCGAGAACAAGGACTATTCGGTCCGCGCGGAAAAGCAGGGCCGCAACGAAATCGGCCTGCTGACCGATTCCTTCAACCAGATGCTTACCCAAATCCAGACGCAGGACAACGCATTGCACCTGGCGCAGAAGGGGTTGGAGCAACGCGTTCGCGAGCGCACGGCCGAATTGACCACTGCCAACTCCGCGTTGCAGGTTGAGATCAAGGAACGCTTGCGCACCGGGGAAGCCCTCCGCGAAAGCGAAGACCGATTTCGGTCACTGCTGGACGGCATCCCGGACTATGCGATTTTTCGCCTGGATTGCGATGGACGTGTGGCGAGTTGGAACGCCGGCGCGCAACGAATCAAGGGCTACACAGCCGACGAGATCATCGGCCAGCCTTTCTCTCGCTTCTACAGCGCCGAAGACATCCAGTTGGAAAAACCTACGCAAGCCTTGAAGACCGCGATGATTCAGGGGCGATGCGAGGATGAGGGCTGGCGGGTGCGGAAGGATGGGTCCCAGTTTTGGGCAAATGGGGTAATTACGGTGCTGCGGGACGCCGCCGGCAAGGCAGTGGGCTTTTCCAAGGTGACGCGCGATATCACCGAGCGCAAGCGCATCGAGCAAATGCACCTGCACTTCCGCGCTCTCTTTGAGTCCTTGCCCGGTCTCTACGTCGTGCTCACACCGGACCTCACGATCGTGGCGGTGAGCGATGCCTACCTGATGGCCACCATGACCAAACGCGAGGCGATTCTCGATCACGGTATTTTCGAGATTTTTCCGGATAATCCTGACGATCCGGCGGCCGACGGCGTTGCGAATTTACGGGCATCACTCCAGCGCGTGCTTCAAAACGGCGTCGCCGATACGATGGCCATTCAAAAATACGACGTCCGCCGTCCCGACGGCGTCTTCGAGGAGCGGTTCTGGAGCCCCGTCAATTCGCCCGTCTTCGGCGCGGATCGGCGGATTGAATACATCATCCACCGCGTGGAAGACGTGACCGAGTTTGTCAAACAAACGTCGCGAGGGGGCGGCGGTGACGAAAGCGCCCTGCGCGCGCGGATGGAGCAGATGGAAGCCGAGGTTTTCCAGAGTTCGCAGCAAGTGAAGGTCGCCAATGAACAGTTACAAGCGGCCAACCGCGAACTGGAGGCGTTCTGCTATTCCGTCTCACACGATTTGCGCGCTCCGCTGCGCGGCCTGGATGGTTTCAGCCAGGCATTGCTGGAAGATTATGGCGACAAGCTGGGTGGTGATGGCAAAAAACTATTGCAGCGCATTCGCGCCGGTAGCCAGCGCATGGGGCAACTGATTGACGATCTGTTGAACCTGTCGCGCGTGTCACGGAGCGAACTGCACCGCGAGCCCGTCGATCTGGGCAGAATCGCCGGCGATGTTGCCGCCGAGCTGCGCGGACTCGATCCGCGCCGACACGTCGCATTGCGAATTGGCGAAGACCTGAAGGCAAAGGGTGACCCGCAGCTTTTACGCGTGGTACTCGAAAATCTTCTCGGCAACGCCTGGAAATACACGGCCAAAAAACCCAGGGCGACGATCGAGTTCGGCGTCGACCAGGACAACGGCAATTCCTCGTTCTTTGTGCGCGACAACGGGGTGGGGTTTGACATGCAGTACGCTGACAAGCTTTTCACGCCGTTTCAACGGTTGCACGCCATGAACGAGTTCCCCGGCACCGGGGTCGGGCTGGCTACCGTGCAGCGCATCATCAGCCGTCACGGTGGCCGCGTGTGGGTGGAGGCCGCGGTCAACAAAGGGGCAACAATCCATTTTACGCTGTCATAAAGAGGTGAAAACATGAACACATACGAACAGTTCCTGTCGTCGTTAACCAGGGAATTCAAACAGCAGGCCCCGCCGCGGTTCCGCTCGCTCTGGGCGGACCTGGTAGAATTGGAAGAGGCGACAGACGAGCGATCCTTCTCGGCAACGCAGAATCAGGCGTTGCGTCGGATCCATGCCCTTGGGTGCGCTGCCCGAGCCGCCCTGGCGCATCCGGTACCGTCCCTCAGCCGGTCTCTCGAGTTGAGACTGCGAACCCTGACGCGCGAGCACGCCGCAACCCACTCCGAGTCGATCGAGGCTCTGCACCGGACGATGAACCAACTCGGTGAGGCGCTCTACTCGATTGAGAATGGACCACACGTCCCCGAAAACACCAACCAACCGACCGAAACGCTACTGGTCGGGTCCTGCGTCGACTGAAGGGAGCCCCATGAACAACAAGGCGATTCTGCTTGTGGAAGATAATCCCGATGACGAGGCGCTGACATTACGCGCCCTCAAGAAGAACAATATCTCCAATGAAGTCGTCGTCGCCCATGACGGCAGCGAGGCGCTTGAGTTCCTGCACGGCAACGGCAACGATCTGCCCGCGATTGTCCTGCTTGACCTGAAATTGCCCAAGGTGAACGGCATGGAAGTTTTGCGTCGCGTGCGTGCCGACCAGCGTACGCGTTTGTTGCCGGTGGTCATCCTGACGACTTCCAAGGAAGAACTGGATCTCACCAACGGGTACAATCTCGGCGCGAACAGCTACATCCGCAAACCGGTGGACTTCGCGCAGTTTACCGAGGCGGTGCGGCAACTCGGGCTGTACTGGCTGGTGTTAAACGAATCGCCGCCCCCACCACGGAGCTGATATGCACACACCCTTGCGAGTATTGATTGTCGAGGACTCCGAGGACGATTGCCTGCTGCTGAAGAACGAGCTGGCCCGCGGGGGTTATGCGGTCACCTACAGCCGCGTCGAAACCCCGGAAGAAATGACTGCCGCCCTCGCGGAGGGACCTTGGGACATTGTCGTCTCGGACCACCGCATGCCGCGGTTCAGCTCGCTGGCTGCGCTGAAGTTGTTCAAGGAGCGGGCGTCCAACGTGCCCTTCATCGTTGTGTCGGGCAGCATCGGCGAGGAGTTGGCGGTGGGCGCCATGAAAGCGGGCGCTCATGACTACATCATGAAGGACAACCTTGCGCGGTTGGTACCGGCGGTCGAGCGCGAATTGCGCGAAGCGGAGTCTCGTCGCCAACGCCAGAACGCGGAGCAGGCGCTCGAACAATGGCGGCGCCGCACCGAATCGATCCTGGAGGCGGCGGGTGAGGGGATCTGCGGGCTGGACGCCAACGGCGTGATCAATTTCATCAATCCCCGCGGCGCGAAGCTGATTGGCTGGGAGGCCGGCGAACTGATCGGCAAACCCTTGCATGAAACCGTCCATCACAGCCGGCCGGACCGGACACCCTTCGCGAAACAGGATTGTTCGCTCTGCGCCACGTTGCGGGACGGCCTGGCGCATTGGATGGACGACGAAGTTTTTTGGCGGAAGGATGGCTCGGCGGTTCCGATTGAGTACACCTGCATGCCGATGCATGAGGATGACCGGGTTGTCGGTGCGGTGCTGACCTTCCAGGACATTACCGAACGCAAGGACGCGGAAGGGGCCCTGCGGGAAGCCAACCACCGCCTGGAATGCAGCCTGACGGAGTTGCGCCGCACGCAACAGCACATTGTCGGGCAGGAACGTCTGCAGGCGCTGGGCCGAATGGCCAGCGGGGTGGCCCACGACTTTAATAATGCGCTTTCCAAGATACTGGGCTTCACCGAATTGCTGCTGACGTCCCCTGAAAAACTCCAAAGCACGGAGACGGTGCGCGATCACCTGCGAATGATCAACACCACCGCGCGGGACGCGGCCCAGGTTGTACGACGCTTGCACGAGTTCTATCGGCCACGCCGCGACACCGAGTTATTCAAGGTCGTCGACCTTAACGCCATTCTCGAACAAACCATTTCACTTACCGAGCCGAAGTGGCGGCTGGAAGCCCAAGCCGGGGGAGTCTCGATCGAGATCCGAACGGAACTTCAACCTAAAGTGTTGGCCTTCGTGGACGAATCCGAACTGCGCGAGGTATTCACCAACCTCATTTTTAATGCGGTCGACGCCATGCCGGAAGGCGGCACAATTACCCTTCGCACGAGCGCCGACGCGGAACACGCAATTCTGGAGATCAGCGACACCGGTAACGGCATGACGGAAGAAGTTCGCCGGCGTTGTTTTGAACCGTTCTTCACGACGAAGGGCTTCGCCGGCACCGGTTTGGGGCTGGCGAGCGCCTACGGTATTATCCAACGACACCGCGGCGAAATCCAAATAAGAAGCCAGGTCGGCAAAGGCACAACCTTCACAATTCGGCTCCCCGCCGGTCCGGGCGAACACAAACAACCTCCTGCGACCGAGACGCCCGTTGCCTCAAAACAGAATCCGCTTCGTGTCCTGGTGGTTGAGGACGAGCCGATGGTGCGCGGGATTGAGGTCGAATACCTGGTTTCGGACGGGCACGCGGTGGAGACGGCCGCTGATGGCTGCGAGGGACTGAGCAAATTCCGGGCGGGGAAGTTCGATCTGGTGCTCATTGACCGTGCAATGCCCGAGGTCAATGGGGACCAGTTGACCGAAGCCATCAAGGAATTGGATCCGGATATGCCCGTGATCCTGGTGACGGGCTTCACCGAAGCATTGACGAACGGCCAGACCCAACGGCGGGCGGACCTGATCCTGTCCAAGCCATTCAGCCACGCCGGCCTTTATAACGCGGTTGGGAAAGTAATGTCGGCGGTATGAACAAACTCAGGACCAGTACAAGCGAGAATACACCGGGCGCGGCGGACGCGGTTGACGAACGCCTGCGCCGCGATATTTCAGGAAAGATCCAAGATATGAACAAAAAACGAGTCCTTATAGTTGACGACGATCAGGCTTGCGCGCGGATCCTGCAAGCCGGTCTGGAAAGAACCGGCGCGTATGAAGTCCAGACCGAGCAGCGCGCCACGAATGCCCTGCCGGCCGCTCGCAAGTTCGAGCCCGATATGATCCTGCTGGATGTCTGCATGATCGATGGCGACGGCGGTGACGTCGCCTTTGCGCTGCGAAATGACAAGCAACTCCAGAATATCCCCATTGTGTTTCTCACCTCGATTATTTCCGAGAACGAAGCCCGGGATTGCAGTGCGCGGCGCGGCACGTTCCCGTTCCTGGCCAAGCCCGCGCGTCTGGAACGGGTGATCGCCTGTATCGAGAAGCACACCGATACGGTCGACTTGAACCGCCAGTTATCCAACGGGAGGGCGTCTCCATGAAGACAAGACGAATCCTGGTCGTCGACGACGACGTTCAGTCAACGCGAATGGTCAAATTGAGCCTGGAACGAACCGGCCATTACGAGGTTCGAGAGTTGAACGACTCCGCGCCAACGCTAACCGTGGCGCGGGAATTCAAGCCCGACCTCATCCTGCTGGATGTCTGTATGCCGGGTTCCCAGGGCCTCGACGTGGCCTTTCAAATTCGCGCCGACGCGGAATTGCAGCAAACCCCGGTGGTATTCATCACTTCGCTCGTGTCGGAGTGGGAAGCCGTGGGGGATGGCACATCCAAGGGAGGGTTTCATTTCGTTGCCAAGCCGGCGCGGCTGCCGCGCATGATTAGCTGCATCGAGAAGAGCCTCAACACGACGTGGCGCGCCGACGAATATTCCATCGAAGGGAAACATCCATGAAGATAAACCGCATACTGGTTATTGACGACAATATCAACGCCACCCGCGTGGCCCGGCTGATTCTCGAGCGAACGGGCCGTTATGAAGTTCGAGAGCTCAACGATCCCGGTCAGGCGCTCGAGATTGCGCGGGAGTTCGGACCCGATCTGGTCCTCCTCGATGTTTGCATGCCCAACGTCGAGGGGAGCGCCGTCGCCGAGACAATCAATGGCGACCCCGGCTTCGCCGATACGCCAATCGTCTTCCTGACTTGCATCGTGACGCCGCGCGAGGTCGGCAAAAACGGCACCCGGGTCATTGGTCGTCATGAATACATTGCCAAACCGGCGCGCCCCGACATTCTGATCGCCTGCATCGAACGGAACCTGGCGCGCATCGCTCGTCCTTCACAAACAACCGAATACGCACCCCTGCACTGATCCCGTCACAATGGAGATAAATACACTGTCATCAATCTTGTTGCCGTGGCTCCTGGTCGCCGTGGGGGCCGGAGTGGTGGGGGTCTTCCACAAGCAGTTGCGCATGACGGCGGCTGCCGTGGCCGAAGAAAAGCACACCGAGCAGTTGCTGGAGGAAAGCGAACTGCGATTCCGCATCCTCACGCGCGCCACCAATGAAGCCGTGTGGGACTGGGACATCACGAGCGATTCCGTGTGGTGGAATCGCAACGTCCAGACACTGCTGGGATATGGTGAGGAGGAGATCGTCCCTACGAGCGCCTGGCGCATGCAAAACGTCCACCCCGACGATCGTAAGCGGGTGGAGGACGGTTTACGAGCGCGGGTGCGGGGCGAAAAAGAGGATTTCTGGTCCGGCGAATACCGGTTTCGCCGCGCCGATGGTTCGTACGCCGATATTTTTGACCGCGGCTACATCCTGCGCGATCACGACGGGCGGGCCATCCGGATGATCGGCTCGATGTTGGACATGACGAAGAGGAAGCGCGAAATGGAACTGGCACGGGCGCGCGACGCGGCGCTGGAATCGGCCCGGTTGAAGTCGCAGTTCCTTGCCAATATGAGCCACGAAATACGCACGCCGATGAACAGCATCATTGGCATGACCGACATCCTGCTCCATCTTGAGTTGACGTCCGAGCAGCGGGAATTTGTCGAGATCGTGCGCATGAGCGGCGAATCGCTGTTGACGATCATCAACGACATCCTGGATTTTTCCAAGATCGAGGCCGGCAAGCTCACGTTTGAAATGCTGGACTTCGAACCGCGCACGGCCGTCGAAGAAGTGATCGCGATGCTGGTTGAGCAGACACACGCCAAGAAGCTGGAGTTGCGTTCGGTCATCGCCCCGGAGGTGCCCGGCGCGGTGCGCGGCGACCCGGGCCGCTTGCGGCAGGTGTTAACCAACCTGACCAGCAACGCCATCAAATTCACACCGCAGGGCGAAATCAAGATTTCCGTTACCAAGGAATCGGAGAGCGACGCGCACGTGATTCTGCGATTTGAGGTTGCCGATACCGGCATTGGCGTTCCCGAAGAGGCCCGCGCGTGCCTGTTTCAACCTTTTTCGCAGGTGGACCCCTCCACCACGCGAAAATACGGCGGCACCGGTTTGGGTTTGGCCATCTGCAAGCAACTGGTCAATCTCATGGCGGGTCAGATCGGGTGCGAGAGCGTTCCCAACCGGGGCTCAACGTTTTGGTTCACGGCGCAGTTTGAAAAGCTGAATTCAACGGCGTTGCTACTCGAGAACCTGCCGGAAATCACTTCCACGACAGCCGAACTGCCGGCGCAACAGCTTCCCGAAAAAGCACGCAAGCGCCTGCGCATCCTCGTCGCCGAGGACAACGCGTTCAACCAGAAGGTCGTGCTGCGCCAGGTGCGGGAAATGGGTTTCGGCGCCGACGCGGTGGCCAACGGCATCGAAGCGTTGGAGGCCCTCAACCGGATTCACTATGACCTGGTCCTGATGGATTGCCAGATGCCGGAGATGGATGGTTACGCGTGCGCGGCTGAAATCCGGCGACAAGAAGACAATGCGGGACATATCCCCATCATCGCCATGACGGCCCACGTGATGAAGGAGGACCGGGACAAGTGCCTGGCGGCTGGCATGGACGATTTTCTGAGCAAACCCGTGCGTGTGGTTCATTTGGAATGCGTCCTGACACAGTGGCTCACCGGGTCAACCACAGCGACCGCGAGCGAGATGCCGAACGTTGCCTCCCGTTCCCGCGAAGATCCGCGGGAAGGAGATGGCCCGCACCGCAGCCAGGTCGACCCGCCGTCCGTCGATTTGGAAACATTCATGGAGATCGCGGGAAACGACGAGCAACGTCTGCGGGAGCTGGCGGACCGTTATCTCCGGCAGACAACCGAGCAACTCGCCAGATTGCGCGAAGCCATTGCCACCGGCACCGCGCCTGATATCAAACGCATTGCCCACAGCGCAGCCGGTTCCAGCGCGATGTGCGGCATGAAGCCACTGGTGGGGCTGCTGCGCGAGTTGGAACGAATGGGCCAAGCAGGCCAACTGGCCGATACCCCGCGCGTATATGGCCAGGTTACAGAGGAATTTTCGCGGATCGAACACTTCCTCCGCGAACACAGCGAAACTGAAGTAAACCTCAAGGCATAAGGGAGAGGTGCATGTTATGAAGAGTATTCTGATCGTTGAAGACGATCCGCTCGTGGCGGATGTATATTCCCGGAAACTTCGCGACGAAGGTTTTCGGGTCGATGTTGCCATCGACGGCAAAGCCGGGTTGGAGGTGTTCGATGACCAGAAGGTCGATTTGGTATTACTCGATCTTCTGCTTCCAGAGATTGACGGTGTGGAGGTGCTAAAACGGATACGCACGAAATGCAGCCCGCGCACGCTTCCCGTGCTCGTGTTCACCAATGCTTATCTTGGGGGCGCGGTGCAGCAGGCATGGGAGGCGGGCGCCAACCAGGTCATCCCCAAGGTGGGCGTCACACCCAACCTGGTCGTCCAATTGGTGAGGAACGCGCTGGAAGACTCCCCGCCACCGGCGGTGCCCCTGGCGAAGGCCAGGACCAAGGTTGCGTTCGACGCCGAGGTGCGAAAGAGGTTCCTCGATTCGTCCCCAAAGACGTTCGCGGCGCTATGGCGACCGCTGAAACGACTCGCTTGTCAGGGTTATCACCCGGACAACCAAGCCTGCTTTCACGAGTTGTTCAGAGTTGTCCGGCCGCTTACGGCTTTGGCGGCCGTTGCCGGGTTGGACGGGATCGCGCAGATGTCCGCGGCCTTGGAAGCGTTGCTCAAGGAACTCTGTGATGCGCCGGAGCGACTGAGCCCGTCGGTTGTGCTGACGATTGCGCAGGCCATCGACACCTTGAAGTTCCTGTTTGCCTATCCCGACGGCGGCTGGGCGAAGAATCCTTCCGCAGCCCGCATTCTGGTTGTGGACGATGATGAGTTCGCGCGCCTGGCCATCAGCCACGCCCTGGCGCTGGTCAATCTGAAGGCCATTTGCGCGGATAGCCCGGTTAGCGCCCTGAAGCGGCGGACGGGGAAGCGGTTCGACCTGATCATTCTGGATATCGAGATGCCTGACGCGAGCGGATTCGACCTGTGTTCCCGCTTTCGCGCGATGCCGGCGTACCGTGATACGCCGATCATCTTCCTGAGCATGCGCAAGGACCTCAAGGACCGCACGGAATCCGCGTTGTGCGGAGGCAACGACTATATCACCAAACCGTTCCTTTACATCGAGCTGGCCACCAAGGCGCTCAGCTTCGTGATTAGCGGGCCGCTGAAGTCCGCTCACGGACCGAAAGGACCGAATGGCAAAGGTGGTGGCGAGCCAGCCTTCTCACGACGCGATCTCAATTCCCTGAAGCAAGCGATCCTCGGCAGCTACGACGGTTGATCAGACAACGGACCGATCCGATCACGGCCCATGCCGCGCGGCGGCGTCGGCCGCTTGAGCCAGTTGGCGTAGCGCGGCAAAGAACGCGGGGCTCTGGCCGGTGAACAAGCCGGAGTTGGTCAGCGCCGTGGCTGCCGCCACCGCACCGGAATGCGCCGCCGTGCCGGGACGAATGACCGAACACTCCGGCAAGTCCGCGCTGATGAACTTGCACGGCTCCGGCATGATCAGGTTGTTCTGCCGCAGTTCGTCACCGTTGAACGTCTCCATGTCCGGGAAGACAAGACCGTCCACGCTCACGGGAGGGGCATTACCGGCTTTGTCGTGCCAGACGGTGAAGTGCGCGACCTCGACGCCGCCGATGCCGGCAATGATGCGGACCGTGTCGAGCGCGGTCGCCTTTGTCAGCATCGTGGTGTAGAGGCTGGAGCCGCCTTGCTCGATGGACGGGAAGTGAAACGCCGCGGTGTTGGCGATGGCCTGGATCTCGTCGGCGGTGTAATCATCGCGCAACGGGATCGCGGTGCGGTCCACAATGTCGATGAATTGGGGAAATGTGTCGCCAAAATCCGGATTGCCCGTGCTGCGGTAACGAATCCAGAAGCTCGTATCCACCGTTAGCATCGTCAGATTCGTCAACCGTCCGATCTGCGCTGCGCCCGTTGCCGGGCTGCTGGGCAACGTACGAAACACGTCGAGGTTGACCGGCTCGGCGCCTTGGGACACGAGGTACGCGTTGAGAAACTCGGCGTGGGTATTTTCGTCGTCGGTATTGTCGGCGACGTATACCGCCATGTCTTCGTCGAGGTTCGCCAACGCGGCGCCATAGGGTGCGTTGCCGGCGACGAGTTCGTTGTACTGCTGCCAGAAGTCCGTTTCGATCAATTCCGCCGCGGCCAGAAACCGCAAAATGTCAGCGTCGCCGCGGTCGATTTTCTTGTGTGAGGTTCCCGCGTCTGCCAGTGCGGTTTGGTCGAAGCGCATGCCGGTGGCAACGGCCGCGCCAGTCACGCCGAGCGCCCTGAGAAACCGGCGGCGCCCCATCATGCCCGCGCGCAAAACTGTTCCATCCATCAGATTGGCTTTCATCCGAGTGTCTCCCTTCAGTTTGCTGGTTTATGTCTCAGTCCTAAAAAGTACGAGCCGCAAGCGACGCGTTTGTTCCGCCTCAAATTGAACAATTTCCAGCCATCTATCGTTAATCGATATTTTTCTCGACACGGGGCACAAGATGGGTATAATCGGCTTGAAAGAACAGATGAACATTGAACTTTTTAACTTCCAACCCCGGAACGAATGCGGGGTATCCGCCTTTGCGGGGCCGCTGCGGTACGACTCGGGGCCAGGCGCGGCTCGACACATGTGTTTCTGCGAAACGAACCCGAATTGGATCCACGAAATGACGAATGGAAGCGGCGGAGTGGCAGTGAATTGTGTAAATCTTGCCGAAATTTCAATTCGGGTTCGTTTTCCGAGAGTTCGCCGTTTTCGATGGGAAAGAGATGCGAAGAATTCTGAATCCAAACGCTCGAGTCAGTGCGTCCCACTAGCAAACGAGGCGATATAACTATGAAAAACATATGGAAAAAGATGGTTGTGGTAATTGCGC
This sequence comes from Verrucomicrobiia bacterium, assembly GCA_035577545.1. Taxonomy (NCBI): domain Bacteria; kingdom Pseudomonadati; phylum Verrucomicrobiota; class Verrucomicrobiia; species Verrucomicrobiia bacterium. The sequence goes on from DATLVI010000004.1 coordinate 200,467, forward strand.
TGGTGGGCGCTTCATCACTGTTGAGCGCGAGGGGCGCGGTGTCCGTCTATGCGGAAGGGACAGCGACGGCGGAGGCGTCTGCCGGGACAAATGCGCCGTCCACGACAACCCGCGGAACGTCAGCCGATGCGGATCATCCGCCGGTGCGGATTGACGAGACGGGCGTTCATGTTGGCGGGCCGAACCCGGTGGATATCAATGCGCCGGATTTTGTGCGTCGACATGGAGAGTGGGGAATCCTTGCTGCTCATATGACGGGCATGCTCGCCATCGTTTGCACTTTTGGGATGCCTGTGGCGATTATTGCCCTTGCCGGTTATTTCGCTCATCGACGCAACAGGATGGCGCATGAAACCATGCGGGCCATGATTGAAAAGGGCGTACCCATTACTCCGGAATTGGTCGCCGAGATTAGAAATAAGCGCCCCAGTGACACGACCGGCGGCTCGACACGCGGCCGTCTTCTGCCCGGTTTGGTTTTGGCGGGCATTGGAACGGCTTTGCTGATCTCGGGCTCGGGAGGGGACAAGAAGGGAGGATGGATTGTGCTATTCATCGGCGCGGCATTCTTGATTACATGGTTTGTGGAACATAAATCCCAGAACAAGAGCCAACCACCTCGATAGAGCGTGTCCTTAACCGACACCGATCTTATCGCGCGTGCCCTGTCGTGCGACGACCAGCACGCCTTCGGCGAGCTGGTTCGTCGCTATCAGTCGCCAGTGCGCGCTTTTTTGGGGCGGTTATCGCGGGGCGACGCGCATCTGGCGGACGACCTGGCACAGGAGACGTTTGTGAAGGCGTGGCGGAAACTGGGAACGTATCGCGGCAGCGCGCGATTCTCGACGTGGCTCTTTGGGATTGCGTACAACGAATTCCGCACCGTGGCGCGCCAAAGGAAAGAGCTGGCATTGGAAGACGTCGAGGAGCCGGTGGTGGAGACGGCGACGTGGGCCGGGGATTCGCGCAGCGATTTACGCCTCGACTTGACGGAGGCATTCAAAGGCTTATCTTCACACGAGCGGGCGGCGGTGGTGTTGTGCTGCCAGAATGGATTGACGCATGAGGAGACGGCACAGGTTTTGGATTGTCCGCTCGGCACGGTGAAGACGAATGTGCTGCGCGGGAAGGAAAAGTTGAAACGACGATTGCTCGGGTATCAGAATTATGAGTCAGCCTGAAGAGAACGATCCGATTGATGTGTTGTTGCGCGAGCAAAGCCCGCACCTAGACGATAATGGTTTTACGGGGCGCGTCCTTGCGGCGTTGCCGCGACGTCGTCGCGTATGGCTCCGCCCCACTGTTTTGCTCGGAATCACGGCCATCGGTGCAGCGCTGGCGCTCCGCTGGCTGCCGTGGGAGAACCTGTCTCCGCTGGACTTGTCCGTTCTGCTGTCGCTCAATTCCCAGGCGCTGTTGCCCTGGTTCCTCGTGCTCTGCATCGCAACTTCTTTGGCCTGGGCCGTCACGGCCGCGATGCAAGAGGAAGATTGATTTCCCGAGCGGGATGACCCGCTGGCACTTTGGCGCATTGAGTCACCAGCGGGGGTCTGACCGCAAGCGTGAATTTGATTGACGGTGCGGGCTGTTTATGGCACAAAAAGGCCAGTTGGGCAGGGTTGGGTCCAGGGATTTGAACGGCAACCAAGAATATTTCGTGCAAGGAGAACACATGAACAAAGCGCAGTTGGTTGATGTTGTGCAAAAAGAGTTGGGGAAAGAATTTAGCAAGGCCGCGGCCGAACGGTCGTTGGACGCAGTGTTGCGTTCGATCCGCCGAGGTGTGCAGACTGGCGGACAGGTGCAGATCGTCGGTTTCGGCACGTTCCGCGTGAGCAAGCGCGCTGCGCGCATGGGCCGCAACCCGAAGACCGGCGAGGCGATTCAGATCAAGGCTTCCAAGACCGTGCGTTTCAGCGCAGGTCAGGGTCTCAAAGAGAGCCTGTAAGCCAACCCTAGCAGTTCAAGATTCAGAGAGCCCCGCTCCATGCGGGGCTCTTTTTTTTACGGGAAAGGTCAAAGTTCCACGGACTCGGCGAACTCCGGCGCGCGCACATTGGCCTGCGGATGCAGACCCCGAAGTGTTTCGGCAAATGCCAGAGCGGGTTCTTCTTCGCCGTGAATCACGAAGATGCCGCGCAAGGGCCCGGTGATTTTCTCAGCCCAGGCGCGCAGTTCATTCTTGTCGGCGTGCCCGGAAAATGCGTCGATGGTCTCCACGGTCGCGCGCACCTTGTACGGGTCACCGAAAATATTCACTTCCTTGTGGCCCGAGGCGAGTTGTGCGCCGAGGGTGTGTGGGGCGCACCAGCCAACGATCAGGATCGTGTTACGCTCGTCCTCAATGTTGTTCTGGATGTGATGGCGGACGCGTCCGGCCTCGGCCATGCCGGAGGCGCTGATGATGATACAGGGCTTTTTGAAATCGTTGATCCCCTTTGATTCCTCGACACTCTGGACATAGGTGATGTTCGAGGCATTGAACGGATTCTGGCTATTCATCATGAGGTCGTGGAAGCTTTTGTTGAAGCCTTCCGGATGGCGCTTGAACACTTCCGTCGCCTGCAGAGACAGCGGGCTGTCCACATAAATCGGCAACGAGGGAATACAGCGGCTCTTCGTGAGCTGGTAGACGGTATAGAGCAACTGCTGCGTGCGCCCGACAGCAAACGCCGGGATGATGATCTTGCCACTCTTTTCGAGTGCCCGATTGATGATGGCGCAGACGCGGTCATTAACGTCGGCAACCGGCTCATGGACGCGATTGCCGTATGTGCTTTCGGTCAGCAGATAATCGGCGTTTTGCGGATGATCGGGGTCGTTCAGGATGTCGTTGTTGCCACGCCCCAGGTCGCCACTGAATGCGAGTCGGACTTTGCGTCCGCCTTCCTCGATATCGATGATGATCATCGCCGAACCCAGCATGTGCCCGGCATCCAGCCAGGTGGCCGTCACGCCATCCGAGACGGTGGTCGGCTGACTATAGGAAGCAACCGATTGGAACTGTCCAAGGACCGCCTGTGTGTCGGTCTGTGTGTACAGAGGCTCCACCGGCGGGAGACCTTTCTTCGCGTTCTTCTTCGTGAGAAACGCCGCGTCTTGTTCCTGGATGTGGGCGCTGTCCATCAACATCACGCGGCAGAGGTCGGCCGTCGCCTCGGTGCAGAAAATCCTGCCGCGAAAACCGCTCCGACCCAGCACGGGAATGACCCCGGTGTGGTCGATATGCGCGTGGCTTAGAAGCATCACGTCAATCTTCGAACTGTCGAATGGCAGATGCGTATTGCGTTCGAGCCACTCCGCGCGATGGCCCTGGTACATGCCGCATTCAATCAGGATGCTCCTGCCGTTGGCCTGCAGGACGTATTTCGAGCCCGTGACAGTGCGTGTCGCACCAAAGAATGTCAGTTTCATAATGGTTTCAGCGTAGCGTAACGGCCCGGACAATTTAATCGGGGGCGACCAATACCAGCACACGTTCCGGTGTACAAACAATCGCGCCACCCGCAGCCACGGCAGCGACGAAGTATCCTTCCAGTGTCTGGTCCTCGAACACGCGGTGCGGGTCCATGTGGCCCGGCACGCGGATCAGCGCGGCATATTTCTTCGTCTTGTCATCCAGCTGCGTCGTGCCCTCGAGCTTCGGTGAGGTCACAAAGAACGGTTCGGGCGCCAGCGGCTCGATCACGTAGGTGTGATAGGAAATCGCCGGGGTAAATTGCTGTCCCGTGGGCGTGTAGTGGAACAGCCGTCCCTCGGAGTTATGGATGTCTTCCATGTCGATATAGTTGAAGATGGCCAACTTCGCAAGCGACTCGGGGAACTGATGGTAGCGAGTGTTGTAGACGCCCAGCGCATCGCGGATGCGTTGGATGCGAACGCGGTCGGTGCCGCGCATTGCGGACCCGAGCAGCGCTGCACGAAATACTGCCGCGCGGTCGGCGGTCCCCTGGAAGTACGGCGCATTCTCGATGCGCTTGCGCAGCACGTCGTAGTCCTCCAATGCGACTCTTGCATTCGAGATTTCGTTCAGTTCCGCATGCTTGAGCAGCGCGATCTCAAACCACGGCGAACTGCCCAGGCTGCGCCACAGCAAATCCATGATCACGGAAGCTTCCCGCGGCCCATTCTGGCGCACAAGTTGGACCGCCTTGGCGTACTGCGCAAAAAAGTGGTCAGCGTCGCCCGCCGGTGGCACAGGGACAGCGGCCGGCGCAGGTGTATTGGTGTCGGCCCGGATGACCGAAAGGGGGAACATCAAACAGCCCGCAACCAACAGAACACGCCAAATATTTGTTCCAGCGGACATGACGAATGCTAAACACAATAACGATGCGCAAATCAAAAAGCAATCGACAAACCCGGCGTGTGAGCAGGGATACGGGTGGTTGATAGAGAATGGAATATCTTGATGGCAACTTCGCATGCGGATCGCTACTCTTGGAGAAGTGAAGATCCGACGAGGCACCTCAATCAAGGTATACGTGAAGTGAATCGACCGAATTTTTTCATTATTGGCGCGCCAAAGTGCGGCACGACTTCGTTGGCGCGGTATCTGGGTGGTCATCCACAGGTGTTCATTACCACCCCGAAAGAGCCCTGCTACTTCTCCCGGTCACTTACGGTGGACCGTCTACAGCGACGCTCGAAGGCGTGGGATCGGGACCTGGATGGATACTTGCATCTGTTCGATCGGGCGAAAGAACAGCATCGACTGCGGGGTGATGCCACGACCCGAAACCTGCGGTGCGAGGCGGCGTTGTTGGAGATCAGGGCACTCGTGCCCGACGCGCGGCTGATTGTCATGCTGCGCGACCCCGCCGAAATGGTTCCGTCCTGGCATGCGCAAAAGCTGCATGAAAGGCAGGAAGTCGAAGGTGATTTGGAAAAGGCGTGGCGGCTGGAAGAATCACGACGACGCGGGGAGAATTTACCCCCGCGACTGAAGGCCACGGATGCCTTGCAGTATTCGCAGGTGGCGAGGCTGGGCACGCAGGTCGAGCGTCTGTTGGAGATTTGTCCGGGGGAACAAGTTCACACCATTTTTATGGACGACCTGCGCCATGATCCCCGGAGTGTCTATCTGCGGACGCTGGAGTTTCTTGGGCTCTCCGATGACGGGCGGCAAGATTTCGAGGTTCATAATAAGCGAAGAAACTCTCAAGGGGGAATCCTGTCCGCTTTCGGATTCCGCAAGCCTCGGCCCGAAAGCACTATTTCGCCACAGTTCGAAGACGAATTGCGTCGGTATTTTGTCGGTGAGGTCGAGAAGCTGGAGCGAATACTGGGACGTGATTTGCAGTCTTGGAAACCGAGATGATTACGCGGATCCGGCTCTAATGGGGGACGTACCGAGAGTAGTCCGGATAACGACCCTGTTCCCGGGTAGGTCGCGCTTTCCAGCGTTTATAGCTCCACAACCAATACTCTGGCTGCTCGCGGATGACTTTCTCGCAACCCTCGAGGCATTTCTGGTTGATCGCGTGCGCGCCAGTTTCCGGGTCGGCGGCAGCGGCATAGACGACCTCGGGTCCGCAGGCGATTCGCATGCGTCCACCGGGCAGGGGATGGGCCACGAAGGGCACGATAGGCGCACCCGTTCGCAGGGCCAACCACCCGATGGCCGGGGTATTGGAAACCGAGAGCCCAAAGAAGGTGAGCCACTCACCTCCGTGATGGCGGGCGACGTATTGATCGATTAACAACGCGATGAATTCGCCACGCTTCAGGGCCTTTATCAGTTTCGCGGCAGCCCGATGATTGGGAATGATCCTGTTGCCCGACACCGCGCGCAGTCCACCCAGGATTTCCCCGAGTGCCGCGTTGTTCGTCGCATCCTGCACCACGGTCATCGGGATTCCGTAGAATCCCATGGCCAACCCGAGCAACTCCCAGTCGCCGTAGTGCATGGTGATGCCGATGATGCCTTTGCCACGCGCCTGGATATCGCGCAACCAACGCAGACTTTCCGGATCGAACTCCACAACCTCATCGACGATGGTACGCGTCAGCCTTGGTGACCAGAACAAGCCAAGCAATGTGGCCACGAAATTTTGTAACGAAACCCTCGCGATGCGTTTTTTTTCCGCAGCAGTCTTGCCATCGCCAAACGCGGTGTCGAGATTGGCTCGGGCGATACGGCGCTCCTGCTGCAGAATATGATAGGCCAGCCAGCCAAGCCCATGGCTGAAACGGAGCACTGTGTGGCACGAGAACTTTGGGACGAGCCAGGCAAGCGCGCGCAGTGCGCCTGCTTCGGCACGAAACCGGAGGCGTTTGAACGGAGAGATTTCTTCGGCCGGGCGTTTCATCGTCGCGGCCAAAGTATCTCGCCGATTGCATCACTGTCCAACTAATTTCAGTTGCGCTTTGGTCGCGCCGCTTACGGCAGGCTGAGAAGTTTTTTGCCGTCAGATGAAATCTTCGCGAAGCTCCACGGGGGATCGAAGACGACCTCGACATTGGCTTCGCCAACGCCGGGTAATTCGAGGAGCTTGCGCTGGACCTGGGCGGAGATTTGGGCGGAGAGGGGACAACTCTGCGATGTCAGCGTCATTTTCACGTCGATGCGCGCATCGCTGGTCTCCGGAATGGGTTCGAGGCGAACGTCGTACACGAGGCCGAGGTCAACGATGTTGCAGGGGAGTTCGGGGTCGTAGCATTCCCTGAGCTTCGTAAAAACCTGCTGTTCGGTGAGGCTCATGACGCTTTCGCGAGTTGGTCCATTACCGACTCAGCGCAACTCACAAATGCCTGAGCCGGTTTGCTTTTCGGTTCGGCAACCACGATAGGGACCCCCTTGTCACCGCAAATACGGATGTCGGAGAACAGAGGAACTTCGCCCAGAAATGGCACTCCCATTTGTTCGGCCTCCCTCTTGCCGCCGCCGTGTCCAAAGATGTCGTCGTGCTCGCCGCAATGCGGGCAGACGTAATAGCTCATGTTCTCAATGATGCCGAGAATCTTCACATTAACTTTCTCGAACATCGCGATGCCGCGCCGCGCGACCTCGAGCGCCACGTCCTGCGGCGTGGTGACAATCACGCCACCGTCCAGCGCGATGGTTTGTGCGAGCGAAAGCTGCGCGTCCCCTGTGCCCGGCGGCAGATCCACCACCAAGACGTCCAGTTCGCCCCAGTTGACGGCGTGGCTGAACTGTTGGATCGCCTTCATGATCATCGGGCCGCGCCAGATCACGGGGGAATTGCCGTCCAGCAGGAACGCCATGCTCATCATCTTGAGACCGAAATTCTCGACAGGATCGAGTTTGTCACCGGACATCGTTGGGCGCTGCATCGCCCCCATCATCTTCGGGACGCTAGGCCCGTAAATATCCGCGTCCATGACGCCGATCTTATGCCCGAGCTGGGTGAGTGCGCACGCGAGGTTCACCGCCACTGTGGATTTGCCGACACCGCCCTTACCGCTGCCGACGGCGACGATATGTTTCACACCTACGATTTGGGGTCGGGCGGGTGTGGCACCCGCGCCAGCCATGGGAATCTGGCCTTGTTGCGGCGGCTGCTGCGCGGTCATCTCGATCGACACGCGACCGATGCCATCGCATTGCTTCAGTGCGGCTTCCACATCGCGCTGGATCTGTTGGGGAACAGCGGGGTCGCGCGTCATCACGTGAAGCGCGAGAGCCACGTCGTTCGTTTCGGTGATGCTGATCGATTTGACGATGCCGAAACTGAGGATATCGCGGCTGAAGCCGGGGAATTTTACCTGCTTAAGGACTTCGCGAACCTGCTCCTCGGTGAGGGGATGTTGGACTTTGCCGAACATGACGCCTCAATTCAGCGCTGCCGTCGATTTGACGGGCAGAGCGGGGTGGGATTTGGGTTGGAGAAGGTCGGCCATTGTCGTGCGGGCAAACACCTCATTGACGCGGTTCTGGGCTTCACTGAACACGGCGCACAGCGTGCAGGTGCTCATCCGGGTATTCGAGACCACACACTCGGGTTCGTCCGACACGCATTTCTGCAGCGCAAAAACGCCCTCGACGCATTGCAACACCTGCAACAGCGTGATTTCCGCCGCCGGTTTGGCCAGGCTGAATCCGCCGCCGGCACCGCGGTGCGAACTGACAAAGCCGGTCTTCGCCAGCGACTGGAAAATCTTCGCGAGGAAACTTTTCGGGATATCCTCCGCCTCGCTGATTTCATCGATCATGACCATGCGCTGGGCAGGCTGTTTGGCCAGGTACAGTAGCCCAATCACCGCGTATTCGCCTGCTCGAGTGACTTGCATGATTAAATCGGAGTAAGTTTGTCCTGTTTCCGAAGTCAATATAGGGAGCGCCTCCAAAAAAGTCAACGTCCACAGCCGCGAAATTCTTGCGGAAAGGGACGAAAAGTCTGCTACAGTGCAGCGTAGGAACCAATGGCGACATCGGCAAAACTTTCCGAAGGGGAGATCGCGCAACGGCTCACGACGCTGAGCGGTTGGCGGCGCGACGGCGATGTGATTGCGAAGGAATTCGTGCTGGGCGGGTTCACTGAGGCGGCGCAGTTCATCGGCCGAATCGCGCCAATTGCTGACGCCATGGATCATCATCCCGATCTTCAGCTTTACCGGTACAAGCGTGTCAAAATCATGCTCACGACCCACGATGCCGGTGGCATTACGCAGAAGGATTTTGACCTTGCGTCCAAGATCGACGCGCTGGCCCCGGCTGGAGCCGGGCAGGCGTGAGCGCGCGGCGACTCGTCATCACCAAGCACTCCAAGACGCTGATCGTTTTCGATGGCGAGGAGGAAGTGTTGCGCATTCCGGTCGTCACGGGCAAGAATTCCGCCGACAAACAGCGCGAGGGCGACCTGGCAACGCCTGAAGGCGAGTTTTATATTTGTTACAAGAATCCCAAGAGTAACTATTACCGATTCCTGGGTTTGAGTTACCCCAATGTCGAAGACGCCGAGCGCGGCCTGCGTGACAAGCTCATTTCCCGGGCCGAATATCAGCAAATCCGCGACGCGATCGCCGGGAAAAAATGTCCGCCGTGGAAAACTGCCCTCGGCGGTGAGGTCGGCTTGCACGGGCCTTGTCCGAACATTACCTGGACGCATGGTTGCGTGGCGATGGACGTCGAGCAAATCGGACGGCTCTACGATCTCCTGGATATCGGGGATGAGGTGACGATCCTGCCGTAAGTGTTCCTTCACGCCCCATGAGTCAACGTTTCCTTGTTTACCCGATCCTGTTTCTTGCGATTACGCAACTGATCCCGCTGCTGCTGGGGGGCGAGCGGCGTTGGTACGCGGCACAAATCTCCCAGTTGTCCGTCACGCTCCTGGCCTGTTGTGGGGCGATCTATTTCAGCAGGGATCCCGTATGGGTTCCGATCTCGTGGGCACTCTTCGCCGCGTTCGTCGTCGCGCCGTCCGTGCTGACTTCCGTGGCGGCGGGGAAGGAAGTAAGCGGCGATTGGCGTGGCGCCGCCATGTTCCGTCAGTTGGCGGGACGGGTTGCCTGGGGGCAAACCGGCCGATTGTATCGGCGTTATGCCGCGGCACTGGGGCGGGTCGCGCGCGGGCAAACGGAGGAGGCGTTGTTGGCGCTCGATCAACTCGCCATGCAGCCGATGCCACTGATGATCAGTGGCGTTGTCCGAACGTGGAAACTGTCGCTGCTGGTGACGCTGCGGCAGTGGGAGCGGGCTGTGGCGTTTTACGAGAGCACTTACGACTGGGGCACGCTGGGACAGGCGACACAGGCGCGGTTGCTCGCCGCGCGCGCACTGGCGGAGATCGGCCAGATCGGACGCGCCCTGCGCAACCTGCAGTTCGTCGCGCTGTCACCGCGCACACTGGGCGCGAAACAAACGCAACTGTGGGGAGCGCGTGTCTGCGTAGCGGCACTGGCGGGTGACACGGCATCCGTCGAATCTCTGCTACGGCAACGTGAGTACGCCCGCCGATCCCGCAAGTTCGCACGATTCGCGGCCTACTGGCGGGGCCGATGCGCGCTGGCACGCGGCGAACGCGAGACGGCGGCGCAAGGGCTCACGCGCGCGTTGGCGCTGACACGGCCGCAGAACCACTTATGGCCCGATGCCATCTCGCAACATTTGCAGCGGGCGCAAACGGAGGAGTTACCGGCGCAGTGGGCCGCGCAGGACCCGGCGTACGCACACGGGCAGGACCTGCTGCAACGCGCGGAGAAGGACACGGCCGCGTGGCGCGCGTTGATGTACATGGGGCGACCCGAGCCCGTGACGCTGGCTCTGCTGGTGATCCTGGCGGTGGCGTATTTGATCGGGGATGTGTTTTTAAGCGGCGAGATGCAGGAGAAGTTCCTGTTGTGGGCCGGCAATAGCTCCGCCACGATTCAGCAAGGTGAATGGTGGCGCATTTTCACGGCGCTTTTCCTGCACGCGAATTGGCTGCACTTAATAATGAACGGCGCCGGGTTGTGGATTTTTGGGACGGCAGTCGAGAAGACGATGGGGCGCTGGCGCTTTCTCGTCGTGTTCCTGGTGGCTGGCGCGTTGGGGAACCTGGCCAGCGCGTTCGTGGCGCATTACGACGTGGCTATCGGCGCGAGCGGCGGGATTTTTGGTGTGATCGGCGCCTTTGCTGTCGCGGTGTGGCGATTGCGTTCGCCCATGTATCACGGTTTGCGAAGGCGGTTGCTGGTGGTGTTGGCGTTGATGGTCGCCACGGACTTCACCATTGGCGGACTCGAACCGCAAGTGGATAACCTGGCCCACGTCGGCGGCTTCGTGGCCGGCATTCTCATCGCTCTGGTTTTGTATCGGCAACGAGATCGGATCGCCGCGCGGTAAGAAGCGTTGCGGGGGAGGTATGATTCCGTTATAGAGAGGATAGTCTTATGACGATGAAGCCCGGCAGCAAGGAGTTTTTTTGGATGGCCGTTGGCGCGGCAGCGCTGCTCGTGTTGATGCTGGTCGTGTTGCATGTCCAAAGGGGCCAGAGCCCGGCCGAACAAGTTGCATTCAAAGCCCGGAGGGTCGATCTGGTGGAACGGATGCGCCTGTCCCTGGCTTCGGCCTCCGAGGCTGAAAAGAGCGCGGTCCTGGCCGTGACCGACGTGGATTCGCAGAAATACGCCGACCAGGCCCGCGCGGCCACAGCGGAGGTGGATCAAGGGGCCAGGGAACTGGGGGAACTTCTGCAGACAGGCGGCGCTGCGAACGAGAAGGACCTGCTGGCCCAATTCTCCAAGGTCTTTGCCGAGTTCCAGCATATCGATAGCGACCTGCTGTCTCTGGCGGTCAAGAATACCAACCTCAAGGCTTACAGTTTGGCCTTTGGCCCGGCCACGGATGCGCTTCAGGAAATGGACATCGCGCTTTCCCGTGTCGTGACGAAGAGTGCCGCCGCTCCAGAAGCAAGGAACGTCGCGGTGTTGGCTTTCGGCGCGCAGACCGCGGCGCTCCGCTTGCAGGCCCTGCTCGCGCCGCACATCGCGGAAGAAAGCGATTCAAAGATGGACGAGCTTGAATTGAGGATGACCAAGCAGGACCAGGAGGTCCGCAAAGACCTGGATGGACTGGCCGTCCTACCGATGTTTCGCGGGGACACCGACCTCGAAATGGCCACGTCAGAGTACACCAAGTTCAGCAAGATACGGACGCAAATCCTCGCGTTTTCCCGTGAGAACACCAATGTTCGCTCCCTGGCGATTTCCCTGAACCAGAAACGCAAGGTCATGCTGCTATGTCAGGACGCCCTGGCCCAACTGCAGCAAGCCATTCTCCAGGAACATATCGCCGGTGTGAACGACGGGCCTCCATCCAATCCCCGTTAGCGGGCAGAGTAGCCCCGCCTTACCAGACGTAGGTTTTCCGACTGCTCCCTCCTAGGGGCTTGATGTGTTCTTCCACGATGTCTTTTTGGTGACAGAATCATTGCATTCGTGTAATGTGGGCATAGAATTGTGATCATGAACACAGGCAGGTAACATGTTCGAGAAGCTTTCGACCAACAATTCGTCCTTCGCCCGATGGTTACGCCGAACCATATCCCGATACGTGTCGGAAGACTCCCCGATCATTATTGGCGGTTGTCAGCGCAGTGGTACGACCTTGCTGCGAGTCATGCTGGACTCGCATCCACACATCGCCTGCGGTCCCGAGAGCAGTCTGCTGGCGGGAAGTTTTCTTCCCCACAAACTGACGAAGCGGTTCGGTATTCCCATCGACGAGATTTGGCGGCTGCGCCGGATGGCAAGCGATCATGCGCATTTCGTCGAAATGTTTTTGACCCGGTACGCAGCCGACCGCGGCCGGAAACGATGGGCGGAGAAAACGCCGCATCATGCGCGGTTCCTCGATTACATTTTCCGCCATTTTCCCAAGGCGAAGTTCATCCATGTGATTCGCGATGGGCGGGACGTGGTGTGTTCGATTCGTACGCATCCCAAGCATCGGATCGTTGATGGAAAAAAAGTGGCCACGGGAATTCGAAAACCACTGGAACCCTGTATCCAGGCGTGGCTGCGTGAAACGGCGACGGCCTTGAGGTGGCAACGACACCCAAACTATTTCGAAATCCATTACGAGAACCTGGTGAATGCGCCCGGACCGCAACTGCGGCAGCTCTGCGAGTTCATCGACGAACCGTGGGACCCGGTTATGCTCGAATACCACAAGCAAACGGGGCCATCACGGGACGCAGCCAATTTTATTTCAAACGAAGCCGCCACGGCGCCCCTCACCACCCAGGCGATCGAACGCTGGCGTGACGAGTTGAACCGGGAAGAGCTGGCACTGTTTTACAAACTGGCCGGGAAGCGACTGACGGAGCTCGGGTATGAAATCGACCCGGCACCGGCCCCGGTCCTCACAACCACCGTGGCGCACCTCGCCAGATGATCTTCCACTCCGCTGAGAACACCTAACGGCTCCGTTCACCGGGTCCGAGGTACGCCAAGCTTTCCTTACGGCACCGAGATGTCGATGCGGTAGAACTTCTGGGGCGGCGCCGCGATCGTGTCCGTGATCGTCACCTGATTGCCGTTTGTCGACGGTCCCAAATAATCCAGGAGCGGGAACCAGACCCCGCTGGCGAGATCGGTGCTGTACTGGGGCACGTACGTGCGGCCAGAGGCCAGTGGGTTGAAGAGCAGGTTTTGCTGCGCATCCTGGTTGGTCACCGTGGCGATCTGGAGATAGAAGACCGATGTGATATCGGTTGGATCCAATCCGGCCACGTACTTGAAGAGGTTATTTTGGCCGGTGCCATCATAATCACAGGCGCCGCAGGTACTGGAATTGGTTGTGGAGCTACTTCCAAAATACTGCAGACGCCACCAGTTCGCGATCCCATCGCCAACGCTGTCCGTGCCGTAGAGCTGGGCGACCTGGTTCGCGGGCAGGCCGCTGCCATAAATCCGAACATCATCGATGATGCCGGCGAAGGACGTGAGCACGCTGCCGGACGGTTTGTCGCCAATGGCGAGCGGGTCCGTGGTGATCGCGAGCGGGCCGCTGGCCGGGTGTTGCGCGGCCAGTTGCCCGTCGACATACAGGCTGATTGACGATCCGTCGTACGTGCCGGCCACGTGATGCCAGACCCCCGCGGACGGCGGAGTGATTGACAAATTCCCGCCGGTCACGCCGGTCAGGAGAAATTCGAGTGAACCCGACCCGTTCACGAAGAGTGCGTATTGATTGTCCGTCTTGCCCTTCTCCACGATCCGGGGAGTGTTGAACCAATACTGCGCGTTGACCCACGCGGAGATTGTGATTGTCTGCACCGGATTCAGCGACGCGGCGTTGGAAACCAGCACCTGGGTCGATTCGCCGTCGAAAGACAGGGCGCCATTGACCATGCCGCCGGTCCATCCGCCGCCACCCAGGGTCACGGCACCGGTGTTGGTGTTCCCGGAGGAATCGAACGCCGTGGACCCGGTTCCTTCGTCGAGCGTCCAATAAGCCAGGAGGTTGGTCGCGCTGGTCGCGGGCAGCGTCGCTGCGCAAGCGGATACGGAATCCGCAGAAGTTCCCCCGAGATTGTTGGTCGCGGCGACCGAGTAACAGTAGGTCGCGCCCACGGACAAACCGGTATCGGAATAGGTGGTCGCGGCGGTGGTGGCAATGGGAGAGCCGCCCCGTTTGACGATATACCCGGTGGCGCCGCCGGAAGCGCCCCAGGAGACGTTGATTTGGTTGGTGCCAATCGTGGTGGCCGTGACGCCCTGCGGGGTGGGGGGTGCGCCGGGCACATTCTGCGACATAATCAGGACGCTATACGGAGCGATGGAAATTGTGGCGGTATTGACAGACACCGTGGTGGAAAGGCTCCCGAAGTTGCCATAGTCGGAACCGTACTTGGTGAAGTCGCTGTTGAGTTGCGTGTACCAAATGCCTGTATGGGGGAAACCGGTGATGTTGTACGCCGGCCAATTGGTGTTCGCGAAGTTGCAAATGACGATGACGTCGTCTCCCACATTGCCCGTATTCCACCGACGGTAGGCGATCATCTTGCTGAGGTTGTCCTGCCAGATGGTGCTGGTGTTCACGCCCGTAAGACCTGCGGACCGCCCGTCGAGGTTCCGCCGAAGACGGATGAGATCCGTGTAGAGGGAAACGATGGTGCTCCAGGTGTTCGTCAATCCCCAATTGATGGGGATGACCGCGCCGAACTGACTGGTGGTCAGCATTTCCTGGCCCTGCAGGAGCATGGGCATCCCGGCGGTGGTCAATGTGAGGGCCGCTCCAAGCGAAGAACGCTTGCGTGCGAAATAGCTCGTCGGGTTGTTGTTGTCAATCCTCACCGGTATACGCTGGGCCCCCGAGCCGTTCCCGTCCCCGCACTGATCGTGGTCCTCCGTGAAGACAACGTTTCCCCAGTTCCCCATGCCGCCACCGTTGTGATTGATATTGACGGCAAAACTGATCGATCCCATGTTGCGCGCGGAGTCACTCGAAGCGGACAATTGAGGCTGGACGTTGCCGAAGAAGGCGTTGTTGTCCCAGGTCCCGTCGAACCCGTTGGCCCCGGTCTGGTTATTCGGATTATCCTCGCCGATATTGATCTTACCCCCCGCTTGGGAGTGGATCATCCCGCTAACGTCCGCAATCAGGTTGATGCCGGAAGTGAGCGTATCCCCGCACGGATAATCTCCCTCGATTTCCCCGACCGAGTCCCAGCGGAATCCGTCGACATGGCATTCACTCATCCACATCGTGATATTGTCCTTAATGAACTGATAGACTTGGGACGTATCAAAATTGGGTCGCGGTCCCCATGTCTGGGCGAAGCCCCTGCAGGAATCCTGGTAGAAATAAATCCCGCCGAACCCGCCTGAGGACGTGCCGTCAAACTGCCACACGCTATGGTACAGATCCCCATAGCCGTTGCCGGCGCTGTTGCCGCCCCAGTGGTTGTGGACCACGTCGAGGAGCACCGCGATGCCGAGTTGATGGGCGACCTTTACGAAGGTCTTGAAACCATCCGGACCGCCATAGGCGCTTTCCGCGGCGAAAATGCCGGCGGGATTGTAGCCCCAACTGAAATCGCCGGGAAACTCGTTGATCGGCATAACTTCGACGGCGGTGATTCCGAGCTGTTTCAGGAAGGCCAACCGGTTCGTCGCGTCATAAAAGGTGCCGGCATTATTCGGCGCGTTCGGATCGTTAAACGATCCGATGCACATTTCGTAGATCACCGCGTTGCTCAGGCCGGGAGCGGTGAAGTTGTCGCCCGCCCAGTTGAAGTTGGTCGGGTTGTAAATATAGCTGTTGCTGGCGGAGTTGACCACACGACGGGCCCGGGGATCCTGTTTGGTGACGTTCGTGCCGACCGTGGAATTGGAAATGTAGTACTGGTATTGGTGGCCGTTGAGGGCCCCGGCCACGTCGGCGGACCAATTACCGTTGCCCTCGGAGAACAGCGGCGTCGCGGATGTGTTGAAGCCGTTCCACGTGCCCGAAACATGCATCGCCGTCGCGCTCGGCGCCCAGACGCGGAACGTGGTGCCCGCCGTACTGTAGCCGGAATTGGCGGCGTTGTCGGTGGCAACGCCGGGGGAAATGATCATGTTGTTGAAATAGGCGTTGTTGTTGGTGCCGCTGCCGGCGTTGAAATTGAAAAGCCGCACACTGGTGATCACCTGGCCGCCACCCGGGTTATTGAGACTGCCGGTGTAGGTGGTCGTGGTTCCCGCGCCCGCCAATCCGCCGGCGGCATACGTGAGGACCGTGACCGAATACGTACTGGGGGAGGTCAGCGAAAACGTCAACCGCATGCCGTCGCGGGTGAAGCTGGGTAACGCCGGGCCGCTAACGCTTGCCGCGTCGATCGCGTACGTGTTGGAGCCGCCCGTGAAAAAGTACTGCCAGACATTCTGGGTGGAACTGTTTTGCAGGGCAAACCCAACGCTGCCGCCCGCGGTTATGTTTCCGTTGTCCATGTCGATCTGGAAAGTCTGGTTCGTGGTCAGTGCGCTGTTGAACGTTCGGGTGGCATTGGCCAGCGTGCTGTTGAGCGCCGTCATGCCCCAGGCGACTCCGCCGTTATTGATGTCGTTGCCGCCATTTCCAGCGGATCCGCCGTTGTCGTTCAGGGTGGAAGTCTGGATGTAGTAGAACACGTTACCGTTGTTGGTGGTGGGACTGAATTGCCACTGACCAAAGCCGGTACCGGCGGTGCTGGTATTGGTCCAGATGCCGACGTAAGGAATCGAGCCCATGCCCGATTGTGAGGATACTCCCGCGGCGAGAGAGGAAAGCGGTTTACCAATTGCGGTGAAAAAAAACAGACAGACAACAAACAATCGGGAGATTTTCCCGCAGCGATAATTCATAAGTGTACCCATTCAGCCAACTACCAAATAATTATCGTATGGGATCACGTCCCCCGCAATTGCTTCCCCCACAACACGGTGGGGTCTGCTGAAATCCCCGTACACAGCTGACAATGCAACAGATTCTGCCAGAATGCAAGATGAAAAGCGGGTCTGCCGGAGCCGAAGCGCGGTACCGGCTGCGCGCCCGCGCCATTGGTCGACGTCGAATCCGTCGCCACCTCCGCTCCCGCCCGCCCCGAATTCCTTTCGGGGCTTGAACGTGGGAGGGACGTTACCGCCGCGACTCTCCCACGGCTCCGTTTTCCGAAGCCGAGTGCTACACGGCGCCGCTGTCGTCTGCGGGAAACGAAGCCAAATGCGGCAATTAACCCCACAAAAAGCCCCTCGAAGCCGAGTCGGACGAGACGCCGCTGTCGTGTGCGGCAAATGGGTTCGTTTTCGGGAAACGAACCCATTTGCAAACGCTGCTGCAAACTGTGTAAGATTCTATAAATAAACATGATGTATAGAAAAATGCGCGAAAATAAATTGGGTTCGTTTCGCAGAAACGTATATAGGGGGGTCCTAGGCCGCGCGCGGCATGCAGCCTCGCCATGGTTTTGGCGACGGCGGGTCTGCGTCCCCATGGAAGCTGGACGACCCGCCTGTTGAACACTGAATGTTCATTTGTTTCCAGGACTATACTCACCCTACTGTAAGGCGTCCAGCAAAAAATATCGAATACCGATAGAAAGGCGCGGCTTCGGCTGCCCGAATTCACCAGGTCACGGTATCTGCCTGAAAATCAAAAGGCCGAAAATGGAAACCAGTAGGCCGAAAAACGAGCGATTCGTGATTGACACGTCCCCCCAAGTTTTGTATCAGGGAAGCTGGTGACACGGCGAAGTGTCCGTGTCCGGCTGAATTCAGCAACGGGTTTGGATCGTAAGATTTCCAGGAGACAATGGCGCGGTATGCCAGTTACGAATTCAAGGTAAAGCGTTTTTTCTTTACTTCCTGATTGGTTTGTGGTTCAATACGAACAGTGGCATTTGGACGGAGGTCTAACAGACGGTATGCAAAAAACCCCTGACGTCGTTACTCACGGAAAAACGGCAAGACATGCCGCTTTCACTTTGATCGAACTCCTTGTCGTCATCGCCATCATCGGCATTCTCGCTGCGATGCTCCTGCCCGCGCTCAACAAGGCCCGTGAAAAGGGAAGACGCGCCCTTTGTTTGAGCAACCTCCGGCAGATTGGGCAGGGAATGATCATGTACTCGGATGACTACGATGGTTGGTTCCCGAATAACGTCGGTAATGCTGGGGACATATCGACTGCGAACATGCTGAACAGCGAAGTCGGCATAGGTGGGGGTGCCGGCCAAAATGTGGGAGGCTTCACCTGCTTCGCCCGGTTCCTCGTGAAGAAACACTACATTGGCAGCACGGGAGTGTTTGTCTGCCCCAGCGACAGGTTCACGGGCAGCCGCAGCCCGGGGAAGGGTGGTATACCATCAGACTGGAAATTAGTAAGATGGTGGAATCTCAGCTACTTCTACATCGCAAAGATGGGCGTTAAGCTGCCTTTGAAGGGTTCCAGCACAGGCGGTATTTACATGCTATGCGCGGACCGATCAACCACATCGGCACAGACTACCCCCCCCATGACGCCAGACTCTGCGCACGGCACCGACGGGCGCAATGTCCTTTTCACGGACAATCATGTGGATTGGATTAACGGCCCTTCAGTCGATGACCTTTACAAATTAATCCAAGATGATTGGGGCTACTACAACAATCCCGATCCACCTTTGCAATCGCCTCAGACTATCGGCCAGCACGATGGCACTTAGAATCGCGCGAGACCATCGGCCGTGAAGGTAGCCGGTAGATCTTCACGATTCTCGCTCTCCGAGAATTTCCGTCACTCCCCAGGAGATACGTCAATAAACGCGTTGACTTTGTCTGTCAGACCTCGTAGTAGTGCCACCGCTGTACAGGCAAAGAGGCAGGGTGTCCCTTTTGCGTTATGTTCCGTTCGCTTCCCGCGTTGGAGGGGGTTGAGTGTTTCTGCACACACTACTGTCGTGTCTACCTTCGTATGACATTGTAGAGTGCGCCTCGAAGACTTTCGGGGCGACTACGGAGCCCACTCCTGAAATCAAGTTTGAAATCCGCGTGGCCCTTTTCGCCGGTCGCGCCACAATAATTCCAGTTAACCCACAAGGAGGAGCCATGCCATGAAACGAACCACCATCGTCGGAAGCCTTGCTTTTCTTTTTCTGTTCAGCAGCTATTGCGACAGCGCTTCAGCTGCGACGCTAACGAATATTTACGTGTTTACGGCCGGTAATGATGGGTACGATCCCAATGGAGTTGTTCAGGGCAGCGACGGCAATCTTTACGGCACGACAGCCTACGGTGGCACCAACGCGGATTGCGGGACCGGTACTGTTGGAACAGTGTTCAAAATCAGTCCGAGTGGTGGCACCTTTACGACTCTTTGCTCGTTTCCCAGCAGCGATAGTCGCGGTCCCTATGCCGGTGGTGCACTTGTCCAGGGCAGTGACGGTAATTTCTACGGCACAACCTCCGGCTGGGCGTGTTCCGATGGTACCGTGTTCAAAGTCAGTCCGAACGGTAGCTTTACGACTCTTTGCTCGGTGGACGGCTATCCAGAGGCTTGGTTAGTGCAAGGCAGCGATGGCAATTTCTACGGCACGACGGCTTGGGATAGTGATTCGTCCATGTGCGGGGCAGGGTCAGTATTTAGTATCAGTACGAGCGGTAGTCTGACGACTCTCCACTGTTTCTCCTCAGACGGTTCGGAGGGTGCCGGACCAATTGGCGCGCTAGTGCAGGGCAGTGATAGCAACTTCTACGGTGTGGCCCATTCCAGCGGGGAAAACTACGTTGGCACGCTGTTCAGAATTACTCCGAGCGGCACCTTTGCCACCCTACACCAATTCGATGGCACTGACGGAGCCGGTCCACTCGGGCTCGTGCGGGGCGTCGACGGTAATTTTTACGGCATCACAGAATCCGGGGGCCCAAATTGGAATAGTCCCGATCCTGACGTCGAGAGTCAGGGCAACATTTTCAGAATCACTCCAAGCGGAAGCTTTACGGATCTTTACGACTTTAGCGGAAGTGACAATGCGTCTGCTGACGCTTGGCTGACGCAAGGCAGCGACGGCAATTTCTACGGGGTCACTATGGTTGGAGGATCAAACTTGGACGTCTACGGCGGTGCCTACGGGGAGATATTCCGGATCAGCCCAAGCGGGGACTACACGAATCTTTACGAATTCGGAGGGGGTGATGGTGATGGACGATATCCAAATGCCAGGCTTACGCAGGGTTGCGACGGCAATTTCTACGGGACGACAATAGAAGGCGGCGGGCCCGGTCACGGTGTTATCTTCAAGCTCATCGTTCCCTTTAATTCTCTCAATCCACCACCGAATCAGGTCAGCGCCATCCAGATTGTGGGTTCCAATGTAGTCATCACGGTTCCGTCCATCTTCGGCGAGCACTACCAACTGCAGTACCGCAACTCAATGACGGACGGGTCATGGTCCGATGTTGTCGGCGCCTCGGTCAGCAACAGCATCGGCGGCCCCCTCACGTTGATCGACTACGGCGGCGCGGTCAACACGCAACGATTCTACCGTGTTGATGTGTTCGCCTGCTCCGCCGACGCGTACTCGGATCCGGTGGGATTCGTCACACTGACGGCCGAAGGGACAAACGCCCCCGGTAGCCCGGCGTACTCATTTTTGGGCCTGGGCTTGACGCAGATTCCGGCGCTCCGCGGGGTCGTCGGCACGGTTTCCGGCACGCAAGTTCCGCTGGACAGCCCACTATCACCCGGCCAGTACAACAGCGTTTCCAATGGCCCTTTGTATTATATCGAGGTCACAAGCGGAACGTCGGCGGGGTTTACCGATGATGTCGTGAGCAATGACGCGGTGAATGTGTTCACCGCCAACGACGATTCGTCCGTAATCGCCAACGGGTCAACCTACAAATTGTATCCGCACTGGACCATCGCCAGCGTTTTCGGGACAACCGACCAGGTCGGCCTCGATCAAGGAGCTTCGGGCGACCAAATTCTGGTTCAAAATCCGGTAACACAGACCTTCTCGACGTACTACTACACGACCGCCACGAAGGCATTAACTGCTGGCTGGAAGTCTGCGGGCTCCGGAAACGCGGATGCTGCGCAAACGCCGCTCTACAACAATCAAGGCATTCTCATTAACCGCCAACCGGGTACGAACCTCACATTCAAGTCGGTTGGCGCAGTGAAGCTCGGACCGACAATTGTACCGTTGTTCGGACCTGGGAATCAAATACCCGCTAACGTCTATGCGGCGGCCATCACCCTATCGAATAGCGGGTTGTACACGGACGGTGTTTCGACCGATAGCTTTGTCTTTGGTTCGGATTATGTGCTGATCCATGACGATACGGCTGGAGTTTACAACACGTATTTCTATACAACGGCCACGAAGTCGCTTACGGCTGGCTGGAAGCAAAGCGGTACTGGCAATACCGATGCGGGCGGGACTATGATTGCAGTGGGTTCCAGTATCCTAATTCAACTCCAGTCCGGCCATAACGGCTTCAACTGGAAGATGCCTGCTCCGTACTGAGACTGGCGAGGGTTCGGGCAAACGCCACAGGCTGGAAGTCTGAAGGTTTTTGTCACTGGCCTGTCAACAACGAACGCGCCGCATCGGCGCAAGGCGGGCTCGCACGGCTGTAGTCGATCCCCCCGCATATGGCATGGAATAAGAGGTATCACGTTGAGGGCCAGTGTTAATCTGCCCTCCAACCATCCTTCTTGCAAGAAAGTTGCTAAAAAGTGTTGACACCCGGATGCGAAACCGTTATACGGGATACTGACGTTTGGAGCGTTTTACCAGTACGGTGAAACGAGACGTCAAGCGACGAGGCGAGGTTAACATCTAAGCGAGGGAGATGGTGAGTATGAAAATGTCTTATCGGTCAATCTGTCTTTACAGCACCATGGCGGCTGCTGCATTTCTTTTGTCCACTATACAAGCGCGAGCGATTACTGTCGATGGGACGCTGGATGCGGGCTACGGCAGCGCGCTGGCGATCCAGGGGAATCCCACTGGTTTCGGGGACAGCACCGTTGGAGACGGCACGTCAGGCGGCGGTTCGGAATTGGATGCCGGTTACGGCACGATTAGCGGCGGGAACCTCTATTTGTTTCTTGCGGGCAACCATGAGAGCAACGGCAACCACGTAAATGTGTTTATTTCTGGCGGCGCCGCGGGTCAAAGCACCCTTGCTGTACCCACCACTGCCACGATGCAACAGATGAACGGGTCGAAGTTTAGCCCCGGCTTCCAAGCCACGTTCGCGTTGGACGTGAACGACTTTACGGGCACCAACTACGTCGAAGAGTATACTTTGACGGGCGTCCCTGCGGGCGGTTTTGTGGGCTCGATCCCTCTCTCGGGCGGGATTGGAACCGGCACCCCCGGCGTAAGCACGATTGGGGACAACAACAAAAACGCTGGTGGCATCACCGGCAGTTCGGCCACCTCGGCCCAGGCGCTTTCGGTTGGGACCGGTTTGGAATTGCAGATCCCTCTCGCCTCAATCGGATGGACGGGTGGCTCAATCTCCGTGCTGGCCGATGTTAACGGCGGCGGCGACAGCTTCCTCTCGAACCAGTTCCTTCCAGGTTTGCCTTCCGGAACGGGCAACTTGGGAAATAGCGGGCGGTTTGATTTCAGTGGAACTGCCGGTCAGTTTTTCACCGTGGCGGTTCCCGAACCCTCATCGATCGGTCTCGTAGTGGTCGGACTGCTCGGTGCGTTGACGATTCGCCGTCGCAAAGCCTAACCATACAATTCGCTCAATCATCGAGCATGCCGACGAGCCCCGCAGAGTTGCGGGGCTCGTTGTTTTTAGCCCGATACATTCTTTGGTTCGTCGAATTTGTTGCCAAATGGGCAAATTCGCGTCAAACCGAGGCGGATCAATCAATGACCATGGCAGCAAGCCTTTTTAAGGCATTTAGTAGTTGACAACGGATCGGCGGACATGGTAGGGGTAAGTGGTAAAGCGTTTCGACTGATTTGGCAGCGTTGAGTGCAAAACCGGCGAGAGATAGAGAATAGGAGCCTTAGTGTTATGAAATCTACCTTTGCAGTGTTCGTTGCGGCCTTGTTGGCAATCCCCACCATCACGAAAGCACAGATCGTCATCGATGGCTCATTGGACGCGCAGTACGGATCAGCCATTGTCACCCAGAAGCTCGGCACATCGACTTTCAAGAACAACGAGACGAACGTCGACGCCTCCAGCGGCTCCGAACTCGATGCAGCGTACGGAACGATTTCCAACGGCGTGCTGTACATGTTTATCGCGGGAAACATAGACTCGGGCGGGGCTGATTCAAGTGGCAATCCTTTCGACAAGCTCCAGATCTTTTTCATGACCGGGCCTGGCGGTGATCACACACTGGGGACCAATTACAATGGCGCCGCTGATTTTGGTCGCCTTAACAACCTGGGCGTTAACGGTGGCCCCCAGCAAAACGGTGATCCCGGGTTGACCTTCGATACCGGTTTCGCGGCAAATTACTGGATCGGCGTGACCGTTGGGGGCGCTGGTGTCGGGCCGACAATGTACCTGAATCGTGAAGTGGTTTGCGCCGGATGCGATGGCGAATTCCTCGGCTCGGTTCTTCCAAGCAACGCGCCTCCTGCCAACATTTTCGTGGACGGCACGTTCGGCATTCGGGCCGCCATCAATAACAGCAATACCAATGGCGTCCAAGGGGACCTTTCGGGTTGCGAAGTCAATGGCGCGCCATTTAATCCACAAAACGTCACCAAGGGCCTTGAACTGGCCATCCCGCTCAGTGCCATCGGCAATCCGACCGGACAGGTTTCCATCTGCATATTTATGACAGACGATGGGTTTGCCAGTATGTACAATCAGGTTCTCGGCCCGATCTGGGATGGCACGCCGACGTTCTGCCAGGGTAGCTTCGGCAGTGCAAGTGCGGTCAATTTCAGCGCGCTTCCGGGGACGCATACATTTACGTTTGCGGTTCCGCCGTGTAACGCCTTCTTGCTGAGTCCTGCCACGACTAACTTTGCTGTCAATGGCGGCGTGGGTACCGTGGGTGTCGTCGATCAAGGCGCCTGCTCTTGGACAGCGTCCAGCAGCCAACCGTGGCTCACGATTACAGGCGGTGCGAGCGGTGTGGGCAATGGCACCATTACTTATTCCGTGGCAACCAACACGACGATCGACGCGCGCACGGCGAGCATTATCGTTTCCGGGCAGTTTGTGACGGCGAGCGCGACGATTACTGAAGACGGCAAATTCCTGCCTCCATTGAGCAGCATCATCGTCGATGGTATCGCGGAATCGGCCTATGGATGCCCGATTGCCGTGCAAATCCAGGGCACGGGATTTGGCAATAGTGTCGGCACGAACCTCATGTCGAATAGCGGCGGTTCCGAACTCGATGCGGCGTATGGACTCGTTAAGGACGGCGTGTTGTTCCTGGTATTCGCGGGGAATCTGGAGAACAACAATAACAAGCTGGATATTTTCTTCTCGACCGGTGCACCCGGACAAAACACGCTTACCAATGTTAACCCCAACGTTGATTTTAACGGCCTGAATGCCATGGGCGGGGCAACGAATGGCTCTACGCCCGGTCTGACGTTCGACGCCGGCTTTGCGGCCAGTTACTACATCAACGTGAACGGTGGGCAGGTTCCTTACCATTTGTATGGTAACTATGCCCAGATGTGGCCGGGCGGCACAAACAACGTCGGCGTGGCGACGAATGGGTACTTCCTGGGCTCGACCACCACGACCAATGGCACGCTGTCCGGGGGCACGAATCCATTTCTTATCCAGGCAACCATCAACGATACCAATACGAACGGTGTTGACGGCACTTCCTGCGTTACGAATGGAGCAGGCGCGTTGCAGTCGGTGGCCGCGGCATTGGTCAGGTCTGGTGTTGAACTGGCCATACCTCTTGCGGCTCTCGGAAATCCGACGGGGCCGATCGCTGTTTGCGCGTTCATCAACAATCCGGGTCACACCTTCCTGTCGAACCAGATCCTCGGGCCCGTCGGCCCTACCACGAATGCGTGTCAGGGGCAGAGCAACCTGGGTACTGTTGGCGCCACCAGCACCATCAACCTTACCAACTTCCCCGGGCAGCATTTCTTCCTGGTCGGTCCGGAGATGGCCGTTAAGAGCGTGACGGTTCTCAATAACAACGCGACCGTCACCTATCAAACGGAAGCCAATGCGAACCTGTTGTACCGGGTGGAGCGCGCGACGGGTAACTATTCGACCAACAACGCGGCTTGGACACCGCTCTCGGGCTTTACCCCCGGCACGGGTGGGATTTTCACACAAATCGATAACAGTGTGACTTCCAAGACGAACGTCTACTACCGCGTCCGTCAGACGCCGAACTGCCAGTAAGTTTGCGCGTATCGCAAGAGAGCACTTTGTTATACCAGGCTGGGGGGACGCTGTAAGAACTGGGCGGCTCGCCCAGGAGGGCATTGTAGCCGCGACTTAATCGTTGTTCCCACGACGGACATCGAACCGTTTTGAGAGACGCGGAACATAAGTGATTATGGTCAACAAGGCGTACGCCAACAACAATACCCCGATGGCAGGAAAGCGTAACATTCATCCCCAGGCGGAGAGAGGGAAGCAGACCACTGCCGATGTGCCGAATATTATCGGCTCCTCGAGCACATCCTTCAATTCGTCCACTCGCCGACCGATGTCTACGAAACACCGGCAAAACCTGTCCAAGTCCATGAAAGAATGGGCCAGGAGAAGGAAAGCGCAGGCGGGCCAGTGAGCCAACCAGGTTAAGTCGCCGTAGTAGTGCAAATTGCCCCGGTCGCGTGCGCGGGACCGATCAGGCGATTCGCAGACGGGACTTGTTTGCGACCCCAGCCACTGCTAATAATTCTCAACGACGCGGACGTGGCGGAATTGGCAGACGCGCAGGTCTTAGGAGCCTGTGGAGAAATCCGTGTGGGTTCGAGTCCCTCCGTCCGCACTCTTCTTCGCCTTTGGGGCAACAGCGAAGCGGATCCATTGCTTTCTCAGCGACATCTTTCAAATTTCGACACGACGTTTCGCGAAGGCGATTACCCGCCCGATTTTGGGTCTTGCAGTCGGTCGGGGATTTGCTATTTTCGTACCTGTCTCCAACGGAAGCGAGCGTAGCTCAGTCTGGTAGAGCGTCACGTTGCCAACGTGAATGTCGAGGGTTCAAATCCCTTCGCTCGCTCCATTTTCATCTATTGGTCAGCATAGGAGGTCAGCATGGATCCGAGTATCTTTCTCTTGCTGTTGCTGCTGCTACTGGTGGTCGTTGGAGGACCCATCGCCCTGTTTGTCTGGCTCGGGACCAAAGCGTCGCGGGCGGACCGCGGCGTGCGCACTCTCGAAACGCGTGTTGACTCCCTCCAAGTTGAGGTGCGCACCTTGCGGGATGTGCTCCGCAGCTATGAGGGCGTCAGTACCGGCTCGCCTGCGGCCGCCGCTCCACCACCGAAACCGGTTACAACGCCATTCGCCCCGCTGGTTCGGGTAACACCGTTGCCGCCGCCCATTGGGCAGCGTCCGCCACAAATCGTGCCGGTAAACGTGCCGGAAACGGAAGAGGCGACGACCGTCCCTCCACCAATTGAACCGCCGGTATCCCAACCTGCGTCATCACCCTGGGAGGATTTTGCTCCGGCCAGCGAGCGGCCCGCGGCATCTCCACCAGCGGCATCTCCACCAAAGGTGAGCTTGCCGTCAATCAACTGGGAACAATTCATGGGGGTGAAGTTGTTCGCGTGGATCGGCGGGTTGGCGCTGTTCCTCGGTCTCGCGTTCTTCGTGAAATATTCCTTCGATAACAATTGGGTGAGCCCGGAACTTCGCGTAGCTCTGGGGTATTTGATTGGGGCGGGCCTTCTGGTCGGCGGCTTGGTTTTGACGAAGCGCGAGTATTCCGTCCTGGGGCAGACCTTGTGTGCGACGGGCGTACTGGCGTTGTACGCAAACATCTTCGCCTCGCACGCCTATTACCATCTTATTGGTGTCCTCCCTGCATTCGGCCTGATGGTATTGGTAACAGCGGTGGCCTTTCTGTTGGCGGTCCGGCTCGATGCGCAGGTGGTGGCGATTCTTGGCTTGCTGGGTGGGTTCCTGACCCCGGTCCTGCTCTCGACCGGCAAGGACAACCCGCTCGGCCTTTTCAGTTATCTCGCGCTGCTCGACGCCGGCCTCATCGCCGTGGTCGCGCGCAAACGCTGGAACTATCTTGTCCTGCTCGCCGCGGCGGGCACGCTCTTGATGCAGATTGCGTGGACGGCCACGTTCTTTGCGCTGACAAAAGTGTTCATTGCCATGGGTGTCTTCCTGGGATTTGAGGCGCTCTTCCTGCTGGCGTTCGTGGTGACCGACCGTGAGGATCCATGGGTCAGCGCCTCGACCGTCGGCATGGCATTCGCACCGCTGGCGTTCACGCTGTATCTGCTGTCGTTTGGCGAGCTTGGCGCCAAGCCGTGGATTATCTTTACCTTCGTGCTCGTGGCGGATCTCGGGTTGCTGACGCTGACCATTCTGCGTAGCGCGCTGGCGCCCGCGCATCTGGCGGCAGGCCTCGCCGCGTTCTTTCTGCTGTCGATCTGGACGGTCAGCTACGTGTCGGGCGCGTTGCTGAACTGGGCGCTCGGGTTCTACCTGCTCTTTGCCATCCTGCACACCGCTTTCCCAATCGTTCTGCAACGTCTGCGGCCCGGTGCCATGCCGGTGTGGTGGGGCCATTTGTTCCCGTTGCTGGCGTTGGTGCTCGTCATGATCCCCGTAATGAAACTGCCCGAACTGGGTTGGCTGGTTTGGTTGTGCGTCCTGGCGCTGGATGTCGTCGTGTTCGCGCTGGCGCTCGTGACGTCGTCGGTGTTGGCGATCATCGGAGCGTTGGTGCTGACGCTCGGGGCGACAATGGTATGGCTGTTCAAGATACCGGCCGAAATGAGCGGAGTGCCGGACCTGCTGGTCGTGATCGGCGGATTTGCGTTGGTGTTCTTCGTGGTCGGGGTCTTTGCGGCTCGACGGATGGCGCTCAAACCGGCGGGAGGCGGGGTGAGCCTGCCAGAGTTCCCGTCGCTCCCATTCCTATCGGATAATGTGCAGGCGCAGGTCCCGGCGCTCTCTGCGATTCTGCCGTTTCTGCTGCTGATTATGGTGGTATTGCGGATGCCGATGACGAATCCGTCTCCGGTGTTCGGATTGGCGATGCTGTTGGTAGTGTTGCTCCTCGGCGTGGCGCGGTGGACGGCGGCGGAATGGCTGACGGCGATCAGCCTCGTGTGCAGCGTCGCGCTGGAACATGCGTGGTATGAACAACGGTTTAAGGTGGATGCCGCCGTGGTGCCGCTGATTTGGTATCTGGCGTTCACGGCCGTGTTCACCATTTTCCCGTTCATTTTTCGGAAAGAATTGGAGAACTCTGTCGTGCCGTGGGCGGTGTCGGCGCTGGCCGGGCCGGCGCATTTCACGTTGGTATACCGGCTCGTGAAAGCGGTCTGGCCGAACCCGATGATGGGATTGTTGCCGGCGGCATTCGCCCTGCCGCCGTTGATCGGGTTGCTGGTGCTCTTGCGCATTCAGGGGCCGCAACGCCTGGCGCTGCTGGCGTGGTTCGGCGGGGCCACGCTGTTTTTCATCACGCTGATTTTTCCAATCCAGTTCGAGCGCCAATGGATCACCATCGGCTGGGCGCTGGAAGGGACGGCGTTGCTTTGGCTCTTCCATCGGGTGCCGCATCCCGGGCTGCGGTTGGTGGGCGTGGGATTGTTGTGCGCGGCGTTTGGGCGATTGGCATTGAACCCCGCGGTGCTGGAGTACCACGCGCGTAGCGCGACACCAATCCTGAACTGGTTCCTCTACGCCTATGGGCTCACGGCAATCTGCCTGTTCGTAGGCTCGCGGTTGCTCGCGCCGCCACGGCAGGAGGTGCTGGGTGGCAATGCCCAGGTGGTTCTGGCGACGTTGGGTACCGTGTTGGCGTTTCTGCTGTTGAACATCGAAATCGCCGACTACTTCACGGCTCCCGGCTCTCATGCGCTGACATTCGAATTTTCCGGCAACTTCACCCGCGACATGACCTACTCGATTGCCTGGGCACTGTATGGATTGGTCCTGCTTGTCTTCGGCATCGCGAAGAAACTGCCGGTGGTGCGGTACGCCAGCCTGGCGTTGATCGGTGTCACCTTGCTAAAACTCTTCTTTCATGACCTCGGTCAGTTGGGCCAATTGCAACGCATCGGCGCGTTTGTCGGCGTGGCGGTGGTCCTGCTGGTCTCGTCGTTCTTGTATCAACGATTCGTGACGGCAGAAGCGAAGGCTGAATGAGACCGCTCCTCATCTATTTCCTGACCACACTCACGGTTCTCGGCGAGTTGCCGGCCGATTGGAAGAACGCGCAACAATTCGACGTAGCGCGCACCGGATTGATCAAATTAAGTCTACCGGCCGAAACCGTTGACGCAGCGCGGCCAGGGCTGGAGGACTTGCGCATTTTCGACAGCGCGGGCCGGGAGGTGCCATACCTCATCGAACGCCCGGTTCGGAGCACGGCACCGGTATTCAGCCCCAAGAAATTCAGTGTCAGCCTCAGCGGACAGGCTACGGTCATCACGCTGGAGACCGGTTCGGCGCAGACGCTCGATGCCCTGGTTCTCGAATCTCCCGCCTTTGGGTTCATCAAAGCGGTGACGGTGGAAGGCTCGAACGATCAGCACACGTGGCGGCCGCTGGCCAGCGGACAGCCGATTTTTCGGCAACCGAATGGCGCCAACCAGTTGCGGGTGGAGTTTCCGGAAGGTACGTGGCCCTTCCTGCGCGTGACGGTGGACGATCGCCGGGCGGAAGCCATTCCGTTCACGGGAGCAAAGCTGCACGCCGTGACCGCGGGGGCCGCGCCCAGTGAATCCCTGCCCGTCACGATCATGGATCGGACCGAAAGCGATGGCCAGACGCGGTTGACGCTGGATCTTGGCGCGGCACATCTCACCCTGGCATCGTTGCACTTTGAGACGACTGAGCCGTTGTTCACGCGTTCCGTCACCCTGGCGGCGCGGCAAGTGGCGGAGAACGCCATCACCGAGCGCGTGTCGGGGCATGACACGGTTTACCGGGTGGACATCGAAGGTTTCAAACGCGCGGAGCGACTGGACTTACCGCTCGATTTGCCGGTCGAAGGGCGCGAGTTGTTGGTACTGATCGATAATGCCGACAGCCAGCCGTTGCAGATCTCCACGGTGCGGGCGACACGGCGACCGGTGTTCGCGGTATTCCTGGCGCAACAAACTGGCCGTTATCAGTTGGTCACCGGCAATCCGCATTGCGCCGCACCGCGGTATGATCTGACCGGACTGCGCGGGACACTCGCCACCGCACCGAGTATTCCGATTGCATCGTTATCGCTCAGTGCTCTGGCGGCCAACCCGTCGTACCACCCGACCGAATCACTCCCGGAGATTCAGGATTTGGGAACCGCGCTGGACACGGCAGAGTGGGGATATCGCAAGGCGGTCAAATTGACACGCGTGGGTGTCCAGCAACTGGATTTGGACCTGGATGTGTTGGCGCGCGCCGACGCAACGTTTCAAGACCTCCGATTACTGCGGGATGGCAAACAGCGGCCGTATATTCTGGAGCGCACTTCCATTTCACGCAAGCTGGTGCCGGAAGTGTCGTCGGCGAATGATCCGAAACGTCCCACGGTCAGCCGTTGGATGATCAAGCTGCCGCACACGGACCTGCCGATCGCGCGGTTGACGGCCGAATCAACGAGCACGCTGTTCCGTCGCCAGGTCACCCTCACCGAGCAGCCGGCAGACGAGCGTGGGGAGAAATACGACCGTCAACTCGGCCAGGCGACGTGGGTGCGCACACCACCGGCGACAAAAACGCCGCTGGAACTGATCGTGAACGTTCGGCCGTCGACAGACATCTTGATTTTGGAAACAGACAATGGGGACAACCCGCCGATTGCCCTCGCCAACATCCAGCTTTTCTATCCGGTGACGCGGGTGTTGTTCAAGGCGCCGGCGGAGCCGTCAACGTACCTGTACTACGGCAATCGCGACGCAGCCTTCCCACAGTACGATCTCGACCTGATTGCGCCGCGATTGCTGGCGGAAGAGAAGTCGGTCGCTTCACTGTCGGCAGAAGAACCCCTGAAGAAATCGTCCGCGGGCGAGCTTTTCCAGATTTCCGGCACGAAGAACATTATCTTTTGGGTGGCGCTCAGCGTGGTGGTGCTGGTGTTACTCGTTGTGATTGCCAGGCTTCTACCGAAACCACCCCCCGCCAACTGACGCCTCCATTAAAACAGTGTTCTTTGGATGAACCAGTAGCTTCCCAACAGCGCAATCACCACCGAACACGCAGGCACCCAACGAGCGACGAATACCGGCCGTTGTCGCAAACTCCAAATCATCGGCAGAACAATCGCGGCAATAGAGATTTGTCCGAGTTCGACGCCAAGGTTGAACGAGAGCAATGGAATGACCGCGTGCGTGCCATGCAGACCGATGCCCAGGTCGCGGAGCACAGTGGCGAACCCAAGGCCGTGAACCAACCCAAAGCCGAAGGTGAGCAACCAGCGCTTATCAAGATTGTGGTGCCAGATATTTTCGATGCCCACGTAGACGATGGAAGCCGCGATCATCGGTTCCAC
Organism: Verrucomicrobiia bacterium; assembly: GCA_035577545.1. Taxonomy (NCBI): domain Bacteria; kingdom Pseudomonadati; phylum Verrucomicrobiota; class Verrucomicrobiia; species Verrucomicrobiia bacterium. The sequence continues at coordinate 232,013 of DATLVI010000004.1, forward strand.
GATCGCGGACGGCAAGGAAACGATGTTGAATGTCGCCAATGCCAGCGTGATGGAGTGGGCCACGGTGAATGAGGTGATTATTTTGGCGGCGGTGCGAAAGCTGCCACCGATCAGGAGAAGTCCGAACAGGAAAAGCAGGTGATCGTAGCCGGTCAGGATGTGTTCGACCCCGAGGAGCAGGAATTTGCGAAAGGTAAACTGTTCCGGGTTGGCTGTCAGAGTGACGACAACCGAGTTGTGCTGGCTATCCAATATTTTTTCCGCAAGTAGTTTTCCCCCGGCGTCGTGGAGGGTGAAATACTGGCGGTGGCCCCGCGCGAGTCTGTCGAAATCCGTTGCACGAATCTCCAATGGCATCCCAGGCGTGACTGGAAAAGTCAGATAGAAGTGAACGGCGTTGCTGTCGTCGGTCTCAATTTGCGCCTGCAGCGGAGGGACGATCCGCCCATTGACGCGAACTTCAAGCACAGTGGGCTTGGCGGCGGGATCAACATCTTTACGTGAAAAAGTGACGTGGGCGCGAAGCGTGCCACCGTCAAAATTCAGGTCGGCGGCACTGAGGCCCGGGTCGTGTGCGAAGACGGGCACAGCCGCTGCCAGCCACACGAGGAGCAACAGGGGCACGGCAAGCCGTGCCCCTGCGCCGTGATGTTTACGGATGGGTGTGGTTGCGTCCATTGTGCGGTGTGCTCTCGTACGGGAACACGCTGCTGTAGGTCACGTCATTCGAGATCACGCCATCGCCGGGTGGGAACGTGTTGACGACCGGCGGCGTGACCTTCAGGTCGCTCAACAGCGCGTCGATGGTGATGTCGACAGGATCATCTCCGAAACGACGGCCGTTGGGCCAGCCTCCGGGAATGAAGCCGCCGTTGCCGAACGGATCCTGAATATTACTCTTCAGGACGTCCCCGCCGAAAACGCCCAACCGCGAGAAGCCAGTGGACTCGTCGTTGCCTCCCGTGGTTGTCAACCGCGCCGCCGGCGTTGAAAGATCGACCTTGATGAGATCAGGGATGAAAATCCCGGCGATATCGGTTCGGCCGGTCGTGATCACCGGATCGGTGCCGCCGAGCAGGATCGCGTTGATCAACCCTGCCAGTTCCGGCGTGAGCGCGTACTTTTTGAACAAAGTCGCATCGTCGCTCGGGCTGGTGCGGCTGTAAAGGTCCTTGTCCGCGAGGGCAACGAGCCCTTCATTGAATAGCGGATTGCCCTGCCGCGCGACCTGCACCCAGTTGCCGGCAAGTTTGTCCTCTTTCTTGGTCGGGTTGTTGCTGAGGATCCGGATGCTTTGGCGGCTGGTTGTGGCATAGACCCCGACCACTTGCTGGTCGCCACCCAATTCGCTCACTGGAATCTCCAGCGCCATGAGGTGAATGTTGAATCCGCCTTGCGCGTCCTTGCCGGGGTTACGGAGGTTCAAAATGTCAAAGATCGACAGAACATCCGAATAGAATCCATCGTCCCTCTGGCCCGCGAAAGCAACATACCCGCCACTGAGATTGGTGACCGCCTCGGCTGTGTATCGATCCAGGCTGGCCGAATTCGTCACACCTTCTTTGGCCGGATTATTTCCGTCATCGCCCTGGTTGTAATATGGCGTGGCAATGCCCTCGTTGTTGGGCGGAACGATGCCTGTCCCGAGAACGGTGATGCCTTGCTTGCCCTTGATGCGGTGATCCACTTTCGTGACCGTATAGGTCTGAACCAGATTTTGATTCGCGTCACCGACGTGTTGAATAACACCCAGATAGGACTGCAGAATCGTGGCTGTATTCTTGAAAGTTGTGTTGAACCGGAACTGATAGCTGACAGTCGCGCGGCCCGCCGCGACGTCGCTACCGAGCGCGACGTGAATCTGATACAACACATTGTCATCGAAGTTGTACTTGTTCGGCCCGATGCCGGGCTCTTCAAACGGGTATACTCCCAGCGCAACGACGAGATGCTTCGGGCTATTCGTGTCGTCCTGATCCACGAACGCGTACACGTCGGTTGTATTGGCCGGTGGATCGAGCACGATCAAGGGCGCGTCCATATGGCTGGAGGCAAATACCGGACTGCTCGCCAGTGCCAGCGATACGATCGCGGCTCCCACGTGCAGTTTGTTAGTGAGTTTTCTCATTGTGCTTCTCCTTTATTTTGGTGTGTTGATTGGTTCTCAGTGAGTACGTAGCGCCGCGAGAATTGGTTCGCTTCTTTGCAACGCCGCCAACTGTTCCCGCTCCGACGGCAGCAACATGTGTTGCAGCGCGTTGGCCTTCGCGAGCCAGCGCGCCGCTTCGGCAACATCACCCGTTCTCTGCGCGATTACAGCGGCGTGGAAAAACAGCCGCGCATCCTGCGTCCCTGCCGCCAGGGCTTTCTGACTAAACCCGCGGGCCTTGTCAGCCTGACCGGCGGCCTGCAGCGCCCACGCAACCGCGTCGAGCGTGAAGACATCCGCGCGGGTATCCAATTCGTCTTCGGCGAGCCGCAGCGCCGTTGTCGTATCCTGACCGGCGGTGGCGAGGTAGAGCGCGTACGTTCGCGGATCATCAGCAGCGCCCCGCTGCCTGAGTTGCTCATCGACACGTTCCGCTTCATTCGTCGCGCGGCCCGCCTTTCGCAACACCTCCAGCAAGACCCAATGATATTCGGGCAGTGGATTTAGCTGGGCGGCTCGCGTAAGAGGCATCACGGCCTCCGCTGTTCTTTCCTGAGCGAGCATGAGACGTCCCCGGGCCAGCAGCGCCGGCGGGTAGTCGGGCTGCAGGGCAACAGCCTCTTCAATCAGTGAGGAGGATTTTTCGAATTTACCAGCCTGCAATTCGTACAGCGCCAAACGAACACGGAACCATGCGGCGGACTCAGGATCACCCGAGCCACTCGCGTCCACGGCCATTTGCATCGATTGAATCGCGCCCTCGAGATCACCCGTGAGCCACCGCATGTGCGCGGCGCGGCTATACGCCTGGGGCGTCGGCTTCTGGTCCATCATTTTCTGGTAGGCGTCGACGGCTTCGCCGAGTTTGCCCTGTTCCATCAGCACGTCACCGAGCAAACCGTAGTCGAAAGCCAGGCCCCGTTTGGCGACAAGTTCGCGCGCGAGCGCTTCCGAATCCTTGAAGCGATGTAGACTGTGCAGCACATGGCCGCGCAATAACATCGCTTCGAGGCTCTCCGGTTTCTTGCTTTCCATGCAAGCGGCGCATTGTTCCGCCAGTTTGTAATACCCGGGATCGAAGCTTTCACGCGCCTTGCCGACGAAAAGCCAGCCAACTCGTTCCAGGTAGGGAAGAGGATCGACGGATTCGCGCGCTTTCTGTTGCAACCGCGCAATTTCACGAGCGGCCTTGCTGTCGCCAACTTGCGGCGTCAAAGCCATGGCGCAGGGATCGGGCGGTTTGATTGAAGCGACGGAAGGATTGACGGACTTCCCGCAGCCGACAAATGCCGAGGATGCCAGCAGGAGTCCCACAGAAATGTATTTGATTTGGTTCGCCACGCTTTCTCCCGATTGCTTACATAAGACAATACGAATCTGGCAATCGGTTGGATTGGCGTGCGGACGAAATCGTGAATTATGGGAGATGCGTCGAGGAAGCGGTCAAACCTGTAGCCAATTCCCGCACCTTACGTAGATCCAACTTCCCGGTGCCGAGGTAGGGGAGGGCGTCGATGTGGAAGAATTGGTCGGGGCGCGGCTTCCAAAGGTTGGGGAGGTCGGAGGCGACGAGTTTTTCGAGGACGGGTAGGAGCTGGCTGTCGCCGAGAGTGTGCAGCACGACGAGGCGTTCGCCTTTCTTTTCGTCGGGCACGCTGGTGACGGCGAATGTTTGTTCGGTGACGCCCGCGAGTTCGTGGAGTTTCTCCTCGATTTTGATGTGCGGGACCATTTCGCCGCCGATTTTGCTGAATCGGGTGAGGCGATCCGTGATCATCAGAAAGCCGTCTTCGTCGAGCGTGGCGATGTCACCGGTGACATACCAGCCATCGCGGATGACTTCTGCTGTCTTCTCGGGTTTGCCGAGATAGCCTTTCATGACGTTCGGCCCGCGGATTAGCAGGAGGCCGGGTTGGCCGACGGGCAACGGTTGGAAGGTGTCAGGGTCGACGATGCGCACACTAATGGCAGGCAGCGGATGGCCAATCTTGCCGCGCTTGGCGCCAACCTGGCGGAAGCCGGCGGCGCGAAAGTCGCGCGTGTTCACGGTCACGGCCGGCGAACATTCGGTGAGGCCGTAGGCTTCGAGCGGACGAATACCGAATTTGTCCTCGAAGGCCTGCGCCACGCGGTCGGGCAGCTTCTCCGCGCCGGTCATCACGAATTGCAAGCTGCCGAAATCTTCCGGCTCGCAGCCGCGATTGTACATTTGCAAGAAGGTCGGCGTCGCGAGCAGGAACGTCACTTTGTACTGCCTCACCAGCGCGCCGATCACCTTGGCGTCGAGCGGGCTGACGTGGTACACCACGCCGACCCCGAGAACGGCGGGGACGACCAGTGTTCCGGTGAATCCAAACGAATGGAAGAACGGCAGAACGCCGAGCACGCGATCCTGTCCACCAAACGCGAACGTCTGCCCCATCTGCTCGGCGTTGGAGACGATGTTGTAGTGCGTGAGCATCACGCCCTTCGGATCGCCGGTGCTGCCGCTGGAGAAAATGATGGTGGCCAGGTCGTCGAGCGAACCCTTCCTTTCGCGACCGAGTGCGCGCTCCAACAAACGAAACGGCAAGAGCCACGTCATTAGGGCAGCCGTCAGCTTCTCGCTGAATCCTGGTTTGTCGGCGAGTTCTTCCAACAGGATGGTTTTGCCGGGTACGGTGAGTTTGAGCTTGCTGAGGAATTCTTTGGAAGTGACGACGGTTTGCAGGCCACATTGACGAGCGCAGGAGGCGATGACTTCGTCGTTGGCGGTGTAGTTGAGGTTCACGGGCACCTTGCCCATGAGCAACACGGCGTAATTCACGATCGCACCGGCCACGGACGGCGGCATAAGGATGCCGACCATTTCCTGTCCCGCCCACACGGGGCGCAGGCGTCGCGCGAGCAGGATCGTGCGGGTCAGCGCCGCACCGAAGGACAGTTTTGGAACACGCGCGTCGGCCATGAAGAAGCGGCGGGGATGGTGGCGCGCTTTGCGCACGAAAGCACACGGGACAGTCATCATCAGCTTCTTGCGATGTTGCCACGCCTCGGTGTTGAGTTCCTGCACGCGTTGGCGCACCTCGAACGGGGTCGCGGTGGGTGGCATCGGTTTGCCGAAGCTGACCGTCACGGGATATGGAATGTAGCGGGGCACTTTCCAGAGGAAGCGTTTCTTCTCGTAGCTGAAGATGCTGCCCCAGACGTGGTCGAGACAGATAGGGATGATTGGCGCATCCACGTCTTTCATGATGCGTTCGAAACCGCGGCGGAAGGGAAGCATTTGTCCGATGCGGGTGATTTGTCCCTCAGCGAAGATGCAGACGACCTCGCCGTTCTTGATGGCTTCACTCGCTTCCCGGAGGGACTTGATCATCTCGCGCGGGCGCAGTTGCGACGAGATGGAGATCGCCTTCATCGCCTTGGCGAACGGTTTAACCAACCAATGATCGTAGATGTCCTTGAACATGATCGCGCGGATCATGCGGTCGGTGGAACCGATCAGCAGCAGCGCGTCGACGAAGGAAACGTGATTGCAGACGAACAACGCGCCGCCGCGTTCGGGAATATTGTCGCGCCCTTCGACGCGCAGCCGATAGACCGAATGAGTGAATACCCACACGAACAGGCGCAAGAGTGAATCGGGCAATAACCAAACCACATACGCGGTGGCAATCAGCGTCATGATCGCGGTCACGATGAATACATGGTGGGGTGTGAAGTTAAGCTGCGAGATCAGCACCCAGTACACGCCCGCTGCGGCGAAGATGCCGACGAACGAGAGCAGATTGCTCGCGGCGAGCACGGCTCCCCGTTGTTCCTTGCTGGGACGGTGCTGCAGCAGCGCGGAGATCGGCACGATGAAAAAGCCGCCGAAGAACCCGAGCGCGCCGAGCAACGGCCAGAGGGAGTGGAACGTTTGATTGGGTCGACCCAACACGAAGCTGAAGACCGTCAAGCCCAGCGCGCCGAGCGGCACCAGGCCATACTCGATCTTGCCTCCGGACAAATAGCCTGCCGCGAAGCTGCCCACGCCGATGCCGAGCGCGAGCGCGACGACGAGCAGGCTCGTGCTTTTTTCCGCAAGATGCATGCGATCGCCGAGATCGAATACGCCTTGAAAGACGAGCTGGCCGACAAACGAGAAATAAATGTTACCGAGGCAGGCCAGCCACAACACACGATCTTGGCGCATGAGTTGGATCTGCGAGGCCAGATCGCCGAGAAAATTCCCGTTAAACTCCTGCGTTGGGGCCGCCGCGGGCACACGGGTGATGCCCAAACTCGTAACGAGTCCGACAACCGCGAGTATGATCAAGATGAACCCGATCCAGATCAGCTGCGATTTGAATGAATCGAAAAGAAACCCGCCCGCAGCCGCCCCGAGGATGATGGCGAGGAAGGTGCCCAGTTCGAGGATACCATTGCCCCATGACAATCGTTTCTCAGGCAAAAGTTCCGGCAGCGAACCGTACTTCGACGGCCCGAAGATGGCGCTGTGCGTGCCCATCAGGAAAATCGCGGTCATCCCCATCCAGAGATTGTTGAGGAGGAAGGCGGCGGTCGCAAAGGACATGATCGCGATCTCGAAAATTTTCACGCCGATGGTGACCGTACGTTTGCTGTAACGGTCGGCGAGGAAACCGCCCGCCATCGAAAAGAGGATGAAAGGCAGGGAGAATACGCCGGTCGCTATTGGCAGCAGCGATTTGTGCCAGAAAGGCGGCAGCGCAAGGCTCAACCCGAAAAACGTGACCACGGTCTTCAGCGCGTTGTCGCTAAACGCGCCCTGGAACTGCGTGACGATCAAACTCCAAAAACCGCGCCGCCAGGGTTGTTCGGGGGTGTTCGTGGTCACTGGACGCCGATGCTATCGACGTTCTGCGTGTGATTCAAGCCGCGAGCGTTTGGCTGCCCCGAAGCCTTGACGGCCTATTTCGGCTGTTCAAACGGTCGTAGTTCGAGGTTGCCGAGGTCGAGCGGCTCGTCGCTTCGTCCGCTGGGAAATTCCGGCACGGTGAAGTCGCGTTCCACGTGAGCGAGGGGATACGACACGACGGAGGTGCCATTGGTGCGTCGTTCGTCCAGCGTCATATCCAATTGGTACTGGCCCGAGGGTACATCCTCGACGCGGAAAGATCCGTCGGGACCGGGCAGAACGGCGTAGTATTGGATTTCCGGTTTGACTTGTCCCGCCTGCTGATAAGCCCGGCCTTCGTCGGAGTTGAGCCAGGCCTGGATCCAGGCCTGCCGTTCTCCGGTCGTCATCACGAGCCATCGATTGGGCATATTTGGCCGGGGAATTTTTGTGTGCACTTGGGGAGGATACTCACTCCAGTCAACCGGCCCGGCAAATCCGGGTGGCGCAAGAAGACGTCCGATGACGGCTTGTCCGGTGCCACCAATCGTCACGTGCACCGTTTGGCCTGGCTGGGGCTGGATGCGAAGGGTGTGAGTGAAGGCAAACGCATGCGTGCGCTCATTCAGGGGAATGCAGAGACTGACGGTCACTTTGTCAGCCGGGATGTAGTCCGCGACGAAATGGCCGGCGTTATCGGTTGTCGCATTTGCCTGTAACCATACCGGCGGCATTTCGTTTTTGAATTGTCCCATTGATTCGCGATCGAGTTGCACGCTCACTTTTCGCGCCGCCGCCGCCTGAGCACCGACAAACACGTCGCCCTCGACACGCGCCCATGGTGTAATAATCAAATCAGGCAAAGCGCCGTTTGGCTGAGAAACAGCCAGGGCATATCCTTGTTCGTGCACGATTACGACAGTATACCGATCTCGCAAGGGAGGGAATTTGAACCGGCCGTCTTCGCCAGTATGAACGGAAATATTTTGGGTTTGAGTCACCACATGCCCGTGGTCGAGGATGATATTATGGTTTGATGCCACCAGATACACATCAGCGCCCCCCAGTGGTCGATGATCGGGTGAGTAAACGACTCCTTCGATCGCCGGGGCATTGGTCAGTTTGAAATCGTATGTCAGATGCCCGTCTTTGGAATCGAACGGCGGAGAGATTTCCGGGATGTAACCCTCCGCTTCCACACGGATGACGTGTCGGCCCTCGGTCTCCACGGAGTACTCGTATTTCCCGCTTGAAAAGTTCCGGTGATTCTGCGGGTTCCAGGAAGGCTCGGGCGATCCGTCAAAGAGTTGACCGCCGGTGATTCCGAAGGAAGAGATCGGTTCGCCGGTCCGCGCGTCGGTGACCGACCCGCGGGCAATAAAGGGAGACTTGAGTGTCACGACGACGTTTTTCGCATCCGGGTATAGCTCGTAGCGATCGAGACGTTGATAACCTTCTTTGAAAAAACTCAACTGCACGTCGTCAGCGGGGGCGTTTGTCCATTCGTACAGGCCGTTTGTGTCGGTTGTTCCCTGCCACGCCAGAAGCTGATGGCCGTGCCAAAAGCCGGTGCCGATGGACACGCCGGCCAGCGCGTTGGTCTGCGTGTCGACGACGTGGCCGCGGATGATGTGGCCGGGTTCGAGGCGGAATTCGATCGACGATGTGTCCTGACCCGGCTCAATATTTTTTATGCCCGGCGCATAGCCGTCGGCTTGGACCGTGAGAAACATTTCGTTGTTTATGGCATTGTTGAGACGGAAAGCGCCCATTGCATCGGTCGTCGTTTTGACGAAGTTTATGTTGTACATGCTTTCACCAAGCCCGACCAATGCGCCCGCGATGGCGCGCCCTCGTTGATCCAGCACGACTCCCGTGACTGACTGCCCTTTCTTCATCACGAAGGTTGCCGTCATGTCCCGTAATTTGTTGTCGGGCGGAGTGGATCCATCAGAAGAGCCCGGGTAATAAGCTCGGTTGCCATAATCGGGATGCTTCAGGCGGATATGCATGGTCCTCAAGTTGCCCGGGGCTTGATCAAATCGCCACCGTCCCAGCCCGTCGGTCACCGTTTTTTTGAAACCTCCGGAATCGATGAAAAGTGTGTTTTCGCTGAGCACAGGGGGATTAAACGAAAGTCCGATCGACACACTGGCGATCGGTTGGCCCTGTTCATCCTGGACGATTCCGCCGATCGAGACAGCCGGCTCAAGGGCGAACGTGAATTCATTGGGCACTGGATCGGCATCTTTGTGCGTGTTCCAATTTGTGCGCAGTGGCACATAACCATCCTGGTGCGCCCAGACAGCAAGATAGAGCGGGTCTTTTTCGGGGAGGGGAACCTGATAGTGGCCGGTGGCGTCTGTTTTGCCGGTAATTTTGGCTTTCTGGTAACTGGCGCCAATCCTGACACCGGCCAGCGGCTGTTTGGACTTCGCTTCCACTACGAAGACATCGACGACGCGATTGGATGCTGCCGCGAATGCAGCCGGTGTGTTATTTGTTGGTTGTGTTGCCTGGGCGACGGTGTCGGGCGCCTGGATGGCTGCCACACTTGATTTGTTCGAATCCAACATGGCGTTAGGTTCACGCCACAAAGGGAGATGTGTCGTGAGAACGATGCCGGTCACTGAAATAGCAGCGATGCTGGCGACCAGCTTCAGTTTTGCCAAGCGCCACGCATGAAGAGTCTCGCGAGCCAGTTGCGGGATGGTGGCTGAAGCGGACAGACCCGCGGCGGCGGCTTTCATCACTCCAATCGCAAGATTCGCCGGTGCAGCCTGGACAGCTTGTTCGGCCAGGGCGACGGCCAGTGCCGCGCCGCCAAGGACCACCCCACGGCGCGCGATGGAACTACGCAGTTTCTCAACGGCGCGTGAGACGCGCTTTTTGGCGGCATCGTCGCTTAGGCCGAGTTGTTGTCCCACTTCGTGCAGTGGCTTCTTTTCATAGAATCGCAGCAGGATGGCGGCGCGGTCGGTCTCGGAGAGGGCGGCGACCGCCTGGTCGAGGTGCGGGGTGAGTTGACTCCAAAGGTTCTCGTTTTCGTCAGATGAAGTGGTAGAGCTCATGGCGACAGCAGTTTGTTCGCGGGCTTTGCGTCGATATTCCGTGCGCAGGGCGCGGGAGGCCACGAAACGAGTGGTGCGAAAGAGCCAGCCACTCAGGATCGTACCGGCGCGCAGCTTGCCGGCCTTGCGGGCCAGCAGGATAAACACAGCCTGGGCCACGTCTTCAGCCAGATGCGGATCGTGGGTCTGGCGGAAAGCGGCGGAATAGACCCAGTTCAGGTGACGGCGCACTAACTCGGCAAACGCCGCTTCCGAGCGGTTCTTTGTGTAGGCCTGAAGCAATTCCCAATCGCTCATCGCGTGTATTGTCCTCTACCAATAAATCCCCGCCAATGCCAAAAAGGGACAATGCTTTGGCTGGAATGTCCGGCGGATTTCGGGCAGAGTACGGCTGACCGAATTCGGGAGGTGCTCATGGACGAAGCGAAACGCGCGCGGCATTTTGCCAGTGACAACAATTCTGGAATCTGTCCGGAGGTGTGGGCGGCGCTGGAGGAGGCCAATGCGGGACACGTGACCGGTTATGGCGACGACCCATGGACGGAGAAGGCGAAGCAGTACGTCCGTGACCTTTTCGAGACGGACTGTGAGGTGTTCTTTGTCTTCAACGGCACGGCGGCCAACTCGCTGGCGGTCGCCAGCATGTGTGATTCCTACCATAGTGTCATTTCCTTTGATTACTCGCACGTGATGACCGACGAATGCAATGCGCCGGGGTTTTTTGCGCCGGGTGTGAAGATGCATCCGGTAAGTGGCGAGAACGGCAAGATCCAACCCGATGCCATCGACCGCGCGGCGCGATCGCGACGCGATGTGCACGCGTCGATGCCGCGCGTGGTGAGCCTCACGCAAGCGACGGAACTCGGCACGGTGTACACAACCGACGAGCTGGCCGGGATTTCGAAGACGGCGCGCGATCTCGGTCTTTACGTGCACATGGACGGCGCACGGTTCGCGAACGCCGTGGCGAGTTTGGGTGTGAAACCGCGCGAGATTTCATGGGAGCTGGGTGTGGACGTTCTCTGCCTCGGCGGGACGAAGAATGGCGGAGCGGTGGGCGATGCCGTGGTGTTCTTCAACGAGAATCTCCCGCAGAACTTTCTCTACCGCTGCAAGCAAGCGGGCCAGCTCGCCTCGAAGATGCGCTTTCTCGCGGCGCAATGGATCGGTTTGCTGGAGGATGGCGCGTGGTTGCGGAACGCGCAAAACGCCAACCGCATTGCCATGCTGCTGGAAAATCAACTGCGCGGGCTGCCCGGCGTTCGCATCCTTTATCCACGCCAGGCGAACGCGGTATTTGTGGACATGCCGCGACGGGTGTTCGACGGCCTGCACGAGCGCGGCTGGCATTTCTACACGGACGTCGGCCCGCACGGGGCGCGCTTGATGTGCTCGTGGGATTCGACGGCGGAAGACGTGGAAGCGTTCGTGCGCGACGTGGTCGATTTGTCGAAGTAAGAAAATCATGAGTCTGCTCACGCAACGGAAGTCGGTCCGCGTCCTCTTCGACGAGTACCACAGCGAAAGCTGGTCGATCTCCGAGGCGCGGGCGCGCGAGATGCAGCCCGAGTATCCGCACAATTCATCGTATCAAATCGCTGCCGACGCCCTCGCTGTGAGCGATTTCACAGTCCACCGCAACCTCGATAAACCATTACGGCGCGACGTGCTCAAGGGGGCAGACGTGTTGGTGCTCCTGCATCCGTGCGACCCGAAATGGGAGCGCACCACCTCGACGAATTCGCCGCGATTATCGGACGAGGAGATTACCGATATTCGGGAATTTGTCCGCGCGGGCGGCGGCTTGCTCGTTGTTTCCGAGTACGAGCACGACAAGTACGGCGACAATCTCAACAACCTGCTCGCGCCATGCGGGCTGCACATCGAGAATACGACCGTATTGGACACAGCGGCGAATGTCCATAATAACCCAGCCTGGTTCTTTGCCGAGCCGGTGGAGGAGGACACGCCACTTGCGCATTTCGTCGAGCGCGCCTGCTTCTACCAGGCGGGCACGTGCACCGCTTCGGGAATTGCGCGCATTGCCTGGCGCACGGGCGCGACCGCAGTGCCGCGACACGCAGGCGTGATTGGCACGGCGGAATTCGGTGACGGGCGCATGGTCGTGGTGACGGATTCGCTGCTTTTTGGCGATAACCACATTCGCGAGTTTGATCACCAGCAACTGTGGCGCAACGTCATGTATTGGTGTTCCGCGCCGACGTTTGCGAGCAGTGTCGCGCCGGCCACGCCATCCGTCGCCGCGAAGTCGGGCGCATGGTCGTCATTGAAGGGAGCGGTCAATGCGCTGCGCATGCTGCAGGAGCCAGACGGGAGTGTTACGTTCGAGAAGCATGACGAAGCGCGGCATCTGGCGCAGGCGGCGGCGGGCGCGGTGCAAGCATTGACGCCATCGTTCCCGCATGAGGCGGACTACCTCAATCAGGTGTTGCTTGATCTCGACGCGTGGGTCGATGGGGGATTCAAGAAACCGGATTTCGCAAAGTCGCTGGCGTTGTTCAATCCGCAGTCGCAGCGGCGCGACGGGATCGAGCATCTGTGGGTGATGCCGATGTACACGCCAAACGCGTCGTCGGACTGGCGTTTCGAGGCGATGATTTATCGCGTGCCGTGGCCCGACTGGCTCGCGGAACTGGAGCGGACGCAATATCAGAACGGGAAGATCGTGCCCGGTCATTTTGTTGATTTTACGGAGGGTTACAACAGTGAGTGCGCCGTGCTGTTTCCCGAGACGGTGTCGGTGGCGGGGAAGGGGACGAACAATTTCGCGACAATCTTTTGCGACCGCGAAGCGAAGAGGTATCAGCGCGTTGTGACCCGGGCGGCGCGCCTCACGCGGCTTGAAATGCACCCGCAGTTGGAATGTTTCTTCAATTCGCTTCCACTCATCATGGACACCTACGCGTTGTGGGACCTGATCCACGACAAATCGCACAGCGTCGGCGAACTGCCGTTCGATCCCTTTATGATCCGCCAGCGCGCGCCGTTTTGGATGTATGGTTTGGAGGAATTACGTGTGGACTTGCGCGCCTTTTGCGAAGCGACACGGCTCGCGCGGGAAGGTTTCCTGTTCGCGCACTACGTGACCTACGCGGTGCTCTTCGACCGCGTCTTTCGCTTCCCGATCACAGGCACGCGTGTTCGCAATTACGATGCCCTAGGGGGACAGCTTTTGTTCGCCTACCTGCACCAACATGACATTCTCATCTGGCATGACAACCATCTTGCGGTCCGCTGGGACAAGCTTTACGAAGGCATCGACGGCCTGCGCCAGGAACTGTTGGCGCTCTACAAATTCGGGTCTGACGCCTCGAAGATGAGTTTCTGGCTCGCCGCGCACGATTTGGTTTCCCGCTACGTCCCGCCCAACGTCGCCTCGAAATGGAAGAAGGACTCGCGCGCGATCACGGATGAGAGCGACCCCAAGAAATGGATCGACCTGGTCCACCCCGACGAATTCCCCCTCGGCAATTTCCACGCGAATCTGCAGAAGAAGATGGCCAGTGTGTAGTAGAGATAAGTTGGGACTCGATGTATTCCGTCACCAAAACGTAACCATTTGAACTTGGTTTTGTAACGGGTGGATGTGAGCCTTTCTACCAGTGTCGGGCGAGAGGTATTGTCCTTTGGATTCTACTCCCTATGGACTGGCTGATCATTTGGACGGTACTGATTTCGGTGATGGCCCTGCTGGGCTGGTTGGCCTGCAGCTACTTTTGGAGGTATTACGCCATTTTCAAGCATTTGGTTTGGGGTTGCCTGGTATTGCTGGTTGGATTCTTGAGTTACGGCTATGGGGTTGACCGGGGAGCGTGGGTAGTTCGCGATGCCTATCATGGGACGCGAGAAGTCAAAGCAGATGGTTCGTCGAGCGGTGTCAACCTCTCCAACGACTCTTCGACGACCCAAGAGAATGCCAAAATGCCATTCTTCTACGATACCATCGTAGCCGGTTTTCTGATGTACTGCGTTCTCATGCTCCTGGTGGGTGGACAGATCGTCAACAACTCCGCAAGGAAAGCCGCCCCGAGGGCCGTCGAGCGGGAAGGCCTGTTTGATGGCGACAGCCCCACATTGAATCGTTGAGTCGGTGTCGGGGCGCAGTGACCATGCCCGCAATCCTATGATTACTTGATCCACCCTGACGAATTCCCGCTGGGAGACTTCCACGCGAAGTTGCAGGAGAAAAATGGCGAGCACGTAGACCGAATCGCAAAGCGCAATATCGCTGCCGATCAAGTTATATATCGTTAAACGATAATTTGTCTGGACGCAGGGTGGTGGAATGGGTATAGTTGGCCCGGTTCTTTGACAGCCTACTTCGCGAGGACGCCCGTGCCACTGCGGGGGTCCGCCTTCGCCAAGGCTACGGCGCAACTTGAAAAACACACAAATTACGAAACGAACCCCCCAGTTAACATATGGATTTGCAATGGGTTAGCTCGATGGGGGTCAAATTTCGGCCGGTTCGATCCGGGCGTTCGGCTCCGCTTCGTTAGTGTTCCACACTTGGCAGGTGGTCGTCACGGTGCCGTCACCTTGATTTGGCAGGTTATGAGCAAGGAGGCGGGGAAGGGGACATGAACTACGTGAACCAAGTGTGCGAGGTCGGGATGATGAGATTTACGTTGCGAGAGGACAATGAGCCGGAGTTCCTGGGACGCGCCGCCGAGGAGATCCTTCAACTGCCGAGCGTATTGCGTGTCCGTACAAATCCCGCGTGGCAGGAAATTGAGATTACGTTCAAGCAGCCGGCTGAGGGGTTGTTGCGGCAGGTGAACAATGCGCTGCGGTCGGTCGGGACAGAGATGACGGCGTCGAAGGTGCGTTAGTGCGTCGTGTGTTTTGGGTCACTTCAAGTCGGGGTTCTGTTTGATGAACTCGCAGAGCTTCTCCTTGAGTGCGGGCGGCATGGGCTCCTCGGGCAGGCCGTGGTGATGCGTGATCACGATGGTGCTTCGGTAGCTATTCACGTAGTCGAGACAGGGAGGGCAATTTCCGATGTGCTTCTCCAATTTGCGATGAGTCTCGGGAGTGAGTTCGCCCTCGACGAATTCGAAGAGCAGCTTCTTTGTCTTCGAGCAGGCGCTCGGGCGAAGGAGGCACTTCAAGTGATCCAGGAAATGTTTCATGCTCATGACTTCTTTATGTCCTGACCTTTCAGGTACGGCAGCAATGCTTCACGGAGCGCCAAGCGTGCCCGATGCAGGCGGCTTTTTAGTGCCGCTTCGCTCAAGCCGGTTTCCTGCATGACCTCCGCCATCGGTAATTCCTCCACGTCGCGCAGGAGCACGGCCACGCGGTAGGGCTCCGGCAGTTGGTCGATCGCGGTACGTACTTGCTCACCGAGTTCGCCGGTCATGACCACTTTGTCGGGGAGCGGTTTCTTATCGCTCAACTGCAACGCGGGCAAAGGAGCGTCGTCATCGTCGGACCCGACGGCGTCGAGGGAGATGTCGTTTTCATGCCGCTTCTTCTTGCGCAAGGCCATCAGCCCCGCGTTGGCGGTGACCCGATAGATCCAGGAGGTGAAGGCGGATTTGCCCTCGAACGAGGCGATCTTGTTCCAGATGGAAACGAGGGCATCCTGCATGACTTCACGCGCGTCGGACTCATTGCGCATGAACTGCAGGGCGACGCCGTACATCTTCGCGCCGTGGACCTGGACGAGCTCCTCCAAAGCAGACCGGTCACGCTGCTTGAGGCGAGCGACCAACTGAACATCATCGATTTGGGCGTCCGTTTTTGACATGAGCATGGGCACGACAATACTGCAACAGCTTTTGATGCACTATAACACGCGCAGTTTCAAGCCTGATAAGCGTCCGCCATTCCTAAAACTCGTGGCGGATAAATTCTTCCAGTTTCGTGCGCACGGTCGGCGGAATCTCCACCTGGTTGCAGCAGAACCGGCGCGTGACGTCGATGGTTTGCCGATAGGTATGCAGAAACTCTATGCAAGGTGGGCAATCGCGAAAATGTTTGTCGAGCCGGCGTTTTGCTTCCGGGTCGATAGTCCCCTGGACATATTCGAACAGCAACCGTTCGACATCGCCGCATCCAGATCCAAACAACTTCTTTAGAAAATTCACCCAGAGATTTAGATGCGGCGGTATCCAAGGGCGATTCGCATGGAGCAAGAGTTGCGAATGGATGTATAGTCGAGGGAATGACGAGGTCTTTGCATTGTGGATTAGTCGTCGCCGGAGTGGCGGCTGTGGTATCTTGCGTTGTCATGGCTGGCGACACCACATCACGCAAACCGAATCGTTTGATCCACGAGAAGAGCCCGTATCTGTTGCAGCACGCCTACAATCCCGTGGATTGGTATCCGTGGGGGGAAGAGGCATTCGCGAGGGCGCGCAAGGAGAACAGGCCGATCTTTTTGTCCATCGGCTACTCGACGTGCCACTGGTGCCATGTCATGGAGCGCGAGTCGTTTGAGAATGAGGGCATCGCCGCGGTGATGAACCAATACTTTATCTGCATCAAGGTAGACCGCGAAGAACGGCCGGATATTGACAAGGTTTACATGACGGCGGTGCAGGCCACGACAGGCAGCGGTGGCTGGCCGATGAGTGTGTGGCTGACGCCGGAGCTGAAACCGTTTTTCTGTGGGACCTATTTTCCGCCGGACTCGCGCTACGGTCGTCCCGGCTTCAAGGATTTGCTTCAGCGCGTGCACGACGTGTGGGAAGGGAACCACACCGGGGTGCTGGCCCAGGCGAGCCAAATCATGGAAACCATCAACCGGTATGCGAGCGTCGGCGAGGGCAACTCCTCGAACCGTCCGCTTGATGAAGTACCGCTCAGCCTGGGGTTCGATCAGTTCCGCACCTCGTACGACGCGGTGCATGGCGGGTTCAGCATGGCGCCGAAGTTCCCGCGCCCGGTTGCCTTGAATTTTCTTTTCCGCTACCAGGCGCGGACGAATGAAGCTGCGGCGGGCGAGATGGCGTTGCACACCTTGCGGGCGATGGGCGAGGGCGGGTTGTTCGATCAACTTGGCGGCGGCTTCCATCGCTACAGCGTCGATCAAAAATGGCTGGTGTCACATTTTGAAAAGATGCTCTACGACCAGGCGCAACTCATTTCCAGCTACATCGACGCGTATCGGATCACGCGCGATCCGTTTTATGCAGACATTGCTCGACGCACGTGTGATTACGTGTTGCGTGACATGACGAGCCCCGAAGGCGGGTTTTATTCGGCGGAGGACGCTGACAGCGAGGGAGTGGAAGGCAAATTCTACGTCTGGACGCGCGACGAGATCGACAAGATCATCGGCGACAAGGACAAGGCGGACATTTTCTGCCGCTACTACGGCGTTGAGCGTGAGGGGAATTGGGAACACAGCAACAATGTGCTGCACGTTGCGCTCACGCCGGAGGAAACCGCCAAGTTATTTCACAAGTCAGGGAAGGAAATCACAGCGATCCTGGACGAAGGGCGGGCGAAACTATTTGCGGCCCGTGAAAAACGGGTGCGGCCGCATCGTGACGAGAAGATCCTGACAGCGTGGAACGGGTTGATGATCTCCGCGTTCGCGCGGGCCGCGCAAGCGCTCGATGAACCCAAATACCGCGTCGCCGCAGAGAAAGCGGCGCAGTACATTCTTGCCAGTCGACTCAAGGACAGCAAGCTGACACGCACGGCGACGGTGTCGGCGATGGTCGAAGATTATGCGTTCTTCGCCAACGGTCTGGTGGATCTTTATGAAGCGGACTTCGATCCGCTGTGGTTGCGGAAGGCCACGGAACTTGCGGACGCCATGCTGGCGCGGTTTTACGATGCGAAGGAGGGTGGGTTTTTCCAGACAGATGGACGTGACCCAAGTGTCATCGTTCGCTCCAAGGAGGACTACGACGGTGCCGAGCCCAGCGGCAATTCGATGGCGACACTGCTCCTGCTACGGCTCGCGCAGTTTACCGACCGGGCCGACTATCGCAACGCCGCGGAAAAGACGCTGCAGCTTTTTGGCGGTCATCTGACGAAAGCACCACAAGTTGTGCCGCAGATGCTTTGCGCGCTGGATTTTTATCTCAGTAAGCCGAAGCAGATTGTTATCGCGGGCAAGGCTGACGCTGCCGACACGCGGGCGATGCTGCGCGCGCTCCACGACCGCTATCTGCCGAACGCCATCGTGGTTCTTGCCGACAGTGGTGAATCGCAGAAGGCACTGGTGAGATTTCTGCCGTTTCTAGAAACGATCAAACCGATGGACGGCAAAGCCACCGCGTATGTGTGTGTCAATTACGCCTGCCAGTTGCCCACAAGCGATTTGAGCAAGATGCTGGCGCTGCTACAGACCATGCATCCACAGAACGAACCAGACGCAGGCAAACATCAGCGGTAGTAACAGGGGCGCGACGAGTCCAAATGAGCGGACCGGCGCGGCGGTCATGATTGGTGGCAAGCCGTCTTCTTCCGGACCAAAGCGCGAACGATAGCTGTTACGCAATCGGCGCATGGTCACCACTGCTGCCAGGATGCTGATATAGATGAGAACGCACGTCAACGTTGCCACGATTGGGATCAACTGGAACAACCTCTGCAGTTGTTCCCCAAAGTGCAGGCAGGCCGGCTGCGCCGGCTGTGACATCAGGCCGTTCGACACGATGGCGTAGGCGGTGAAGAGAAATGATTGCGACGCGACCAGCCACGAGAGTCGCTGCACGATCAAGTTGTCCTCGTGCTCGATGCGCTCGCGGACAAGGTTGTAATACTCCAACGCCGAGAGTGGGGTGTTCATCGTGGGCGCATTCATGGCCACGACCTTTACACGGATTTTGGGTTGTGCGCCAGCCTAAGCTGACCAATGCGTTGAGTGCGGAACTGCTTGCCGGGCGGCGGGCGCGTCGCTAGGATGCGCGCATGTTTCGCGCGGCAGACTTCTTCGATCTGAAGCAGTGTTCTTTTCCGGAATTGTTTGACGGCGACGAACACGTGTGGGACGCGCTGAAGAGACTCCCAGATTTTATCAAGCAACACCTCAAGCCCGCACAATTGTGCACAACCATCGGCACACCGTACGTCGCCGACGATGTGTTCATCGGCAAGGGAACGGTCGTTGAGCACGGCGCGGTAATCAAGGGGCCCGCGATCATCGGCGAGAACTGTCAGATTCGCTCCAGCGCGTACATCCGCGGCGACGTCATCGTGGGCAATGATTGCGTGCTCGGGAACGCGTCCGAATTCAAAAACTGCATGCTCTTCAACGGCGTGCAGGTTCCCCATTTCAGCTACGTTGGTGATTCCATCCTGGGTTTCAAGGCCCACCTTGGTGCCGGTGTGATTCTGTCGAACGCCAAGTCGATGAAAGGCAATGTCATGGTGAAGTATGGCAACGACATCGACACGGGCTTGCGCAAGTTCGGGGCGATCATCGGTGACGGCTGCGACATCGGTTGCAACTGCGTGTTGAATCCCGGCTCGATCATCGGGCGCAACACGGTGCTCTATCCGAACATTCTTTGGCGTGGCGTTTGTCCGGCCGACAGCATTGTCAAGTTGCGGCAGCAGCTCGAGATCATCGTGCGGCGGAAATGAACCGTGTGCTGTTGATGTTGTTGACGGTCGCGTCAACCGCCGTCGCGCAGACACACTTCCCCACGCAATCGCCTGCGCTTCTCCCTCAAAAGACTGAGGGCGGCATTCTTTTTCGCTGCTACGCGCCCGAGGCGCACATCGTGTATCTGGCGGGCGACTTTAACGGCTGGGCAAGCAATGTAGACGGCCGCATCACCAACGTTGCATTTGCGATGACCGGGCCCGGCACCAACGGCGTCTGGCGCAAAACCGTGAAGCTCAATGCGGGCGTCTATCATTTCAAATTCAACGCAAACGGCGAGGGGAGCGGGTGGTTTGCACCCGACTCGATTGACGAACGCGACGGTGACCAGAACGCCATCCTCCACATTAACGCCGCTGGCGAGGTCCTCATTGCCAGTGGGCGCAACCCGAAGTGGAAACCGCAATACACTTCTCACGGCGTACTGCTGGCGTGCTATGCGCCCAAGGCCCATCTGGTTTATCTCGCGGGTGATTTTAATGACTGGGGCCACAATCGCGACGGTCTCGTTTTTGATCCGCGGTTCGTCATGCACGGCCCGGATGGCGACGGTGTGTGGCGTTCGGAAGTCGAGTTGAAGCCGGGTAGACATCTCTACCAGTTTGTCATCGACGGCGACCATTGGATTGCTGATCCAAACGGCGACGAGACTGACAAGGATGGCCATTCCGTGGTGGAGGTGAGATGATGGAGCCGCGTTTCACTTTCCTCCGGGTAACAGTCCTGGCACTGACTTTCGTCGGTTGTACGCGGACTGTCGGACGGCAGGTCGAAGCGGCGACCGAGCCGCCAGTTACGCCGCACGTTGTGCGCTTTATCTACGCGAACCCCTCTCATAGTTATCCTCTCGCAAGCACCAATAATGTTGTTACAGCAGTTGTCGAATTCAATGCCACTGTGCTGCCTCGGAAATTAGCAGATGATGAGGCGCTTTGGGGTTTCGGAGAACGCTTCGATGCGCTGAACATGCGTGGGCGCATGACGGAAACCTGGATCGCTGACGCGTGGGGTGGGGGAAATCGGTCATACATCTGCGCGCCGTTTCTGATCAGCAGCAAGGGCTATGGGCTATTCGTGAATTGCTCAGGCAAAGTGCGATTTGATTGTGGCGCGACCGTCACGAATGAACTGCGCATTGAGGTTCCCGAATCGGGATTGGATGTATTCGAGTTCAAAGGCACACCGCGCGAGATTCTGGCGGCGTACACGAAACTTGTGGGCCGGCCGCGGCCGGTGCCGGATTGGGTGTTTGAGCCGTGGATTTCGCGCAACTCCTACGTCTCGGAGTACGAAATCGATCGTGTGATCGACAAGATGAAAGCGCACGGGCTCAGGGCGGGCGCGGTGGTGCTGGAAGCGTGGGCGGAAGGTTTGCAGAATTTTCGGTTCGAACAGGGGCGATATCCGAACCCAAAGGCATGGATCGAGAAACTGCTCGGGCGTGGCTATCACGTCGTCTGCTGGGAGACACCGAGCATCTGGGATAGCGCAAGCACCTACTCGGAAGCCAGTACGAACGGCTATCTCGTCTTGAAACCTGACGGCAGCGAACTGCGGGTGGACTGGCTGGAGAATGCGGTGAAGATCGATTTCCGCAAAGAAGCGGCGCGGTTGTGGTGGCAGAAGTTGCACGAGCCGCTGATTGCAATGGGTGTGGACGGTTTCAAAACTGACGGTGGCGAACGGATGCCTGACCCGTGGTTCCATAATCTGCATCCGTTTTATTATCAGCGGGCCGTGCTGGATGCGTTCCAGGATCTCGGCAAGGTGGGAGTGACGTTTGCGCGATCCGGCACGCCGCCCTGCGCTGGTGACTCAACCTTCTGGGGAGGAGACCAATCTTCGTCGTGGGATGATTTCCCGCGCGTGGTGCGGGCAGGACTCAGCGCCGCATTGTCCGGTTATCCGTATTGGGGGCACGACATTGGCGGCTACGCGGGCACGCCGACGAAGGACCTCTACATACGATGGCTGGAACTCGGCGCATTCAGCCCGATCATGCAACTACACGGCGCGACGCCGCGCGAGCCGTGGTATTACGACGACGAGACGGTAGCCATCGCGAAATATTATTTCGACCTGCGCTGGGCGTTGCGCGATTACCTCCTTGCCGCCGCGAAACTTGCGCGAGAAGAGGGTGTTCCGATATGGAGACCGCTCTTGTATGAGTTCCCGAATGATCCCGCGACGTACAACATTGATGACGAATTCTTTCTGGGCGGCGACCTGCTCGTTGCTCCCATGTTGACGGAATCTGGTGAGCGGACCGTGTACCTCCCCAAAGGGGAATGGGTGAATACATGGACGAAGGAGAAATTCACGGGACCCAAGACCTTTACAGTACGACCGAGACTCGCGGAGATTCCCATCTTCATTCGCGCGGAACGCGCGGCTGACTTCGAGAAGATTTTCCCACCACTGCCGACCGACCAACGAGGCAATGCGTTTCTTGAGCTTATGGGCGCGACAAACGAGCGCGGTATTGTGCCGACAAGACGGCTGATTCGCGGACAAAAATATGAGAAAGTATTTATCACCGTGCACAATCGGGAGGCAACGGAAACCAGCGGCGAAGTAAGTGTGGAGCTACCGAACGGATTCACGGCGCTACCAGCCCCGACACAGAAGTTCATGGCGCCTGCGCGTGGTGAAGCCAGGCTGGCGTTTTACGTGAATGTGCCGGTCGATTTGGCAGCGGGAAGTTACCCCATTTCTGTTAGTTGGATTCCCGACGGTCCATTTGCTGGAGAAACAATGGGACTTGCGCTGCAATTCATCAAGTCCCCAGTGGGTTGGCACGTGCTTGGGCCGTTTGACGGCAGTGTGGGAGTGAAGTTTGCCGGTGAATTGCCGGCAGATCGCACCAAGGAATACATAGGCGCGGGCGGTCGTCATGTGAGATGGCGAGCCGTTGGCGATGATTGTGTGCGGGACGATGGGTACGTGGATTTCGAGAGGGCGCTGGGCAAAGAGAACAATGGCGCGACATCATTCGGCGCGACGACGTTCCAAGCGAGCCGGGCTGGCAAAGCACGATTGTATGTGGGCAGCGGCGATGCGCTGACGATTTGGTTGAATGGAAAACAGGTGTTCGACAAGCAGGTGCATCGCCGCGCGGAGCCTGACGAAGATACGGTGGACGTGGAGCTGCGCGAGGGAGAAAACTCGGTACTGGTGAAAATCAGTCGTGGGATTGGTCCGAACGGGCTTTACTTCCGCGTGGCGGCGGGTTCTTCGTAAGGCGGCAGGTGTTTCTTGCGCCAGGCGTCGGGACTGACGTGATGGTGCGTCTTGAAGACGCGACAGAAATCGCTGCTGCTGGAAAATCCACACTGCTCGGCGATGGCATCAAGTTTAAGGTTCGAGAGCGACAGCAATCCCATCGCGCGTTCGAGACGCAGACGTGTAAACGCGGCCTGGGGGCTTTCTCGCCGCGCTTGCCAGAAAAGGCGGCGCAAGTGCCGGACGGAGACGTTGACGGCCTGAGCAGTTTGTTCAAGCTTTGGTTGCTCGATCATGTGTTCGCCGTACCACGAGAGACAGGCCTGGACCTTCTGGAATGGGTGATCAACGTCGCCGGCATCTGCGGCAGATGGGACGTCGGCCAGCGCGATCAGGGAAAGTTCGATCAGCGCCTTCTCAAAGAACATCAGACTCTTCTCGGTCACGCTGCCATAGGGCGGACGCAATTCCATTTCGATCTCGGCGACCCGACGGACTTGAGCGGGTGACAGCGCGCAATCCAAGAAACCGCGTTCGCGGGCGACTTTCTCAAGCAACGGCGGGACTTTGCCGAAGTGGAAGACGACAATCTTGCAGCGGTTCGGCCCGTCACCTTTCCAACCATGCGCGGTTTCCGGTGGGAAGATCCAGAGACGATGCTGTTGGAGGACGGCCGGGCCGGTTTCGCTGAGCAATGCGCCACACTTCCCCCGGAGTACGGCAAAGAACTCCCAATTGTCCCGCTGATGGATGTACATGGGGTACACCCCGAAGCGCCGGATGCCGGCAACCATATGACGCAACATGGGTCTGATTCTGCCGCAAATGGCCGAATTTGTAAAGCACCTGACCGCGATGACGGTTCGACAATAGGCGGGATTCAGGCTAGTTTACACCTTGTCTGGCGGGTAGAATGCTACGTATTAATAATCAGCATTCATGAAGGGCAGCCAATCAATGATTCGATATCTCGGCGGCGCTTTCGCGCTGATTTCCATTTTTCTCTCTACCGCGACCGCCCAAACCGTATTCACGGAAGCCGGCGGTGTGATCGTCATCGAGGCGGAGAGTTATTCCAACAACATTGCGCGCATCACCGACGGCACAAACTTCCAGTGGGTCACCAACAGCACGGTCACCGGCTTCAGTGGCACAGGGTACATGGAGGCACTACCGAACATCGGTACGAACCTGAACACCACCTGGGCGACAACAAGCCCCGAATTGGACTACGCCGTCAATTTTGCCAACGCGCTGACACACTACGTCTGGATTCGCGGTTACGCGGTCACGAATACCGATGACTCTGTCCACGCGGGGATCGGCGGCACGACCAACACCGCGGCGAACATCACCTTGAGCCAGTATGGCGTCTGGCAATGGACGAGGACGAACACACTGAACGGCGTCGCCACCTTGACCGTCAACACAACGGGCCTGCAGACGTTCAGCTTATGGATGCGCGAGGATGGCTTGCGTGTTGATCGCATCATCCTTACGACGAACAACAATTTCCAGACCACGCTTGGCACCGCCTTCCACATTCCCAGCGACATTGAGGCCGGTAATAGCGGACTGACAATGCGTAGCCCCCTGAGCGGGATCTCGTCCAACACGAAGGTGTTCCTCTATACGGGCAACCAGTTTCAAGGCCCGGGCAACCCGGGAAACCAACTGCAGACGGGCAGCACGATCTTTTATCGCAATGCGACGAACTCGACGTGGAACTCGATCCCGATGTTTTTCTGGTATCAAGGTGGCGCGAGTGGCAACAACAAATACTACTCGAACTCCATTCCCGCGAATCTCTTCAACCCTGGCGACACGGTTCAGTATTATTTTAAGATTCCGTACAGCGACCATCTGCCGGCCTTTCTGTACGGAAATGATAACGCTTCCCAAAGCACCGAGATCGAGAGCGTCGCCCAAGCCAGTCCGTTTAGCTACATAATCGCGGCAGGCCTGCAGCCATCGGGGCCATATGTCTCCTACACCAATTCTGTGGGTCCAACGCTCTTTGAGACCCGTGTTTACCAGAACACAGGTCACGTCACGCTCACGGGCCCCGATCTTGCGGGCAATGCGCTGACCAACACCATCACCGTGGAGCCGATATCCGCCACGGTCAACGGCAACTCGACCAGTGGGGGCACGGTGCTGTCATCGACCGCGCTGAGCAACGGGGTGCAATTTACGCAAGTGTTTGGCGCCACGAGCATCGTTGTACAAGTCACGTTTCCAAGCCCGGACATCATGCACTATGAGGTGGTCGACTGGGGCGCGCAGGTTGTTACGTCCACAACCATCACGGTACCCTCGGACTCCAGCGAACACTTCTATGGATTTGGGGAGAAATTCGATGCGCTCGACCAAGCGGGCAACCGGGTCCACATGCTGACAGCGGACATCGCGGGCACGAAGGGCGACAATTCATACAAGGTCGCTTCGTGGTTCATGAGTACCAAGGGTTACGGTTTTCATCTGGATTCGACGGACGAAAGCTACTTCGACATGCGTAACTCGGCGCCCGACCGCTATGTCATTAATAATTTGGTGGGGAACAGCAGCTTCGGCGGGTATGTCACCAATGCCGTAAAATTCAACATCGTGTACGGTCCGTCACTGCCCGATGTGCTGACGCGATACACAGGTTACACGGGACGGCCGGCGTTGCCACCGAAGTGGGCATTTGCCCCGTGGATGTCCAGCGACATCTGGCACAACGGTGGCGAGGTGCGTTACACGATCAGCAAGTACCGCGCGCTCGGGATTCCAGGCTCGGTGTTCGTCTTCGATTCACCATGGGAGGTCGGTTACAACGATTTGACCTGGAATATGACGCAGTTCGGTGGCGGCGGAACGTATGAAGGCACGAACTACGCGGGATTTACCTCGGTCACCGACATGATGACATTCTTCCGTACGAATGGATTCTATACCGTTTGTTGGTTCACACCGTTCATCAACACGGACTCATCCTGTTGCGGCGAAGTGTCGGGACAGAATCTGGGCCAATCGGCCAATTATGCGGCCGGCGCGGCGAGCAATTATTTCGCGCGAGCGTCGGCCAATGGGCCACCCTTGGTCGTGAACTGGTGGAAGGGCACGGGCAGCCCGGTAGACTTCACCAACCCGAACGCGAAGCAATGGTTCCAGAACCAGCTCAATACCCTATTGGCGGCGAGCCAGAGTGGCGGCTACAACGTTATCGGCGGGTTCAAGACCGACGACGGCGAAACCGGTAACGGCTCGAACACGTATATTCCCACGAATGCAGTTTACTTCGACGGCCGCACGGGCGTCGAGATGCGCAACGGTTACTGCGTCGAATACCATAAATCTGTGTGGAATGTGCTCGGTACTAATGGGCTGCTCTTCGCGCGCAGCGGGTTCGTCGGTTCGCAGGCGTTTCCCGGATATTGGGCGGGCGACAACGAGCCGAATTTCGGCGATGCCAATGGGCTGCCCAGCGTTGTCTTAGCAGGCCTGTCCTCGGCAATGAGTGGGTTTTCCATGTGGGCCTCGGATGTCGGGGGCTACCAAAACTCGAACCCCAGTTCCTCACGAACAAACCTGTTCATGCGGTGGGTGCAATTCGGGGCCTTTTCACCGTTGATGCAAATGCATCGTCAAGTGGACACGAGCACCTTACTGCAATTCCCCTGGGGATATGGCGCCGACGCGCTCACCAATTATCTGTACTATGCGAAGTTGCATACGGCGCTGTTCCCGTACCTCTACTCGTACGCGCTACAGGCGAGCACGAATGGGCTGCCGATCATGCGCACGCTCGTCCTGATGAACCAGGCCGACGCGAATACCTACGGCAGTGTGTACAACACCAGCCATTCGTTCCTGTTTGGTAATGAACTGCTCGTGGCACCGGTCATCACCAACACGGCCACATCGCGCACGGTTTATCTGCCGCAAGGCAACTGGTACGATTACTTTAGCAACGTCCGCTATGGTGGCAGCCAGACCATTACCTGGGTGAATGCCGACCAACACCAGATGCCGCTGTTCGTGCGCGAAGGCGCAGTCATCCCGATGATTTCCACGAACGTGCAGACGCTGGCTGATCCCGCGTACGTCAGCAATCCCAATATCATTACGGCGGATAGTTCCTTGCAGTTTCTGGTCTACCCAACGACGAATTCCAGCTTTACTGTCTATGACGGCACCAGTCTCTCGTGCCAGTCCAATGGTACAATCATCACGGCTACGCTATTCTCTGTCCCACGCCCGATCCTGATGCGATTCTACGCAGCGCAGCCGTTCGGTGTCGAACGCGATGGCGTACGCCTTCCGCAACTGACGAACAGCGCCGACTTTGCCGGGGTGAGCCTCGGCTGGTTTTACGACAGCGCGGGGTTTGTGAATGTTAAATTCAACCATGTGGGCAGTTCCGCACAGATTGCATTTGGGCCGGATTCCGTGGGGGATGGCATCTCGGATTCATGGCGCGCCACACAGTTCGGATCGCCGACGTCGACTAATAGCGAGTCGTGCGGGACTTGCGACCCGGACGGGGACGGCTTGAACAACATACAAGAATATCTGGCCGGGACTTCGCCACAGGACGCCAGCAATTTTCTTCGGGTAAACTCATTTTCCCCGAACGGGAATGACGCGGACATGGCTTTTGGGACAGTTTTGGGGATGAATTACCGTGTAGAGTACACTTCCGATCTGGTTACTGGCGTGTGGCTTGTGTTGAGTAACAACATCGCTGGCAATGGGGGGATCATCCAGATCATCGACCCGGGTGCGATCAACCAATCGACACGATTCTATCGGGTTAGATTGTTGCCGTAGAATTGGTTACAGCGTAACATGACAGAGAATCTGTCCTTCGTATGTCTTTAGAATTGACATTTTTGCGCATATCTATACAGTCTACCTCACGGTAGGTAAAACGTTCTTACTAAGAAGTATCCCACGGTAGCTAGGGCCCAAGGGAATCCGTTTTCGCGAGATAAGAATCAGGTGAGGATTTTGTCTACACGCTTTTTCTATGGTTGTAGTGTAACGCTTTTCCTGGCGTTTACTGCAGTCGTCCCTGCCTTCGCCGTAAATGATTTTAGAAATGACGGCACCTTTGGAACTGCGGGCGGTGGGTCGTTGGTGACGAATTGGTCGTTCAGCGGTAACTGGAGTTCGGGATCGCCCCCGGCCAGTGGTCAAGGTGATATCAATATCACCAATGTCTTCCTCCAAGATCTAACGATTACCAATGCCAGCGGAACCGGCTTAAATTTTCTTCGGATTATTTCCGGATCCGGTAAAGCCGCGAGCACGACCTCCAATATCACGGTCATCACTAGTGGCGACCTTTCTAGCAGCTTTGGTTTTCAGATCGGTCAGAAAGCGTCTTTAATTCTCAACGGAAACAACTCCACGATTGCTGGCAACTCTTTTGACCTCAGTGGAGGCGGGACGTTGGGAATCAGTAACGGGGCGAGTTTATTCATCAATGATACAGCCGACGTTAATACTACGGGTGGCACCATTATCTTTAATACCGCGTCGGCTAATCAGGTATCCGATATCAATTACGCCCAAGGCGGGCACAACTTCATTAACGGCAACACCAGTACGATCATTGCCGGCGGTTCGGGTACGAACATATTCGTTGGCAATTTCGGCGCTAACAACCAGTGGTTCGAAAACGCCGGCACGATTATTGTGAACGGTGGCGCTTTCACGGTTGATTCGCGCGATGCCAACACGAACAGCGGCTT
The DNA here is from genome assembly GCA_035577545.1 of Verrucomicrobiia bacterium. NCBI lineage: Bacteria > Pseudomonadati > Verrucomicrobiota > Verrucomicrobiia > Verrucomicrobiia bacterium. Next base: position 260,628 of record DATLVI010000004.1, read on the forward strand.
CACGAATACAGCCACGGGGACCATCATTATCAACTCGGGCGCCAGCTTCAATGTGAGGCGCACGAGTGCAGCCTGGGGCGGAACGGCCGCGCCGGCCAACATGGGTACAATCATGTTGAATGGCGGTACATTTACCGCGATTGACGATGGCGGTCAGAACGTCAGCCGGACAAATCAGAACAGTGGTGTGATTTCGGGCAATGGGACACTCGCCGTGGCTATCCGGAATAACAGCGCCGGTTCGATCATTGCCAGCAACGGAACATTGGCTGTTTCGAATGTGGTGGGGAACGTAGGCACGTGGGTCGCCAAGTCCGACGGTAGTGGGGGCACGCTACTGTTCCAGTCCGGTGGTGATCTCGGTGGTGGCACGATCTTCATGACGAATGCCACGCTGCAATTAAGCCGCCTCAGCGTTGCGAACACGCTGACGCTGGCGACGTCTTACCTGAACAACAACGGGACATTGCTTTTGGGTAATACTGGTGGCAGTGGCAGCACTTTTACCATGGCGAACGTCGCCGGGCTCTCGGCTTTCACCAACTCGGCAACGATTGGCGGGCGAGGCACGTTTGTTACCGGCTTTGGCACGGGCGCCAACAACAACTATGCGTTGGTCAATACTGGCACCCTGGTCGCTGGCGGTGGCGCGATTGGAACGCTGACGGTCGCGGTGGGCGACACCGCGACGGTGGGCGGGTTCAGTAACGCCGCTACCGGGCAGATTATAATCACGAACGGAACGTCGTTCTCTCTAAATCGCACGGCGAACGCGTGGAACAACAATGCCGCTCCCGTTAACGCCGGGACAATCATCATGAGCAATGGAACATTTGTTGCCACCGACGGCAATGGGTCAGCCAACTCTGCGACACGGTTCCTGATTAGTAGCGGTACGATCACTTCGCTCGGCGCATCATCCCTTGTCACCAACTACTGGAACGCGAATGTTGAGAACCGCGGGACCTTGTTTGTCACCAATAGCAGCACCTTTCAGATTCTGGGAAACAGGGCAATGACCAACGTTGTTGGCGGCCAGATCATCCTGGGCAATAGCGCTGGCCAGCTTGGGACGTTGATTGCGACCAACATTGGGGACAACGGCAACTCTTTGCTCAATCAAGGACTCATTCAAGGCCAGGGTACGCTGACATTGGGCATCGCGAATGATCCGCGCGCAAGCGGTTCGAGCGCCAACTACGTGAATACTGGAAACCTGGTGGCTACGAATTGGGGTGGGGCGGCTGCCGGGACGCTGTTTATCAGTGTTGGCAACGCGTTTTCCAATGGTGGCTTTAGTAACGCGGCGGCGGGCAGCATTCTGATTGCCTCAAACACCACGCTCACCGTCAACCGTACCGAGAACGCCTGGGTCAACAGCGCGAATTCAGTGGCAAATCTGGGAACCATCACGCTCGCGGGCGGCACGTTGAACCTGGCAGCCGATGGGATCGTGAGTAATGCGGCCAGCTTCATCAACACAGGACTAATCACGGGTTACGGCACGATCGACAGCGTGGTCATCACAACCAACGGCGGCAAAATGCTGGCTGTGGCCACGAACCTTACCAGCGTCGGCACTCTGACAGCCAGAATCGCGAGTACGACCAACAACTCCAGCTCGACGCTTGGCACCATCGGTACCAACTCTGTCCTCAACCTCATCGCTCCGGGTGGACAGAACGTTCTGATTAACCTGGGCACCGTTTCCGTGTCGGGTGGCACCATCAATTTCAACGGTGGCACCGGCACGATAACCAACTTCTTTATCGTCGCCGGTGTGGGGAATCTCAGCAGTTTTGGCATCGTGAACACCGGCGCGTTGGCTTCCGTCGTGGCGCAAGGGCCGATTTCTGGCTTGAGTAACTTGATCGCCAGAATCGGCGTCACGAATTCCGCGTTACTCGGCGCCAATAACCTGATTGGCGGCGCGGCCACGCTGACCCTCGGCACCACCACCGGTGGCGGTTTGGTTAACAATGGCACGCTGGCCGTTCAGGGTGGATTCATCACGGTGACCAATGCGGCGGGAGTCGATGCGGGTGTGACCAATAACCTCGGTCAGGTTTACGGTAATGGGACGCAGAATTTCACTGTTGTCAATTTGGCCGGCGGGTCAATCGTTGCCAGCAACGGACTACTCAAACTCGGCCTGACCGGCGCCAATGTCGGAACCTTGAGCAATTTCAATTCTACTGCGACGATCGTCTTGACCAACACAGTATTGGTTAACTCAGGCCGCATCGCTCTTAACGGTGGCGGCTTGGTCATGGGAGGGAGCACCATCACGAACCAGGGGCTGTTTGTCGGACCGGGTGAGTATTCGTCGGGTCTGTACAATGATACCAACGGTACGGTCGTAGCTGCCGCCGGAACGTTCGAGATTGCGACCAATGGAAATGGCGAGGCGGTTAACAACCTTGGTACGGTTAGCATCGCGAACAGCGGTACACTGAATCTCGGGGTGGGGAACTGGAATAACTCGGGACTGATTGCCAATGGGGGCGGCGTGCTGGGAAGCGTGGGTGCGGGTGTGACCGTGCTGACCAATTCCGGGATTATTGTCAACTCTGGCACCATCGCGCAACAAGTATGGAACACGGGCAGTATCACGAACACCGGTGGTACGTTTGCGCGGTCGATCACAAACAGCACGGGCGGATTCATCCAGAGCGCGGGTGGCAGTTTCTCGGGCGGCACGGTTGCCAACCTCGGTGGCACATTCGTCGCCACCAATGCTAATGTGAACATTCTGGCCACGACGGTCATCAATACGGGCACGATGGTTGGCGGTACTGGGGCGGGCGTGGTTATGACCAATCTCACGGCGAATTTTGTGAACCAAGGGACCATGATCCTGCGAGGCGGGTTCACCGATTCGAACGCTTCCTTTGACATCCTGCGCACGACCGGCGGTTCGGGAGATTTCACCAACGCCGCGAGCGGCACGATTCAGGGTGCTGGCTTCTTTGCGACGGGTGATTTCGTTCCGGGTAGCCGGAACTTCACCATCTGGAACCAAGGTACGATTCTCGCCACGAACGGATCGCTGATCCTGCAACCGGCGGACGCGTTTAACAACGGCGGATTTGTCAACCTGGGCGGCACGGTCATCGTGGCCAACGCTTCCTCGTTCGGCATCCAACGTACCAGCAACGCCTGGGTGAACAGTGGTACGGTCCCGATCAACGCGGGCCTGATCCAAATGAATGGAGGATCACTGGCTTATTACGCGGACGGCTTGACGTTGATCAATGATCGCTCGTTGAGTAACGCACCGAATGGAATCATCAGTGGCTTTGGGACGCTGATGACGAGCGTGAATAATCTGGGCACCATGGCGGCCACCAACGGCAATCTCAACATCAACAATGGTTCCGCGATCACCCAAAACGGTACGATCAGCATTGCCAATGGCGCAACATTGACGGTGTTGGGTTCGGCAGGAAGTTTCCAGAACAACGGACAGATGGCTCTGGCGGGTGGCACGTTCGTGGGCACCAATTTCTCGCAACTGGCCAATGCGGGCACAATCAGCGGTTTTGGTACGATTCAAACCGGCCGACTCAGTGGCAGTGGCGGGGCAAACCAGCAAATAATCAACATGGCCGGCGGGCTTATCGACGCCACCAACGGCACACTATTCCTCAACTCCGGCGACGCATTCAGCAATGGCGGGTTCAGCAACGCAGCCGCCGCAACGGTACGGGTCGAAAACAGCGCGACGCTGGCGCTGAACCGCACGGCCAATGCGTGGAACAACAGCGGGTTGAATCCGCGCAACCTTGGCACGATCACGTTGGCTGGCGGCTCGGTAGTGTCGTATGCGGACGGCGCGGCGGACGCCTCACGATTCATCGATAACGTCAGCGGTACGATCAGGGGTTCTGGTACGGTTTCCGCCAGCCTCACGAACCTTGCCGCCGGCACGATTCGGGCGACGGGCGGGACGCTGGCGCTGCAGGGCACGGGCGTATTTGGCCAGCAGGGCACACTCCAAGTGGACGGCGGAGCGACGTTGCTGATCAGCAATGTGAACGGCCTGGCGTCATTGAAGAATGCCGGTACGATCAACATGAACGGCGGCACGCTGGTAGCCGGTACGATCACCAATGCCAACTGGATCTTCGGTAGCGGTGTCATCACGGGTGGCGTGAATGCCGGTGTGGTAAGCCTCAGCAACAGCTTCCTGTTCGCGAGCAACGGCGTCCTCTCGACCAGCCTGGGGAGTTTTACAAACGGCATCGGCGTGACGATGGGGACGCTTAGCACCGACGCCGTCCTGAACGTGCAGATGCCCGGCGGCGCATCGCAGCCCTTGATTAACCAGGGACTGCTCAGCTTTGCAGGTGGTACATTGCTGGCCAACGGGACGGGCAGCGGTGTGATCACGAACACCAGTACCGGCGTTATCAGCGGCGTCGGCAATGTTACCCAGACTGTTGTCAACAATGGCACCATTTTGGCCGCCAACTCTGTTGGCAGCTTAAATATCTTTTCCGTTGGGTTAAGCGACATGAATTCCGCGACCTTGGGCGCCAGTAACGGAGCAATCCTGAATGCCGTCATTAGCGGTGGTGCTGGCAGTAGCTTCAACAACAACGGCTCGATTTCGATGATCGGCGGCACGCTGATCATCTCCAACGCCACGCCTGGCGTCATCACCAACAACCTGTTCGTGAGCGGCGTCGGCACCATCACGCCGAACATGGTGAACAGTGGCACGATCCAGGCGACGATTAACGGTGGGGTGCTGGATTTCTCGCTTCTCGGCGGCACGAACGCAGTGGGCGGTTACATCGGCGCCGGATTGGGAGCGTTCGCTCAACTGGAGAACGGCTCTGTGGTCAATCTGGGCACCATCGGCGCCGTGGGTGGCAACGGTGGCACGATTCAACTGGTTGCCAGTTCGGGTGTTATCACCAATCGCGCGCTGATCACGGGGAATGGGAATCTGACGATCAACTCCTTCATCCAGAACGATCCGGTCGGCCGCCTCACCGCCACCAATGGTACGCTTACCGTCAATGGCATCAATGGGTTGGCCAATGCCGGCACGATTGACGTGGAAAACAGCGGGACGTTCCAATCCAATTCCTCGAACTCTTGGAGCAACGCCGGTAACATCGATATGCGTGGCGGTACACTGCGCTCGGGTGGGTTCACGAACGTAGCGGTCAGCGCCAGCTTCACCAATTCCGCCAGCGGCGTCATCAGTGGCTACGGCACCCTGATCGGCGGCGGCGCGTTCGGCCAGACCGGATCCGGGTTCGACAAATCAATCATCAACCTTGGCCTGATCATCGCCACGAATCCGTTAAGCGGCACGGCCCAAACACTGTTCCTTAGCACGGGCGGAGCCACGTCGGGCGGGGGGATCCAGAATCTGGGCACGATGATCGTTTCGTCCAACAACACCCTGACGCTCGACCGGGGCGGGTTGCCGGTCTTGAACACTGGCACAATCACAATCAACAACGGCACGTTGTCGAGCACCAGCACGCTTACCAATACCTTGAACGGGATCATCCAGGGCTATGGCACACTCACGGCCGGCATCGTGAATCAATCCGGCGGCACCATTCGCGCCACCAACGGCCTCTTGACAATGACCAGCACGGTCTTCCCGGTGAATCAAGGCACGTTCGAGATTGACAACAACGCGACCATGACCTGGGACACGAGCAACTCCTGGATCAATAGCGGCACGGTGGACCTACGCGGCGGCACACTGCGCACAGGTGGAGCGACCAACGCAGGGGTCACGGCCATCTTCACGAACCTCAATACGATTATCGGGTTCGGCACGGTGTATGGCGGGGGCGCGTTCAACACCAACGGCGTTGGCATTGATAAGTCGATTGTCAACATTGGCACGGTCATCGCGAGTAACGGCGTATTGACATTGAATACCGGCGTGGCCACCTCGCAGCGCGGTTTGGCTAACCTTGGTACAATGATCATCGCCACGACCAACGATACACTCGTACTGGCGCGTACGGCGGAGGTTTCCCCGGTCCTGACCAACCTGAACTACGTGTATAACAGCGGGACGATCCTGATCAATGGCGGCACGTTGACATCCAACACCTCTGTGACCAACAATAACGAGAGCATCAGTCTACCAGGTTTGATCCAGGGTTTCGGGACCATCGCGCTGACCAACCAGTTGGTGAACCTAGGGACGATTCGGTCCACCAACGCCGTGGTTGGTGGCGACGGGATCTTGCGATTCGTGAATCCCGCCGGCAGCGCGCTGCAGATCAACCAGAGCGGCACACTGGTGGTTGAAGACGGCAGTCAGATGCTATTCGGTGGTGATACCAACGCCCCCTTGTTGAACAGCGGCACGATCGCGATGAACGGCGGTATCTTGCGCAGCGGCCTGTTGACCAACAGTTTCGGCGCCACGTTCCGGGGCTTCGGGACAATCACCGCCAGCATCATCAATTCGGGCACGGGATTGGCCACTGCGATTTCCGCGCCATTACATCTGACCGGCAGCAGGGTGTTCAACCAGACCAACGGCGTATTCGGAGCGAACAACGGACGCTTGATCGTGGACGCGGTGTTCACCAACGCCGGCACGGTCAGCTTCATCAATAGCGTGGGTACCTTCACGAGCGCGGTCGTCAACAAGGGCGCCTGGGTCATGGACCCGAGCACCAACGTCTTTCTCGCTGATTACACGGTCACCACCAACGGCTACCTCAGCATGACCTCCGGCGATGTAAGCATTTTCAAGAGCAACTTCGTCAACGTCAGCACCCTGTCCAACAAGTACAACACGCTCAATGGCAAGTTCGTCATGGACGGACAGGGTACGCAACAGTTCTCCGTGGCGGGGATCAACCTGGGCGGGTTCGCCAGCAGCGTGCAGTCCTCGAACGAGATCTTCTTCTCGAACGGGAGCGGGACGTTCTCGACGAACTCGTTTAGCCTGGGCAAGAACGATACAATCTACGGATACTCCAACAACTTCGCGTTGGGTGCCCTGGAGTTGAGCAGCCTCTCAACCACGGTTGTGATGGACGCCTTTGGCACGGTCGGCACCAATGACGGGCTGGTGGCCGGGCTTTACTTGAACACCCTGACCCTGGATCCCGGCTCGTTGCTGATCATCAGCAACAACGTCGAGTTGTACTTCCAGAGCACCAACGGGGTGACGGGTGTGGGCCTCGGCGTGCTGGGCGCGGGTGACAACATCCTGATCCTTGATGGCGGCTCCTTGCATCAACTTATGGTCGTTCCTGAACCCAGCATCCTCATGCTGCTCACCGTTGGCGCGTTTGCCATCCTGAAGTACCGGCGATGGTCCGGTAGAAAACAGAAATAACCGTCGCGCCTGCAACCGCCTGGAACCGGCACTTCAGTCGGTTGCGCGAGCGGACAGCGGGAGTGGCACATCCAGCGTCTTGGCCCAGGAAATAAGTGCCGGCAGAATTGTCGGGTGTAGTGCGACGCCACTTGCCAGTTGTTCCCTGCGACGCAAGAGCGCAGCTTGCCCCGGAAGGCGAACGGGTGGTTTTCCCAGGGGCACTGGAGTTTCCTGGCAGAGCTCCGCAAAGAAACTCATCTCGTGTAGAAGAGCTGCCCGCCCACCGAAGCGGTCAGGATCCAGAATCTGCAGGAACACCGAGGCCCCCCAGCGCGATTCACCGGCGGCGCGACCGTGGCCGCCGAGTGCGTTCGTAAGCGCTTCGACAAGAATCGCCAGGGCAAACCCTTTGTAGCCGAGGTCCATGCCGCCCAGCGGTAGGATTGCGCCTCCTCGTTGGCTATCCAGAACGCGCGGGTCATCAGTCGCGTGTCCGTCACGATCCACAAGCCACGCTCCTGGCAGCCTTTCCCCGGCCGCAGCCAGTCGATTGCATAGTCCGTTGGAAGTTGAGGCGGTGCTGATGTCGATCAGAATCGGGTCGCCGTTGGTCGGAATGCCAGCGGCAAGCGGATTTGGGCTGAATCGTGGGGCGATCCCACCGTGCGGTGTGACCGTGCGTGATGCGGGGTCAGAGCAACCAAGCAGGATGACAAATTCTGCCTCGGTAACGGGTCGAAGATACGCCTGCAGACAAGCGATGTGGTGGCTGCGGCGAATGGAGATAGTGACGACAGGGTGCTCTGCGAGGCGGGTCTGCGCAATCGCGATGGCTCGACGGACGAGCCAGGGCCCCGGCAGGTAACGTCCTTCCCAGGTCAGCGAAGAACCGTGATCACCAATAACGCCGGGTTCACCATCCGTTTCCATCGTCCGCTCCTGAATGGCCCTGAGGTACGCAGGGAGCAAAGCGAAACCGTGGGTGGTATGCCCGAGCAGGTCGCCTTCGAGAAGCACTTCCGCCACGTCGCGCGCGCGATCTTCGGCCAGACCGCAGGATGTCAAAAGGGATTGCCCGAAGCGTTGTAGCTCTGTCACGTCGAAGCTGGGCGCGCCGTGTTCTGTGCGTAGCGACATGGGCTACAGGGTGTATTTCAGCGCGGCTTCGATCGTCTTGGCGAAACGAAATTGCAGTTTCTTCCGAATTTCGGCCGGCACATCGGCCAAATCCTTGCGGTTCTGGTCGGGCAGGACAACGGTGGTCACGCCCGAACGCGCGGCCGCCAATACTTTCTCTTTGATGCCGCCGACGGGCAGAATTTTCCCGCGAAGCGTGATTTCACCCGTCATGGCCAACGCGGGTTTTACGGGCTTGCGCACCAGCAACGAAGTCAAGGCGACCGCCATCGTTACGCCGGCCGATGGCCCGTCTTTCGGGATCGCACCGGCGGGTACATGGACATGAATATCCGACTTCTCAAAGGTCTTGGGCTCGATCCCCAATTGCTTTGCCCGGGAGCGCACGTAGCTGAGCGCCGCTTGCGCGCTCTCCCGCATCACATCCCCCAACGAACCGGTCAAGATCAAGTTGCCCCGGCCCGGCATCTGCGTGGCTTCGATGAACAGAATGTCACCGCCCGCTGCCGTCCACGCCAACCCGATCGCCACACCCGGGTCGGTTGTGCGTTCCGCCACGTCATGGAAGAACTCGACGGAACCGAGAAAACTTTTCAGGTTGCGCGGCGTGATGGACACCGAGTTCGCCTTGTGTTCCACGATTCGACGCGCGGTGCGACGGCAAATCGTCGCGATTTCCCGCTCCAGGTTGCGCACCCCGGCCTCCCGTGTGTGGTCGCGGATGATGGCGGCCAGCGCCTCCTTGCTCACGCGGAGTTGCGTCTTCTTCAGCCCATGCTCGGTCAGTTGTCGCGGCACCAGATACTTTGTTGCGATGTGGATCTTGTCTTGTTCCGTGTAACCCGGCAACTCGATGACCTCCATGCGATCGCGGAGGGCCGGTGAAATCGGTTCCAAAAGGTTCGCCGTGGTGATAAACATCACGCGCGACAGATCAAACGGAATCTCGAGGTAGTGGTCCGAAAAACTGTTGTTTTGTTGCGGGTCGAGCACTTCCAACAGCGCGGAACCCGGGTCGCCACGGAAATCCGCGCCCACCTTGTCGATTTCATCCAGCATGAAGACGGGATTGTTGCTCTCGGCGCGGCGCAATCCCTGAATCACACGACCTGGCAAAGCGCCGATGTACGTGCGGCGGTGGCCGCGAATTTCCGCTTCGTCACGAACACCCCCGAGTGAAATGCGGATGAATTTCCGGCCCAGCGCCCGCGCGATGCTCATGCCCAACGACGTCTTGCCGACCCCCGGCGGCCCTACGAAGCACAGGATCGGGCCCTTGCCGGTGGGGGCTTCGTGCGTCCCGTTGCTCTTCAGCTTCAACACGCTCAGGTATTCGAGGATGCGTTTCTTGACGTTATCGAGATCGTAGTGGTCCTCGTCGAGAATGCGCCGGGCCTGCGCAATGTCGAGTTTGTCCTCGGTGGATTTCGACCAGGGCAACGCGATCAGCCAATCCAGGTAGGTCCGTGCCACCGCATACTCCGCGGCAGCGGGTGTGATCGTCCCCAGGCGGTCGGCTTCTTTGATCGCGACCTTCTTCACCTCGGGTGGCATCTTCGCCTTGTCGATCTTGTCCCGTAATTCGCCGACCTCCGAACCTTCACCGGTTTCCCCGAGTTCTTTCTGAATCGCCTTGAGTTGCTCGCGGAGGAAATATTCGCGTTGGCTCCGGCTGAGCGCTGTGTTGACCTTGCTCTGGATTTCCGTGCCGAGGTGGAGCACTTCGACCTCGCGGTTGAGCAGGTTGGTGAGCAAGGTGAGCCGCGTCTTGATGCTGGTGGCTTCCAATAACCGCTGTTTCTCCTGCAACGGCACGTTCAGGTTTGCAGCGATGACGTCCGCCAGTTTGCTCGGATCTTCGATGTTGACGACCGCGACCTTGAGCTCGTCGGGGAGCGACGGCGAAAGGTTGATGATCTCCTGGAACAGGTTGCCGGCGTTGCGCGCCAGCGCGGACGTTACGAGAGTGGGGTCGAGTTCGTCGTCGAGGGGCGCAACTTCGGCCTGCAAATACGGTTTGTCCGACTCGACGCGGACAATCCGCATCCGTTTCAGGCCCTGGATGAGCACGCGAACGCTGTCGTCTGGGAATTTCAGCATCCGCATCACGCGGGCAACGCAGCCGTAGGGAAGCAATTGGTCAGGTCGCGGCTGTTCGAGATCGGGGTCCGTCTGCAAGGTGACGGCGAGTAGGCGGTTGCCGGCGACCACCTCGTCAATGAGATGGATCGACTGCGGATTGGACACGAGCAGCGGCGCCACCATGTGGGGGAATACAACCACGTCGCTCAGCGGTAGAATCGGCAACCGCGTGGGCAGATCATGCGCGGGCGTCTCGGTCTTCACGACGTCCGTGAGTATTTTGTTTTGGGTCGGATCGGCCATCTATATATAGGATGACGCTGCGCTTCGTGTGTTCCGGACTTTCGGGCCTCGCCTGCGCGCTCCTAGCCCGCTTGTTCGATAATGACGGTGAAAGTCGCGTGTTCGGTCGTCTGGGATTTCGGCAGTTCGATGTGCAGAAACCCATTCTGGAACTGCGCTCGAACGCGGCTGCCATCCACCGAACGGGGGATGACGATCCGCCGCTCGAACGGACCGTAATCAATTTCCATCTGGCGGAACGAGCAGCGTTTCTGGCGGCACGGGTCTTTTCGATGCCCGCGCACCAGCAACAGGCGGTCATTCAAAGTGATTTCGAGGTCCTCTTTCTCAATTCCCGCAATTTCCATCTTTACCACGAGGCCCTCGGGCGTCTCGTAAACATCTGTATTGGGTGTCCATGCGCTGTGGGAAGCGAGCGCGGGCAGGCCCAGATAGGCGAGACTGTCATGCAAATGTTGATCGTACGTCTTGGCCATCACTTTACCCTAGCAATTACAGAATACCCGCCTTCGCGCCGAAACGCAAGTTGCCGCAAACGTTTTCTACGCTCGAAAATGCGCGCCCCTCGAGGCTGCGCTCCGACGAGTGTCGCCGTACGTAACCGCAGAAAGGACACGCACGATCGACGTCCCTCCAGTCGCTGGCGCGGTAGCGATGATAGCCGGGGTGGCGTTGTTGATCGGATCTTTCAAACGGAGTTAGCTTGCGGGGTCCGTATGGGGCATGCGCGGGTCGGCCCTCCGCGACCAGGTTGGAGGCCCCGGTCAAGGGTCTAGAAGTTTGCCAAGGGGTGCCAGCTTTGCGATATGATCGCACACGACTTTGCCAGCCATCAACATGGGAACAGCCAGGAACGCGCCGACGACTCCCCAAAGCCAGGCCCAAAACATTAGCGAGAGGAACACAAAAACGGGATTTACGGTAAGACGATGTCCCAGGATCGTCGGTGTAATGAGATTGGCCTCAACTCCGTGCAACGTCAAATACCCGGCTGCTGGCAGAACGCCGTACACCCAGGAGTCGAACTGAACCAGTCCCGTCACCGCCAGCACAACGACTCCCGCCAATGGACCGAAATAAGGAATGAAATTGAGAAGAGCAGCCATGACTCCCCACATGAGTGGGTTGGGCATCCCGATGAAAAGCATGGCCAAGCCTACACATATGCCAAGGCAGCAGTTAATGATCGCAACGGTGGAGAGATAGGTCGAGATTGTGTATTCGATTTTGTGCGCAATCTTCACAGCCTGGTTCTTGTTTTTGTGACTCGCGAGTACCTGGATCAGTTTTGAAGTGAATACCCCTCCTGATGCCAGCAAGAAATAGAGCAGAATCACCAGGATGACCGCCTGTGTTAGAAAATCCCTCGTCCAGCCCAGTGCGGAGGTTGCCAGATCATTGGAGCGGACCTTAACCTCCGGTGTCTTCTGCTCAGTGTCGTCGGCGATTCCTCTCGCTCTCTCCGCGGCTTCATTGAGTTGTGCCACCGGGCGGATTAGCCTCCGCGCCTTTTGCTCGAATTGCTGCCAATTCTGCGGAGCTTGCTGCAACCATTGGGCGGCGGGCTGGCTAACTTTCGTAACGGCATAAACAACCATAGCCAACACGGACACGAGCACCAAGCCGGCTCCCAGGGCTTGCGGGACATGCCATTTCGCAAGTGCGCGTACCGCCGGGCTGAGCAGGAAACTCAGAAAGAACGCCAGAGTTATCGGAAGGAAAATAATGCGTCCAAAGTACAGTGTGTAAAACACAGCCAAAACAAACAGGCCGGTGATTGCCACGGAATGGACGTGAAACTGTTTGTCGGGAAATTCCGGAAAGTCAGGCTCTCCATTTCCTTGCCGCATACGCTCCCGAACTATTGGTTTCTCGGTCATGTTTGGCGCCACTACTTGGCTCGCGACGCTTGTTTTGCGAAGCGATTCACACAGAGTCCGCTTCTGGATAGACACACTGTACGTACCCGGCTCCAAAATGCTATTAGGGTCGAAACTGAACCGCTTCTAGGGCAACCTCCTAGTGGATCTTGACGCCATGCGTGTAAATCAATGGGTACGAATCCTCATGACGCAAATGGAAATCTCCGGGGAAAAGGTGCGCGTATTCCCCATCTCTCCTGGGTGTTTTGCGGTTGCTGCTGTCCGCCTGAAGCCGTAGATTGACGATCAGCATGAAGATTGCGCTGGCGCAAATAGATACCACCGTGGGCGATTTACGCGGGAATTCTGAAAAGATTCTCGATTTCTACCGCCGCGGGGTCGTTGCGGGCGTTGACGTGGTCATGACCCCCGAGTTGGCCATCACGGGCTATCCGCCGCGCGATTTGCTGGCGAAACACCGCTTCGTTGACGATAACCTCCGCACCCTCGACGAACTGGCCGCGCAAACCGGTCCGACCGCGCTGCTGGTCGGCTACGTGGACTTCAATCCCAAGCGCCCCGGCCGCGACTACGTCAATGCCGTCGCGTTGGTTCAGGACGGGAAGATCATCGAGCGCCGCAGCAAAATGCTGTTGCCGACGTATGATGTGTTTGATGAAGACCGTTATTTCCAATCAGCGGGTTCCAATACGGTGCTCAATTTTGCCAGCCAACGGCTCGGGCTGACAATTTGCGAAGACATTTGGACGCAGGACTATTTGCCCGCGCAACTGTATGAACGCAGCCCCATTCACGATCTGATGAGTGGCCAGGCCCGCGCACAACTCCTGCTGAATCTGTCCGCATCGCCGTATCACCTCGGCAAGGAACGGACTCGCCACGACATGCTGGCAAGCGTCGCGCGACAATACAAAGTGCCGGTGGTGTACTGCAATCTGGTCGGCGGCAATGACGAATTGATTTTCGACGGCAACAGCCTGGCGTTCGACGCTTCCGGCTATCTCCTCGCCCAGGGCGCGGCCTTTGCCGAGGACCTGGTCATCGTTGATTTGGAAGGTCCGCCACAAGCATTCAATCCACTGGAACCTGCCGCGGCGCTCCACGAGGCGCTGGTACTCGGGCTCCGCGACTACACGCAGAAGTGCGGCTTCAAGTCCGTCGTCCTTGGCTTGAGCGGTGGGATTGACTCCGCCGTGACCGCGTGTCTCGCCGTTGCTGCGCTCGGCCGCGACAATGTCCTGGGGGTTTCCATGCCTTCGCAATTCTCATCGAAAGGCAGCATCGAAGACGCGCGCGAACTGGCCGCCAATCTCGGGATTTGCTGGGAGATGATCCCGATTCAGGATGTCTTCGAACAGTTCAAGGCGACGCTGCAACCCGTGTTCAAAGGAAGGCCCGAGGACACGACCGAAGAGAACATGCAGGCACGCATCCGCGGCACGACATTGATGGCGCTCTCGAACAAGTTCGGTCACATGTTGCTGACCACCGGTAACAAATCTGAGCTGGCTGTCGGTTATTGCACGCTCTACGGAGACATGAACGGCGGCCTCGGCGTCATCGCCGACGTTCCGAAGACGATGGTCTACGAACTCGCCCGCTACATTAATCGCGAACGCCCGGTGATCCCCGAATCTTCGCTCACGAAACCGCCGTCCGCCGAACTTCGCGCCAACCAAACTGACCAGGACACGCTCCCGCCGTATGATGTGCTCGACGCGATCATCAAGCTCTACATCGAGGAAGCGAAGTCCACCGCCGAGATCGTAAAGGAAACTGGCTACGACGAGAAACTCGTGCGCGACATCGTCCGCAAGATCGACCTCAACGAGTACAAGCGCAAGCAAGCGCCCCCATGCCTCCGCGTCACCAGCAAAGCCTTCGGCATCGGTCGCCGCGTCCCCATCGCCCAGCGGTATGTGGAACACTAAACGAACCTTTTGGTAGCCTCTTTTCTTTCGCGCCGCCGGCGCTGGCGCGACCCGGTTGGAGAGCCTACTGCGTGCCGAGCTTGGCGAGCAGCCCCTTGTCGCGGGCGACTTCGAACATGTAGTTGAAGAACAGACCCGCGCCGATCAGGTACACCACGTTCAAGCCGAACGCCCACACGAGGTCGTGCGCGGACAATCCTTCGCCACGCAGCACCTGCCGCATACCTTCGAAAACGTAGGTCGCCGGGATGGCCCGCGAGATTGGTTGTATCCAGGACGGCAGTATGTTGAGCGGATAAAAAACCGCGCAGACGGGCTGGATGAGAAACGGGATGCCCCACGCCAGCGCTTCGGCGGATTGGCCCCAGCGCATGATGAGCGCGGTAGTGATCATCCCGACCGCCCAGCCCATTAGCAACAGGCTGGCGAAAAGGGGAAGGAGCGGGAGACCCATTTGAAACAGGTTCCAATGATAGAACCACAATGCCAGCCCGGCCAGGATCCCCACCGTCACCAGGATCTTCACAAACCCCACCACGTAGGTCGCGGCGATAAACTCGCTGACGCGAATCGGCGCGACGAAAATATTAAGAAGATTCCGCGCCCAGATGTCTTCGAGGAACGAAATCGTTACGGCCTGCTGCGCGCGGTAGAGGATGTCCCAAAAGATCATCGAACCGAGCAGGAACGTAACGGCGGCGGGCGGCTGGTGTTCCAGTTTTTGGAGGTAGACCGTAATGAAACCCCACACCAGCAAATCCATCACGGGCCAGAAGAACATCTCGGCCACGCGCGGCACGCTGCGTGTGTACAGGAACGTGTAGCGCAACACGAGCGCACGAATGCGGCCCCAGTTCATCGCGCCTCCTCTCCGCCGCTGGCCAGCACGTCGCCACCGCGCGCGACGCTGATGAAGACATCCTCCAGCGACGTTTGGTTGAACTGGTCCTTTACCTGTTGCGGCGTGCCCTCGGCGATGATACGGCCTTTGTGCATGAACAGCACGCGATCGCAGACCTCCTCGACGTCGCGCATGTTGTGCGAGGTGTAAATCATGGTGATCTGTCGTTCGCTCTGGATGCGTCGCAACAGTTTCCGCACTTTGTCCGCGATATCGGGGTCAAGGCTGGCGGTTGGTTCATCCAGCATCAACAATTCGGGATCGTTCAGCAACGATTTGCACAGATTCACGCGGGTCGATTCACCCGACGACAGGTGGCCGGTGATTTTGTTCCGCAGGTGGGTGATCTCGAACATCTCCAGCAATTCATCGATCTTCTGGCGATGCCCGTTGACGCCATAAATCCTGGCGAAGATCAGCAGGTTCTCCCAGACCTTCAGGTTGGAGGGCAGCCCGGTGTACGCCGAGGAAAAATTCGTCCGCTGGAGAATCTCAATGCGGTGCCGCTCCAGGTCCTTGCCGAAAACCGTGACTTTCCCCCCCGACGGTTTGATCAGCCCAAGCAGGATTTGGATCGTCGTGGTCTTGCCCGCACCGTTGGCGCCGAGGACACCGACGATTTCCCCGCGCGGGACCGTAAATGACACGTCCGCCACGGCCACCGTGCCGTCGAATTCTTTGCGAAGATTCCGGACCTCAACAAGGATCTCAGCCATGCGCGCTCCACCCCGCTACGAGGGGACGGGCGTATTTGGATTCAGATCGCCATCCTCAGCGGCTGCTGGAGCCGCCTCTGCGACAGGCGCGGTTTCAAGCGGCGACTCAGTGGGTGCCAGCTCGGATGGCGCTGCCGCATTCTCCGCGGGAGTTTCGGCTGGCGGCGTCTTCGGTTTCTTGGTCGAAACCGGTTGCGGCGGTTTGTCAGCCAGCGCCCACAAACGGCCATCCGAGAACTCGACCACATAACCGTCCTGGATCAACCAATGCAGGTCGGCCAACACGCGGTCTTCTGCGGATGGCATTGCCGGCGCCGGCGTGGCCGGGACATTGGCGTCTGGAAGAGTGCTGGGAGACGGAGCAGCGGCGTCGACCGTAGGTGCCGGAGCCGTTGCCGGTGGCGCAAAATGCTCGATCAACCGTTTGCGTTTGCAGCCGACATGCTCGCGCAAGAACACGATGATCTTCTGGATCTGTTCCGAGAGATGCCCGATCGACTCGAACCGCTGCGGCTTGATGCGGCTGATGAACGTGATGCCCTTGGGATCCTTGAAGAAATGGAATCCTTCGTGGCGGAGGCGACCGCGCATTTCATTGGCGGTCTTCAATGGGAACTTGCGTTCCTGCTCCCACGCCAGCCGAACCGTCTCGAGGAGCGCGGGGTTTTGGAGCTGACGGCTGGCCGTGCCACTGATCCGCACTTCGGGCGCCGAGGTGACGAACTTCGCCAGATGATTCTCGACAAAATGTTTCTCCACTTCATCACGAGTAGGGAATGTTTTCGGCTCGGCATCGAGCAGACACTCGTACTCGGTCTTGAAACTCATCGAATCCACCCACGCCTTGACCGCTTCGGGATCCTTGACAGTCTCGATGCGCGACTTGAACTCCTCGAAGTGCATGTGCCGCAGTCGCTGCTGGTGATGCCGGACCAACCGGCCCTGATACTCGTGATAATTTGGCGGGCCGAGCCACACGCCCGTGAGGCCGCACCGATTCACAAACGTGAAATTACCCTTCGGCGGATCGACGGGTGTCTTCTTTTCTTTGAGAATCGTTGCGGCATGCTGGCGCAACGCGAACCGCGCGGCTTCGTCCTGTCGCAGAAAGACACTCTCGCCCGGTGTCACCAGAAACAGCGGCTCGGGGTTGTCATTCGCTGGGGGCGGGCGGGTGAACTTCACCAGATGTCGCTCGGGTTTGTTGAGGACGAGCTTGGCGATGTCAAATAAGGTATAAGCCCTCTGGGTCTGCTTCATGGCTTCAACCATCGCGGCGAAGCCCTTGTCCTCCGGCTGGAACGTCACCTCAATCGGCAGAGTGAGCGGAGCGACCGGCGCGGCGGGTCGGCGTTCCGCATCACGTCGCTGTGGTGGTGGTCCACTGCGGCGCTGTTCGGGACGCGGTCCCCGGCGGTCGCCAGATTCGGATGGCCTCGGCGAACGCGGTCGCTGGTCACGGTCGTTACTCCGACGGCGATCACCGTCCGGTCGCCGACCTTCGCCGCGTCGTGGTTCGCGATCTCCGCCAGAATGATTGGCGTAGGATTTGCCAGATGACTTGACCCATTGCGGGGTTAGTTCCAGTTCCTCCAGGGGCAACGCCTGATCTTCCGCGGGCGTTGTGTTCGCTACCGGTAAATCACTTTCTGTCATGAAAATTCAAGGCTCCAAGAATATACCAAGAGGCGAAGGAAGGCCATCCAATTAAGCTGTGACTTAAAGGAATAAATCGGCTAATTTCCCACCCCGTGGTTACGATCCAAAAATATCTTTTGCAAAATCGCCGCCCGTTCGTCGAGCAACTCAAATCATTGGTGCGTTTCCCCAGTGTTTCCACGCAGCCGGAGCACCGCCGTGACGTGTTGAACTGTGCGGACTGGCTCGCCAGACATTTTCGCACCTTGGGGCTGGAAGTCAAACTGTACCCGACGAAAGGTAATCCCATTTTAGTCGCCCGCACTCCCCAGGTGCACGGCCCCAAAGTCCCGAGCGTACTCATCTATGGTCACTACGATGTGCAACCGCCGGAACCGCTCGAGTTGTGGAAAACAGCGCCGTTCGAGCCCGTAGAGCGCGCTGGCAAACTTTTTGGACGCGGCGCCTCCGACAACAAGGGACAATTCTTCGCGCACGTCAAGGCGGTCGAGGCTTACGTGAAAACACGTACAGCTCTTCCCGTGAATGTCACATTTCTCATCGAAGGCGAGGAGGAAGTCGGCAGCCTGAACCTCGTATCGTTCGTGAAACAGCGCGCGAAACAATTGCGCGCGGATTACGTCATTGTTTCCGATACTTCGATGTTCTCGAAGGATCATCCGACCATCACATACGCCACCCGCGGCATCGCCGCGCTGGAAGTGCGCGTGGATGGACCGTCACGCGACCTGCACTCCGGCGTGTTTGGCGGCAGCGTCGCGAATCCGGTAATGACACTCGCCCGGTTGCTGGCCGCCTGCGTGGACCCGAACGGCCACGTCGTGGTGCCAGGCTTCTATGAAGGCGTGCGTCCGTTGGAAAAATGGGAGCGCGACCAGTTCCGCCATCTGCCGTTCAACGAGCGCGCTTACGCCCGTTTCCTCGGGGTGTCGTCTCTCGCGGGTGAAAAGGGATATACAACGCTCGAAAGGCGCTGGGCCCGGCCAACCTTCGAGATCAATGGCGTTTTCGGCGGGTATCAGGGACCCGGGGTCAAAACCATTGTCCCCGCCTGGGCGGCGGCAAAAATTACGTGCCGACTTGTTCCCAACCAAGAACCGGAAAAGATCGCGCGACTCGCGACGCGGTATTTGCGCCGAATCTGTCCGCCTTCCGTGCGGTTGACGATCAAACAGGGCCATCATTCCCGTCCCTTTCACGAATCTCCGCGTGGCCGCGGGGCGAAAGCGGCGGCGATCGCCCTGCGCAAGGCGTTCGGGCGCGAGCCCGTGTTCGCCCGCGAAGGTGGCTCGCTGCCGATCCTCGATATCTTCAAGCGGCACTTGCACGGTGAGATCATTTTGGTCGGGCTCGGCCTGCCCGACGACAACTGGCATTCGCCAAACGAGAAGATGGATCTGGCGAATTTCCACCGCGGTATCGCCATGAGCGCCGAGCTATTGCGGGAGTTGGGGAGCGCGCGTTAGGGAAATTGTACTTCCACAACGGAAACCGGCCTCGTATAACTCGACAGGGATTTCATGAAAACACAGGGTTACTACCGATTTCCGACAATTCACAACGACGCGGTCGTCTTTGTCAGCGACGATGATCTCTGGACGATTTCCGCCGGTGGTGGAATCGCCCGACGGCTCACCTCTGGTCTGGGGTCGGTCAGTCATCCCGCGCTCTCGCGTGATGGCAAATGGCTGGCGTTCAGCGGACGCGATGACGGCAGCCTTGAAGTGTACGTGATGCCGTCCGAGGGTGGCGAAGCGCGAAGACTTACGTATTTGGGGGCGAACACGCTGGTCGTCGGATGGACCGACTCGGGAAGAATCATTTTCAATAGCAACGCGCAACAGCCCTTCGGCAGTCCCCCGCGTTTGTGGACCATTGGGCTGGAGGACGGCGCGCCGGAATTATTGCCGACCGGGCCCGCCCAGTCGATTTCTTTCGGCCCGAACGGCGGTTGTGTCATCGGTCGCAACGCGCTCGATCCCGCGCGCTGGAAGCGTTATCGAGGCGGCACGGCGGGCGATCTCTGGATCGACCCCACTGGCAAGGGACAGTTTCGCCGACTGATCCAACTGAAAGGCAATCTCTCTCGCCCGCTCTGGATCGGTTCGCGCATTTATTTTCTTTCCGACCATGAATCCGTGGGCAATCTCTGGTCCTGCACGCCAACGGGCAAAGGCCTGAAGCGGCACACGCGCCACGAAGACTTCTACGCCCGTAATCCCGCAACCGATGGACGCCGCATCGTTTACCACGCGGGCGCGGATTTGTTTGTGTTCGATCCCGCCGCGAACACGACGGCCCGGATCGAGATGGAATACGACAGCCCGCGCACCCAGCGGCAACGGAAATTCGTGGACGCGGCGAAGTATTTGGACACCTTCGAACCGCATCCGCTGGGCCACCTGCTTGCGCTCGGCACGCGCGGGAAATGTTTCACGATGGGGAATTGGGAGGGGCCGGTCCTGCAACATGGCGAAACGGAGGCCGCCCGTCATCGGCTGCCGCGTTGGCTCAATGACGGCAAGCGGATCGTGCTCGTTAGCGACGCGGTGGGCGAGGAAACCCTCGAGATTCATGGTACGGATGGGCTCGCGAAGACGACGCGCTTGAGCGGACTCGGCATCGGTCGCGTCATCGACATGCGTGTGAACCCGAAGGCCGATCAGGTTGCGCTCTCGAACCACCGCAATGAATTGTTGCTCGTTGATTTGCAGTCGCGCAAGACCCGTGTGCTGGACAAAAGCACGTGGGCGCAGATCGCGGGGTTCGATTGGTCGCCGGATGGACGCTGGATTGCCTACAGTTGCGCGTTAAGCCAGCACACATCGGCGATTCGTGTGTGCGAGGTGAAAACGGGGAAGGTGCATCCGGTCACCCAGCCCGTGCTACAGGACGTTTCGCCGTCGTTCGATCCCGCCGGCAAGTTTTTGTACTTTCTCTCGTACCGCGAGTTTGATCCGGTCTACGACAATCTCCACTTCGACCTCGGTTTTCCGCGCGGCGTGAAGCCCTACCTCGTGACGCTACGCAAAGATATTCCCTCGCCGTTCGTTCCCGTGCCGAAGCCGCCGGAAGAGAAAAAGGATGAGGCGAAAGCCAAGGCGGACGCGAAGAAGAGCAAGGTGGTGGCTATCGACTTCGATGGCATCGAGTCACGTATCCTGGCATTTCCGGTGGAGGATGGCCGCTACCAACAGATCGCGGGCATTCGTGGCAAGGTGTTGTTCACCTCGCTGCCGATTGAAGGCAGTCTGCACGGCGACAACTGGCCGCCGCCTTCCGAGCCGCAAGGGAAGGCCACGCTGGAAGTGTTCGATTTCGAGACCCAGAAGGCGGAAGAACTGGTCGACAAGATCTCCTACTTCGTGTTGTCTGGCGACCGCAAGACGATGGTTTATCGCGCGGGCCGTCGCCTGCGCGTCCTGAAGGCCGGGGAAAAACCCGACGAGAAAGTGGCGAAGGAGCCACCCAACAAGAAGAGCGGATGGATTGACCTCGGGCGCGTGAAGGTTTCGGTCAAGCCGCCGGCGGAATGGCGGCAAATGTACCGCGAAGCGTGGCGGCTGCAACGCGACCACTTCTGGACCGCGGACATGTCGAAGATAAACTGGCAGGCGGTGTACGACCGTTACCTGCCGTTGGTCGATCGCATCGTCACTCGCGCGGAATTCTCCGACCTGATGTGGGAAATGCAGGGGGAACTCGGCACGTCGCACGCCTACGAATTTGGCGGCGACCACCGCCAGCCGCCGCGCTACGACCTCGGGCTGCTCGGGGCGGATTTTGTTTACGATGCGGCGGTCAAGGCATGGAAAATTGCGCACATTGTCCAGGGTGATCCGTGGAATGAGGAAGGACGCTCCTCGCTGGCTGCGCCTGCGGTCAATGTACGCGAAGGTCATACACTACTGGCGATTGGCGGGCGCCGTCTCAATGCCGGGACGCATCCGAACGCCCTGCTCGTGAATCAGTCGGATGAGGAAGTGCTCATCACCGTCGGCGATGCCAAAGGCAAAGCGGCGCGCACGGTCACGGTGAAGACGCTCGCGAGCGAGTTCCCGGCGCGCTATCGGGAATGGGTGGAAACGAATCGCCGTCTCGTGCATGAGGGCACGAAAGGGCGGGTGGGGTATGTGCACATTCCCAACATGGGGCCGCTCGGGTATTCGGAGTTTCATCGTTATTTCCTCAGCGAGATCGACCGCGAGGGGCTGGTTGTGGACGTGAGGTTCAACGGCGGCGGGCACGTGTCGGAGTTGATCCTCGAAAAACTCGCGCGTCGCCGCATCGCTTACAACCAATCCCGCTGGTCCAATGTGCAGCCCTATCCCGTCGACTCCGTGGCGGGGCCGATGGTGGCCATCACGAACGAGTACGCGGGGTCCGATGGCGACATTTTTTCGCACGGCTTCAAGCTGTTGAAGCTCGGGCCGTTGATTGGGAAGCGCACGTGGGGCGGCGTGATCGGCATCTGGCCGCGGCATTCGCTCATCGATGGCAGTATCACGACGCAGCCGGAGTTTTCATTTTGGTTCAAGGATGTCGGTTGGAAGGTGGAAAACTACGGGACCGACCCGGATATTGAAGTGGAAATGCGGCCACAGGATTTTGTGGCGGGCCGCGACCCGCAGATGGAACGCGCGTTGCAGGAGATCAACAAGGCGTTGCGGACGAATCCTCCGCGGCCACCGGACTTCGGACAGCGTCCCGATCTCTCGGTTCCGCGTTTGTCGAAAGGGTGAACAACCATGAATGCATGCGAACTGGCGTCTCAGGATTGTATCCCGTGCAAGGGCGGTGTTCCGCCACTGACGGGCGAGAAGTTGCAGTCGCTTCACAAGGCCGTGAACAACGGCTGGCAACTCGTCGGCGAACACCATCTGGAGAAGGAATACAAGTTCAAGGACTTCCGCGAGGCGCTCGATTTCACGAACCATGTCGGAGAGATGGCTGAACGACAAAACCATCATCCCGACATCTACCTCGCGTGGGGCAAGGTGAAGGTCACTATCTGGACGCACAAAATCAACGGGCTGACGGAGAGCGATTTCTTTTTCGCAGCCAAGACGGACATTCTTCTCGAGAAAGGATAACGCGCTCGCCTATGACTTCATCCGATCAACGTACCTCACTTCTGGAAATCGACCAATACATCGAGCGGCTGTTCGTATCGCAAGACATGGTACTTGAACAGGCGCTAAGCGATGCAATCGAAGCGGGTCTGCCGGAAATCCACGTCTCGCCGAACGAAGGGAAGTTGCTCTATTTGCTGGCAAAGCTCGCCGGTGCGAAACGCGTGCTCGAAATCGGTCTGCTGGGCGGTTACAGCACGATCTGGCTGGCGCGGGCTATCGCCCCGAAAGGGAAACTGGTGACGCTGGAGTTGGACGAGAAATACATTCAAGTCGCCGGCAACAACCTGGAGCGCGCGGGTTTGCGGTCACTGGTGGACATTCGACGCGGCGCTGCTGCGGCGACACTTGAAAAGATGGTGAAGGCTGGGGAAGAATCGTTCGATCTCGTCTTCATCGACGCCGACAAGAACAACTATCCGGTCTATCTGGATTATGCCGTGCAATTGACGCACCCCGGCAGCCTGATTCTTGCCGACAATGTCATCCGCGATGGAAAAGTGGCGCGAAGCGGCGAGACGGACCCGTTGGTGCTGGGGATTCAAGAGTTCAACCGCAAACTCGCCGCGAACCCCAAACTCGAAGCGATCCTGATCACCGTGATACGCGAGGCCCTCGACGGACTGGCCATCGCGCGCGTGAAGGATTGATTCTCAGGTGCCGCCGCAGACGGTGTAGCCCTGTTCCCGCAAGTCCTCGGCCAATTCTTTCTCCATCTGACACGCCGCCTCATACGGCATCGGATTGAGGTATTCATACAGTTCGGGTAGCAAACGCACCCCGTATTTACACGGATAATACGACGCCTTGTACCCGTCCTTGTGGTTCTGAAACCGTTCGATTGGCGGAATCCCCGTCATCCCGACATACACGCAAGGCTTCTTCGCATCCCGCTGCGGATTTAGCGCCCTGACCTTGCGTTCCTTCGCAACCGCGCTGTCGAGCAAGATGACGTAGACATTGTGGTGGTGTTGCTCGGGCATTGTTGGAAGCAGTATAAGCTGTTCGGGCGCGCCAACAAGAGCGCGCGTATGGTAAACTTCGTCGGATAAAATGAGCATGCGCAGCTTGCCAATTATGGAAGTGAGGGAGTCGCTACTGTCGGCTTTAGGCAGGCAACGGCGGGTAATCCTGACTGCGCCGACAGGGTCCGGGAAATCGACGCAGGTGCCGCAGATGTTGCTGGATGGCGGGGTGTTGGGGAATGGGCAGGTAGTCATCCTGCAGCCGCGGCGGTTGCCGGCACGGATGCTGGCGGCTTGGGTCGCTAAAGGGCGCGGGGTGAAGTTGGGGGAGGAAGTTGGGTATCAGATTCGGCTCGATGATGTCACCTCGGCCGCGACGCGGATTCGATATGTGACCGAAGGCATCCTATTGCGACAGATGCTTACCGACAAGAACCTGCGCGGCATCAGCGCGATTATTTTTGACGAATTTCACGAGCGACATCTGTACGGCGACATCACCCTGGCGCGCGCGCTGCAGATTCAGGAGACGACGCGTCCTGATTTGATCATCATCGTGATGTCGGCCACGCTCGATGTCGGGCCGCTGCGCGAATACCTGAAGCCTTGCGAGCTGCTGTCGTCCGAAGGCCGCACGTTTCCCGTGGATATTGAATACCTCGACAAGACTTTGGGCGACTGGCCGGTGTGGGAGGCGGCGGTGAAAGAACTAGAAACTCTCGTCACACAACACGACGGCGACGCGCTGGTATTCATGCCCGGCGCGTACGAGATCGGTCGGACGGTGCGCGGGGCGCAAGACGCGCTCGGCAGCCAGTTCATTGTCCTCCCACTGCACGGCGATCTGCCGACCAACGACCAGGATGCCGCCGTGGCGCAATACGACCGGCGCAAGATCGTCGTCTCCACGAACGTCGCGGAAACGTCGTTGACCATCGACGGCGTGCGCATCGTGATCGACAGCGGCTTGGCGCGCATCCCGCGTTACGATCCGTACCGCGGCATCAATACATTGTTGGTTG
Source organism: Verrucomicrobiia bacterium (assembly GCA_035577545.1). Classification (NCBI taxonomy): domain Bacteria; kingdom Pseudomonadati; phylum Verrucomicrobiota; class Verrucomicrobiia; species Verrucomicrobiia bacterium. Next base: position 285,677 of record DATLVI010000004.1, read on the forward strand.
AGAAGATCAGCCGCGCCTCAGCGGACCAACGCGCCGGGCGCGCGGGTCGGACAGCGCCGGGCGTCTGCTTGCGGTTGTGGACGAAGCACGAATACGAGCAGCGTCCCTTGCAGGAAGCGGCGGAGGTAAAACGTCTCGACCTAGCCGAAGTGGTGTTGACGCTGAAGGCCAGCGGGGTGGAGGACGTGTACGCGTTTCGGTGGTTGGAACCGCCGAGTCGTCAGTCGTTGGACCACGCAGTGCTGCTGCTCAAGGATTTGGGCGCGCTGGAGAATGCAACCGGTGCGCTGACGGAACTTGGGCGACGGATGCTCGCGTTCCCTTTACACCCGCGCTATTCGCGCATGCTGCTGGCGGCGCAGGAATACGGTTGCGTGCGGCAGGTGGCCCTCATCGCCGCGCTCACGCAGGGGCGCGATTTGATGGTGCGACGGCAGGGGAAACAGGTGGAGGAAGCGCGTGACGATCTATTTGGCGGCGAGACGCAATCGGACTTCTTCGTGCTCATGCGCGCATGGCGCTATGCGGATCGCAACGGGTACAACCTTGATCGGTGCCGTCAGGTCGGCATCCACGCGCAAGCGGCGCGACAGGTCGGGCCGCTGTTCGAACAGTTCCTGAATATTGCCAAACGGGAAGGGTTGGATGTGAGCGAGAAGCGCGCGGCCCCTGACTCGATCCAGCGTTGCGTATTGCTGGGCTTTTCGGACCACGTGGCACGTCGGCTTGATGAAGGAACATTGCGCTGTCAGCTCGTGCATGAACGACGTGGTGTCCTGGCTCGGGAAAGCGTTGTGCAGAGCGCGCCTCTGCTCGTCGCGACGGAAATTCATGAGATCCAAAGCGGTACGGGCAAAGATCGGGAGTTAAACGTCCTGCTGAGTCTGGCAACGGCGATCAAGGAAGAATGGTTGCGGGAACTTTTCCCGAGCGATTTCACGGAAACGGTGGCGGTAGTTTACGACACGACACAGCGGCGCGTGTTTGGGGAGCGACGGAAACAATTTCGGGATCTCGTGTTGGAAGCGGGGCGGTCGGAGGATGTGCCGCTGGACGCCGCCGCGCGGATTCTCGCCGCCGAAATATTGGCGGGCCGGTGCGTGTTGAAAAATTGGGATGAAGCCGTTGAACAATGGATTGTGCGCGTGAATCGGCTTCGTGAATGGATTCCCGAACTTGCCATTCCCGCGATTGGTGGCGACGACCGGCAGATGTTGATTGAGCAAATTTGCCACGGCGCGACGAGTTACAAGGAGATCAAAGACAAGGCTGTCTGGCCGGTGCTGAAATCGTGGCTTTCAGGACAGCAGCAGGCGTGGGTTGAGGAATACACACCCGAACGAATTGAATTACCGGGTGGAAAGCGGGCGAAAGTTACCTACACAAATGACGGCCCGCCGACGCTGGCAGCGCGGATTCAGGATTTGTACGGTGTGAAGCAAGGGTTGTGGGTTGCGCAACACCGCGTGCCCGTGCGCATTCAAGTGCTCGCGCCGAGCCAACGACCCGTGCAGGTGACCGAGAATCTCGCGACCTTCTGGAAGGAGACATATCCGAAGCTTAAATTGGAATTGCAACGGAAGTATCCGAGGCATGAGTGGCGCTAGCAGCCTTGATTTTTGTGCTTGTGAGTCGGAAGCCGGTGGCGTTAATCTGCACTCAACCAAACGAAGGAGGTCGCCATGTTCAACCGAATTTCCTATACGTGGGGTTTGATGCGGGCGTCGTGGAACGTCCTGAAAAAGGACAAAACCCTTCTGCTTTTCCCTCTACTATCGGGTATCTGCTGCGCGCTCGTGCTGCTGTCATTCGCCGTGCCGATGTTTGTTTCAGGCGCGTGGCATCCGCCGGCGCGCGATGCCAGCTCGGCGCAGACGACGGTCTACTACGGCTTCGTGTTTCTTTTCTATCTCGCGAACTATTTTGTGATCACCTTTTTCAATACCGCCATCATCTCTTGCGCCATGCTGCGGATGGCCGGCGGGGAGCCGACTGTGGGAGATGGCTTTCGCGAAGCCGCGGCGCGTCTTCCGCAGATAGCGGGCTGGGCTCTACTTTCGGCGACGGTCGGTTTGATCCTGCGGATTATCGAAGACCGGTCGAAATGGGTCGGGCGGATCGTGGCGGGTCTGCTGGGCGTGGCGTGGACCGTGGCGAGTTTTATGGTGGTGCCGGTTCTTGTGGCGGAGCGGAAAGGTCCATTTGGAGCGCTGAAGGGATCGACCGAATTGCTGCGCCAGACGTGGGGAGAGCAGTTGGTGGGCAATTTCAGCTTCGGCATGATGTTTGGGTTGCTCGGCTTGCCGGCGTTTGGTTTCATCATTGTCGCTTTGTTTCTGGGCAGTGCGACAGCGCTCGTGCTGTCCATAGCGTTCGCGGTAGTTTGGCTCATGGCCCTGTCGTTGGTCCAATCGGCGTTGCAAAGTATTTTCCAGGCGGCGGTTTATCTTTACGCGCGCAACCGGATGGCGCCGGCAGGGTTCGAATCGGACATGCTGGCGAGCGCGTTGCGCTCCAAGTAACGCGACCACTCAACTCATCGCTGGCAGGTTTCGCCTAGTATCGGCGGCGAAACCTGCTAGATTTCCGCGGACATGACTCCCTCCCATGAATACTCGGAAAAACTCTGGCAGGAAGCCCTTGAACATTTCCCGGGCGGGGTGAATTCCCCCGTGCGCGCGTTTCGCGGCGTGGGCGGCACGCCGTTTTTCACACAACGCGCGAAGGGTTCGCGGCTGTGGGACGTCGACGGCAACGAGTATATCGACTACGTCGGCTCGTGGGGGCCGATGATCCTCGGCCACGCGCATCCGCAGGTCGTCCGCGCGGTGCAGGAAGCCGCGCGGGATGGGACGAGCTTCGGGACGCCGAATTCGCGCGAAATTCGACTAGCACAATTGGTCTGTGAGGCGTTTCCGTCCATGCAGAAGCTTCGCTTCGTGAACTCGGGCACCGAAGCGACGATGTCCGCCATTCGCGTGGCGCGCGGATTCACGAAGCGGGACAAGATCCTGAAATTCGAAGGCTGCTATCACGGTCACGCCGATGCGCTATTGGTGAAGGCCGGTTCGGGCGGCGCGACGTTCGATGTGCCGGACAGTGCGGGCGTTCCCACGGACTTCGCGCGCAATACTCTCACGCTGCCCTTGAATGATTTTGCGGCGCTCGACACCGTGAATTGGCGCGAGATCGCCTGTGCGATCATCGAGCCGGTTCCCGCGAACATGGGATTGATCCTGTTAAAACCCGGGTTTTTGGAGAAGCTGCGCAAGCTCACGCAGGAGAATGGCGCGCTGATGATTCTCGACGAGGTCATTAGCGGGTTCCGCGTGGCGCGCGGTGGCGCGCAGGAATTGTTTGGCATTCAGGCCGACCTCACGACACTCGGCAAGATCATCGGGGGTGGCCTGCCCGTCGGCGCATTCGGCGGACGCGCGGACGTGATGGATATGCTTGCGCCCACGGGTCCCGTGTACCAGGCCGGCACGCTTTCGGGCAATCCGCTGGCCATGGCTGCGGGAATCGCCACGTTGGAAGAGCTTTTGCAAGGTGATGCGTATGGCAAGTTGGAGGCGCGCGCGGCCGGCCTCGGCAATGAGTGGAAGAGAATCGTGAAGGGACGCTCGGTGCGGCTCGGTTCACTGTTCTGCACATTTTTTACCGAGAGCGAAGTGGTGGACTACGCCAGCGCCAAGACGAGCGACACGAAACGGTACGCGAAGTTCTTCCACGCGATGCTCGAACGCGGTGTCTACCTCGCGCCGTCACAATTTGAAGTCGGCTTCCTGTCCCTGGCGCACACGGAGGCGGACATCGAAGAGACGCTACGGGCAGTGGCAGAAGCGGTGAAGACGTTATGAAAATCGTAGTGGCTATGACCGGCGCCAGCGGTGCGATCTACACCCAGCGACTACTCGACAATCTTGATCCCCGAAAGCACGAGATCCATTTCATCTCCACGAAGCACGCCCGTGAAGTCGGCCAACTTGAATTGCCGAAGGGTGAACTGAAGATTGCGCCGTCCGTGATTCAGTATGACGAAAGCGGTTCGATGTTCGTGCCCTTCGTAAGCGGGTCGGCGAAATTGGATGCAATGATCATCATCCCGGCGTCCATGGGCACTATTGGGCGGGTTGCCCATGGCGTATCCGACAGCACGATTGCGCGGGCGGCGGACGTTTTCCTGAAGGAGCGGCGCAAGCTCATCCTCGTTCCGCGCGAAGCGCCGTATAACCTCATCCACCTGCGCAATATGGCCACCCTGACTGAAGCCGGTGCGATGATCATTCCCGCCAGCCCGTCTTTTTACACCAAGCCAAAGACAATCACGGAACTCGTGGACACCATCATCGCGCGGGTCCTGGATCAACTCGGCCTCGAGCACCAACTCGTCAAGCGATGGCGGAGCGGTGCGTAATTCTGTAACCTGCGGGTGAAGCGTTTCGTCTCTCGAGTTGAACCGCTTGAGAGGTGCGAAATGATAAAACTGGTTTTGGGGATCGTTGCAATCTCGTTACTCGCGATGAGCAGTCAGGGCGATGAATTGAAAGCCGGCGACCACGTGCTCTCGCTGAAAGTGGGTGGTCGCGAGCGGACCTATCTCCTGCATTTGCCGCCGGCCTACGATGGGAAACGTTCACTGCCGCTGGTGATCGTCCTGCACGGCGGCGGCGGGAATGCACCCGGCGCTGTGCGAATGACGGGGTTCAGTGGGAAGGCGGACAAGGAAGGATTTGTCGTTGTTTACCCGAATGGCTCCGGGCGGTTGAAGAACCGCCTGTTGACGTGGAATTCCGGCAACTGCTGCGGGTACGCGCTGGATAACAATGTTGACGACGTGGGCTTCATCCGCGCGTTGATCGATGAACTGGTAAAGACGCGGGCTATCGATCCCCAGCGTGTCTATGTCACGGGCATGTCCAACGGCGGGATGATGACGTATCGCCTTGCGTGCGAGCTGTCCGACAAGATTGCGGCTGCCGCGCCTGTGGCTGGCGCGCTGAATCTGGACAAGTGCCAGCCCACCCATCCGGTTTCGATGATTATTTTCCACGGCACGGCTGATGAACATGTTTTGTATAATGGCGGGGAGCCACCCAAAAGAGTGGATACCCATCGGCGTGTCGATAAATCCGTCTCTTTTGCGGTGAACTTCTGGGTGAAACAAGATGGCTGTTCAGAAACGCTGCAACGTGAGGAGAAGGGGAACATTCGCACAGAGATTTATCGCGGTGGCAAAGAGGGGGCGGAAGTTGTGCTCTACACCGTTAAGGGCGGCGGCCACGCATGGCCGGGCGGAGAGGCATATGTGCTCGGTGCCGAACCGACACGGGAAATCTCCGGAACGGATTTGATGTGGGAGTTTTTCGCGCGGCATCCAAAAAAGTAGAGGCCAATGGATTCAGCGTGATGGGGCGGCGTTTCTTGAATCCAAAAATTTGAGTTGGTTGTAGAGTTGTTCGAGCAGCGGTGACGCGGCTCCCGCTTGTTGGACGGCGCGCAGCGGATTGCCGAAAATCGCTTCGATCTCCAATGGCCGGCGGTCGTCATAGTCGATCTTCATGCTCGCGCGATACGGCGCCATTTTCTCCGTATTGGAGAGCATCTTCCCGATGATTTCATCTGTGACCACTACGCCGCACGCCCGCGCATCGGCGACCACTTCGCGCATGATTGCCTCAACGAGTTGTCGGCTTTGTGGTTGGGACATCAATTCGCTGGTCGTCGCATTGAGAATGACCGAAAGCCCGTTGTAGGGAATGTTCCACACGAGCTTTTGCCAGCGCGCGACATCGAGGTCCCCGGCGAGTTCGGTCTCGACGTTAGCGCGTCGAAAATCATCGGCGATGGCGCGCAGGCGTTCGCTCATCCCGCGCGTGGCGAACTCGCCGAGCGCGACCAGGGTGTAGCCCAGATGGCGGATGTGTCCCGGCCCGACTTTATTAGAACAAAGAAAACACAAGCCCCCGACGACATGCTGTGCTCCGACGATCTCGGCGACCTGCGCTTCCATGCCGAGCCCGTTTTGCATGACGAGCACGACGCTGTCGTCTTTGACGATGGGCGAGAGCAACCGGGGAAGCAGGTGATTCTGCGTGGTTTTCAAGCAGACACAAACAACATCGCACTTGGGCATGTCACGCACATCCGCATAGGCATTCACCTTCGGCAGTGTGAAATCACCGTCCGGCGATTCACAAATCAAGCCATGCTGGCGCACATGTTCGTAATCGCTGTGCAACAGAAAATGCAGATCGCAGCCGGCGCGTTGCAGCCGCGCCCCGTAAAATCCGCCCAGGGCCCCCGTACCAATGATCGCATAGCTTCGTTGCATGGACTTCAACGTAGCAAAATCCAGTTCGTTCTTCTATGTCTTCGCAGCGTTGTGCTAGAAGAAACGGGTGTTGGCTATCCGAAAATACTTTGAGTTCGTACGCTTCTCACACACGGTCTTTGCGCTGCCATTTGCGCTGGCGGCGATGGTGGTGGCGGCCAGGGCTGAGCGCGGGTGGCCGGGGTGGAGGACATTTCTCCTCATCCTCGCGGCGATGGTGTGTGCGCGGACGGCAGCGATGGGGTTCAATCGAATCGTCGATCGTCGGATCGATGCGCTGAATCCGCGCACGGCGAAGCGGCATTTACCGGCGGGGCAGATTGTGCTGGTGAATGCGTGGGTACTGGTAATTGTAAGCTCGCTGGGGTTGGGTTGTGTGGCGTGGTTTATCAATCCGCTCTGCGGTTGGCTGTCCCCGCTGGCCTTACTGATTGTATTTTTCTACTCATTTACAAAGCGATTCACGGACTTCTCGCATGTATTTTTGGGGTTGGCCCTGGGGATTGCGCCAATCGGCGCGTGGCTGGCGGTGCGCGGGAGATTCGAATGGCCGCCGTGCGTGCTGGCGCTGGCTGTGGTTTTCTGGTTGGTCGGGTTTGACATCATCTACGCGACCCAGGATTGGGAATTTGACAAGTCGCAGGGACTGCATTCTCTGCCGGTGCGACTGGGCATTTCGCCGAGTCTGCAAGTTGCACGGCTGGCACACGCGATCATGGCTGCTTTGCTGCTGGCTTTCGGGTTGATTTCAGGCCTTCGCGTGCCATACTACATTGGGTTTGGGATCATTCTGGTCTGCCTGGTTGTGCAGCATTTGGTCGCGAGAAAGCGCGATCCAATCAGCCTGAATGTCGCGTTTTTTCGGATGAATGCGGTCATTAGCGCCGTTTTTCTTACAGCGGTCGTGGTCGATGTGGTCTTACAATGAACAAGTTGATTGAGCGCTCAGAGTTGCGAGACATTTACGAGAAAGTTGAGGCGGCCCAGCGCATCAATGAGGACGACTGCCATCGGCTGTACCGGTCGCAGGACCTGGCTGCCATCGGCGCGATGGCGAACCTCGTCCGCGAACGCAAAAACGGTAACGCTGCCTACTACATCCTCAACCGCCACATCAACTACTCCAACATCTGCATTCTAGACTGCGATTTTTGCGCGTTTTATCGGCGGCGGCGTGATGCGGGCGCTTACGAATACAACCTCCCGCAAATGATCGAGAAAGCGCAGGAAGCGCTCAAACTCGGCATCACGGAGATTCACATCGTCGGCGGGTTGCATCCGTCCTTCAAATGGGAGTACTACGTCGACATGCTGCGTTCACTGAAGGCGCTCGATCCGAACCTGCACCTGAAAGCATTTACGGCAATCGAGATCCTGCACCTGTCGTGGGTGGGCAAACGCAGCGTGCCGGAAACGCTTGCCGCCTTGCGCGAGGCCGGGCTCGGTTCGTTGACAGGTGGCGGGGCGGAGATTTTCGATCCCGAAGTTCGCAGCGTAATTTGTCATGCCAAAGAATCCGCGGAGGAATGGCTCGATGTTCATCGCCTCTGGCACAAGATGGGCGGGCGTTCGACCTGCACGATGCTGATCGGCCACGTCGAGAAGGAACACCACCGCGTGGACCATCTGCGGCGGCTGCGGGAAATGCAGGATGAGACCAAGGGGTTCACGGCATTTGTGACGTTGGCCTTTCATCCGGATAATACGAAGCTGCCGGATCTCACGGGCCCAAGCGGCTACGATATGCTGAAGACGCTGGCGATTGCGCGCATCTATCTCGACAACATCGATCACATCAAGGCGTACTGGGTCTTGATGGGGATGAAGCTGGCCCAGGTTTCGTTGAGCTATGGCGTGGACGATCTGGATGGCACGGTAATGGAGGAAAAGATTTACCACATGGCGGGCGCGAAGACCCCGCAGGAAATGGCGCGTGAGGAATTGGTGAAAGCCATTCGTGAAACAGGACGGGAACCAGTACAGCGCGACAGTCTGTATCGACCGGTGAAAACCGGGGCAGTGCATAGCGCGTCTACCGCAACGCCAGATGAAGCAACCGGTATTCCTGGGACTTCCGAACCGGCCTACGTGGGCGCCAGCAACGAGGGAGGGACGGCGTGAGCGCGGCGTTGCCGTGGCAGATCGGTTGTGTGCCCTATCTGAACGCGCGTCCATTGATTTACGGGATCGAAGACCAGGTCACGTTGTCCCCGCCGTCACGCTTGGCGGATTTGATGTACCGCGGACGGTTTGACGCGGGGCTGGTGCCGATTGCCGAAGTCATCCAACACGACCGGTACAATGTTCTCGATGGGATTGCCATCGCCACCCGTGGTCGGATCCAGAGTGTGTATCTGGTCCATCGCGAGCCGATCGAGAAGCTGAAACGCGTGGCTGTGGATACGGCATCACGGACGTCAGCCTGGCTCGTGCGCATCATTCTTCAATACGGCTACAATGTCACCCCGGTTTTCTATCCGCGGCCCGAAGGCGGGAAGTTGTCGGAGCACGAGGCGATGATGCTGATTGGCGACGAGGCGCTCTGGTACCGGACGCGGAACGGTTCGCAACCGATCCTCGACCTCGGCGAAGCGTGGGTGGAATTGACCGGGTTGCCGTTTGTATTTGCGGCGTGGGCTTTGCAGCGCGGGGTAGATGGAAAGGCGATCGGTGGTCCGCTGCGTACAGCCAGAGCACAAGGGCTTGCGAACATTGAGCGCATTGTGCAGGATGCCACGGAAGCGACCCCGGAAGTTCGGCGGGAGTATCTGACAAAGAACTTGTCGTATGAATTGGGCGCGGCTGAGAAGCAGGGAATACGGCGGTTCCAGCAGTACTTGAAGGAAATGCGGTTGGTGGACGGCTGTCATGATTTACGATACGTCAGTTGATACGATTCAGGACAAAGTCCTCGATGGCGAGCGGATCGCGCCGGCGGAGGCGGTGCGGCTCTATCACGCACTGACCCTCCCGGAGTTGGGCGCCTTGGCGGACGTGGTGCGCGAACGGAAACATCCGGAGCGCCGTGTCACTTACATCATCGACCGCAACATCAACTACACGAACGTCTGCGATGTGTATTGCACTTTCTGCGCGTTCATGCGCGAGGAGCGCGACGATGATTCCTACGTGCTCACGCCCGAACAGGTGGGCGAGAAGATCAAGGAGTTGGTGGCCATTGGCGGCGTCCAGATATTGATGCAGGGCGGACATCATCCGAAGCTCGGCATCGATTACTACCTGAACCTCCTGCAATACATTCGCCACAACTTTCCCCAGGTAAACATCCACGGGTTCTCGCCGCCTGAGTTCAACCATTTTGCCAGGGTTTTCAAAATGCCCCTCGAAGAAGTGATTCGCCGTTTCAAAGAGGCCGGACTGGGATCCATCCCCGGCGGCGGCGGCGAAATCCTCGTCGACCGCGTGCGCCAGCGCATTGCGCCGTTGAAGTGCATGAGCGACGAATGGCTGCGGGTGATGGAAATTGCCCACGGCTTCGGGTTGAACTCGTCGGCAACGATGATGTTCGGGCACGTAGAGACCATCGAGGACCGCGTCGAGCACCTGCTGCGTCTGCGCGACCTGCAGGATCGCACGCACGGTTTCACCGCGTACATCTGCTGGACGTTCCAAAGTGAGAACACACGCTTGAAGGTTCCGTCGGTCGGTTCGCATGAGTACCTGCGGATGCAGGCGTTGTCGCGGATTTTTCTCGATAATTTCTCGAACGTGCAATCCAGTTGGGTGACCCAGGGACCGCAAATCGGGCAGGTCGCGCTGAAGTATGGCGCGAATGACTTTGGCAGTGTGATGATGGAGGAGAACGTCGTGTCGCAGGCCGGAGCGACGTTTCGCATCAACGAAGAAACGATGCAGCGGTTAATTCGGGAACTCGGGTACGAGCCACATCGGCGCGATAATTGGTATCACTTGTTGAATTAGAGAGAGGAAGACGGCCTATATGGAAAAGATCAAAACGATTCTGTTGTTTGGGTCTCCCGGCAGTGGTAAGGGCACCCAGGGCAAGCTGCTTGGCATATTACCCGGCTTCCATCACCTCGCTTGCGGCAACGTCTTTCGCTCGATCGATCTTAGCAGCGAGGTCGGGAAGGTCTTTCTCCAGTATTCGAGCAAAGGGGAATTGGTGCCTGACGATTTCACGGTGCGTCTGTGGCGCGAGCATATCGACAAACTTATTCACACGGGGGCCCTCAACCCCGTCACCTCCGTCCTGGTCCTGGATGGCATCCCCCGAAATATTCATCAAGCCAAGATGCTCGACCAATACATCGAAGTGGTGAAATTGATTTGTCTACGTGCGGTCCACAATCGCGACGAGATGATTCGCCGCCTTAAATCCCGCGCCCTCAAAGAAAACCGGCTCGACGATGCCAACGATCAAACGATTCGCCATCGGCTGGATATTTACGACAAAGAATCGCGGCCCGTCCTGGCTCATTATCCGAAGGAAATCAGTGTGGACGTCAATGCGCTGCAAACGCCTATTGAAGTCGCCCACGACATTCTGAGCGCCATTCTCGGTCGTTTTCAGGAAATGCGCGAGGTTCCGCCGCCGTCGTCAGCCGTTGCCGCAAGGAATTGAGAGCGTTGAGGTTGGCGCAACAGTTACGCGCCTTGTGACCACAGGACCACGCGGCGTCACTATCCTCGCAATCTCCGGGTGGTAACCAGATGTCTTTGTCGGACTGCCTCCCTGTACCCGAAGGAGACAGCAACCTGTAACTTTTGGCGGTGTTTACCAGTCTAACTCAGCAGTGGTCAGGGCAGCGTACTCGGCTGGCAACCCCTGACCAGGACAAAGGCCGAGAAAGGAGCTCAAGAGAATTAAGATGAAAGCGAAACAGTGGATTGTAATCGGTGTGGTGACCTCGGGGGTCGCGATCCTAACGGCATTAGCGGGGGTTCCCCTCAGTCCACGCACATTCCGGACAACGGCGGTCGTGGGTGCCGTGTTCCAACTACCGAATCCAGTGGCCACCAATACGGAGGTGCTGGCGTTTGACACGTTCGCGGGCCACGATCTCGTTAGCCTCGCGCTGGGCGAAAGTCTCCTGCCCGTGCCTACCAATCAGGTGCTTGCGTTGGAAATTAATTGCGGTTCCAGCCAGGCGAGCCTGGTGGTTTTCGACAAGATTCTGTCGAGCAACATTGTTACCATCGCCACCAGCACGCAGATTACTGCCCTCACGGGCCAGGACAACCCCACAGCGGCAGGCCCCAACCACGAGCGGTTTGTCATGCAGATGGGGGTCAGCACCAACGGCGCACTGGTCGGCGGTTTCCTGACGGTTGCGGGCAGGGCTTTCCTGGATCCCGTCACTGGCTGCCCACGAGCGGTGCTCGTGGATACAGACCGTGGCCATGACCGGGGCTTTGCGGATGCGGTGGTTAAGGACCACGATGACAAAATCAAGGATACGCTGATCGCGGGGGAAGCGCACCTGATCGGTGTGGTCAATGTTATCTTTCAAGACGGCTCGACCAATACGACGCTTATTCCGTTTGGACAGTTGACGATGAGACGCCAACTCCTTCCGTAACGAGAAATGCTGGATGATTGACGGGCGAGGGGTGTCACCTCTCGCCCGTCATTTTTTACGAACGCAGGCAGGACACTTGAATTTCACCGGCGGCTCTGTTAGGGCTCACTTGACATGCGCATCGCTTTCATGGGAACAGCCGAACTCGCACGCCCGTGCCTTGAGGCGGTGGCGAAGCTGTCCGGACATCAGGTCGTCGCTGTCGTCACCCAGCCCGACCGCCCGAAGGGTCGCGACCTCAAACCTGCGCCACCGCCAATGAAGGTCGCGGCGGAGAGTCTCGGTCTTCCCGTCCAACAACCACTCAAGATTCGCGAGCCCGCCGCCATCGATTCCTTGCGGGCCGCCCAGCCCGACCTCATCATTGTCGTCGCCTACGGCCAGATCCTCCCGAAAGCGGTGTTGCAAATCCCGCGTCTCGGCTGCGTCAATGTCCACACCTCGCTGCTGCCGCGTTGGCGGGGCGCTGCGCCAATTCAATACGCGATCCTGCATGGTGACCACGAAACGGGCGTCACCACGATGTACATGGACGAACACATGGACACTGGCGATATCATCCTGCAGCGCGCCCAGTTGATCCACGCCGACGACACCAGTGCCACCCTGCACGACCGACTGGCAAAACTCGGCGCGGATCTGTTGGTGGAAACTGTGGGATTGATCGCCGAGGGAAAGGCCCCGCGCGTGAAACAGGACGAGGCGCACGCGACGCACGCCAGAAAGATTACGAAGGAAGATGGCCGGATCGACTGGACGCGTTCCGCGGTCGAGATCGAACGGCAGGTTCGCGCGTTCAATCCCTGGCCCGGCACC